>DASWGW010000069.1:0-10462 GCA_036393435.1 Candidatus Limnocylindria bacterium | reverse complement strand
TCATGCAAGATAGGACGCGGGAGCGACATGGAACGTTGAATCGGCTCCGTCCGGACGGGCGAATGTTCCGGAGAGGTCCCCTCAAGTACCGAGGCCAACCCGAGCCAGAGAGCGGTTCGCCCACTCGCGCGAGTTGAGGGTACAGATGAGGGTACGGTGGTATAAGAAGAGACCCGATTCGTGCTCAGAATCGGGTCTAGATGAGACTTGGTACCGCATACCGGATTCGAACCGGTGATCTCCGCCTTGAGAGGGCGGTGTCCTAGGCCTCTAGACGAATGCGGCACGCTGTCGGGGGAGGCGGCCCGAGTCTAACAAGCGCCAGTTGACCGGCGCAAACGCCACAGCGCCCGTCTGGCCCCCGACGCAACATTCAAAGTTACAGATTGGCGCCTGGCAGCACGGATCTAGCGGCGCACTCCGGCGGTGGCCAGCGCCGCGGTGGCGGCGGCCATCGCGTGCCGGCGCTCCTCCAGCCAGCCGAAGACGCTCTGCGCGACCTGCGGCCACGTCCGGCTCCCCATGACCAGCCCAAAATGGCTGCCGGACGGGACGTACTCGTAGCTGGCGCCGATGAGGTCGGCCGTGCGGCGCGTCTCGTTGGGATGAATCACCTCGTCCAGCCCGGCACCGATGACGAGGCTCGGGATCTCCGCCAGGCGGCTCGTGTCGACCTCGATGCCCTGCATCCGCTCGCGACGGGCGAGGCCCGACTCGCGGGCGCCGTCCATCAGCTCCGTCATCTTTGCGATCTCTGCATCCTCCATGTCCGGCATCCGCTCGCGCAGCTGCTCGATGCTGCCGGTCCAGCCCCACCACTTCGCGTCGTAGACGGGGGGCACCGCCCGGAGCTCGTGGTCGCTCGGATGGCGCGGCAGCGCCGCCGCGGGTGGCGATGGCGCCAGGAGCACCAGGCCGAGTACCGGGCTGTGCTGGGCGTACATGACGGCCGCGAGGGCCCCGATCCCCCATCCAATGATCACCGCGGGGCGCGCGAGGTGGCGCATCCCGACACCGATGTCGTCCACATAATCCGCCATCCGCGTCTCGTCGAGCTCGGCCACGTCGCTGGTGAAGTGGCCGCGCAGGTTCATGGCGTGCGCCTCCCAGCCGCGCTCGGCGAGGAATGCGGCGAAATCGGTCCACAGCCACGACCCGGTGAGCGCGCCGTGGACGAGGAGCAGCGGGGGCTTGCGGCTGCGACGCTCGGGCTGGTGCGTCTCGACGTGGATTCCCTCTGGCTCGATGAAGACCTCGTCGCGCTTGATCGCCTGGACCATCGGTGTCGCCTAGTCCTCGAGCGGGTGGAAGACCATGCCGGTCAGCAGCTTTGGATAGAAGTAGGTGGACTTCTGCGGCATCACGTCGCCGGCGTTTGCCACGTCCGCGAGCTGGTCGATGCGGGTGGGACGGACGAGGATGGCCGCGGCCGCCTCTCCACGAGCGACTCGCGCGATCGCGTCGGACGCGTCCCTAGTGTAGGCGAGGCGGTTCCCGGCGGCGACGTCGTCGGCCGTGAGGCCCAGCCGGTCGCCGAGCAGGGCCACGTGCAGCGCGGCGAGGTCGAGCCGCTGCACCGCGGTGCTCATCGGCTCACGGCGCAGGCGGGAGGCGAGCGCGGCCCGATCGCCGACCAGCAGGAAGCCGGTGCCACCGGGAAGCACCAGGCCGAAGGCCGGCTCGGGGTCATGGCGCCTCTGCTCGAGCGCGTCGGGCAGCTCACCCGGAGGCATCGGCGTTGCGGCGAAGGAGGGATCGGATGCGAGCGCTTCGAGCGCATCGGTCCCTGCATCCAGGATGAGCCGATGGGTGGGGAGGATCTCGAGCTCGTTGAGCTCCGCGTTCACCAGCTGCATCATGATCCAGTCGGCGCCGAGCTCCCCGGGAGCGCCAACTGCCCGGCCGGGATCGGAGCGCACCTCGGCCTGGTAGGCCAGGGCCGTCTCGTAGCGATGATGCCCGTCGGCGACGAACAGGGTCTGGCGTCCGAGGTACCCCAACAGCCGATCGTCGGGCTCGATCGCGGCCAGCTGATGGAGCAGTCCGTCGTCGTCGCGGGCCCGCCACTCGTCGCTCCAGGCGCGGCCCATGACGTGGTTATAGCGCTGCGAGCGGTCGAAATAGATCGCCAGGATCGGGCTCAGCTGGGTGCGCGTGGCGTGCAGCAGCGCCAGGCGGTCCGCCTTCGGCCCGGGCATGGTGTGCTCGTGCGGCCGGATCCCGCCCCCCCACGGCTCGAGGAGCACGCGCGCGACAACGCCCTCCACGGTCAGGTCATCGGGAGCGGTCGCGTGGCGGTAGTAGTAGGCCGCGGGCTCGGGTCGCCGCTCGAGCGTCCCGTCCGAGATCCAGGCACCCAGCGCCTCCGCGGCGGCCGCATGCGGATCCGAGTCAGGGCTGTATTCCAGACGCACGGCATTCCGATCGTGCCGGGCCAGGAGGGCGCGCCGCCCCGCCTCGTCGATGACGTCGTACGGCGGGCACACGACGTCGGTGACGTCCGCGAGGCGCGCCGGCGCCGCATCGGCGTCCTCGGGCATCGCCACCCGAGTCGGATACGAGACCCCAAACCGATCTAACGAGTAATGGAGCCCCCTGAATTGAGCGACGCGCGGCATCCGAGCAACGATAGCCTCGCGGCGGCAAGCGCGAAGCGGATTACACCATTCGGCTATACTTACACCATGGCGTTGAACATCAAGGATGCGGAGACCGAGCGGCTGGCGAGCGAGATCGCCGCACTGACCGGCGAGTCCAAGACCGGCGCCGTCCGGCAGGCCCTCAGCGAGCGCAAGCAGCGGCTGCTGCTGGCCCGGAGCGGGAGGGCCAGGGGTGATCGGATGGTCAGCGTGCTCGAGAAGCGGCTGTGGCCGCGGCTACCGGCAGGTGTCCGCGGCAGCGCGCTGAGCAAGGAGCAGGAGGAGGCGATCCTCGGCTTCGGCACGGAGGGGGTGTGATCCTCGACAGTTCGGCGCTCGTGGCGATCGCACTGGACGAGCCCGAACGTGAGGCGTTCGTGGCCAAGATCAACGCGGCCGATACCGTCGCCGTGGCCGCTCCCACCCTCGCCGAAGCAGGCATCGTCCTCTCATCGCGCATCGGCGAGGATGCCGGCGAGCTGCTCGCCGAGCTGCTCGCAGCGTCAGACGCGGTCGTGATCGAGTTTGGACCCGCACACTGGCAGGAAGCGGTGTCGGCATGGTGGCGATTCGGCAAGTCGCGGCATCCTGCGGGCCTCAACCTCGGGGACTGCCTCGCCTACGCCACCGCGAGGGTGGCAGACGAACCGCTCTTGGCCAAAGGGGACGACTTCCCTCAGACGGACATCCGGCTCGCGTAGGAAACGGCTCCCATCCGAGCATGAATCGGGCGCCGTCGAGTTCGCGTGCCAGCTCCGCTGCGATTTCGATGATCGTTGTCGCGCCCAGCTATCCAAGAACCGCGAGCGAGGCCAGCGCGCCGGACGCCTGTTCGCGCACCTCCTCGCGCGAGTCTCGCGTCGCGCTCTCGAGGAGAGCGCGCGCATCGGCCAGGTGGGCGTCGGGCAGCGAGCCGCCGCGTGCGGCGTTGCCGAGGGCGGCGATCGCATTGCGAAGGAGCCGATGCCGCCCCGCCCGCCGCAGCGCGGACTCCCCCACAGCGCGGTCGAAGGCTCGACGGCCAAGTGGCAGCAGCCAGTCGATCAGTGGCAGTAGGGGCACGCGGAGCGGCCCTGTGTCGTCGGCATCGGCATTGACCGGGCAGACCTCCTGGCAGACGTCGCAGCCGAAGATCCAGTCCCCCAGCGCCTCCGCCTCCCACGCGTCGAGCGTTCCGGGCCGCTCGATGGTCAGGTAGCTGATGCAGCGTCGCGCGTCGATGGTCTGCGCCGCGACCAGCGCCCCCGTCGGGCAGCCCGCCAGGCAGCGCGTGCACGAGCCGCAGGTCGACCGTATCGGCGTGTCGGGCTCCAGCTCCGCGGAGGTGAGCAGCGCTCCCAGGAAGACCCACGAGCCCGCCCGGGCATGGGTCAGGAGGTTCGTGTTCTTGCCGATCCAGCCGATGCCGGCCCGGGCCGCCAGTGCGCGCTCCGCCAGCGGCCGGTCGTCGACGTACGCGACCTGGCCCGATTCGACCCCGTCCGCGCGGAGATCGGTGGCGAGCGCCTCCAGCCGGGTGCGGAGGGCGGGGTGATAGTCGGTCCCGAGCGCGTAGCGCGCGATGCGCCCGGCCGGCTCCGCGGGCGGCGCGGCGAGGACCGGGGCCAGCGCATTCCGTAGCGCGTCGGGGCGCGCGTCCCATCTGGCTCGGTCCGCGCCCGCGTACGGCGCCGCGACGACGACCACCGATCGCACGTCGGGGCCGTGCCGCCGCGGCTCCGTGGCGATGGCCGGTCGCTCCCCGCCCATCCAGCCCATCAGCCCCATCCGTCCGGCGGCAACGCTGGAGGCCATTCGGTCACGCGCGTCGGGGAGCGGCGAGGCATCGGTGACGCCGACGAGGTCGAGGCCGTGGCGCGCCGCGACCTCCGCGAGCCGGTCGCGAGACAGAGGAGCGCTCACCGGTCCGTGCGCCGGCGCATGAAGCGCGGCGCCCCCTCGCTCTCGTCGCGACCCGTCTGCTCGACCGGCGTGGCGATCCGTGGCAGCCGCATCCCGAACATCGTCCCGCGACCGGCCTCCTCGTTCGCCGCGGCCCAGATCCTCCCGCCGTGCGCGTCGACGATCGCGCGGCTGATGGCCAGCCCCAGCCCGAGGCCGCCGAAGCGCCGCCGGCCCTGGCCGTCGTCGGCCTGGTAGAAGCGCTCGAACACGTGCTCTCGCTGGTCGGGCGGGATGCCCACGCCGGCGTCGGAGATCCGCAGCTCGATCGCGTCCCCTTCGACCTCGACGGCGGAGACGCCGATCGGTCCACCGTCCGGCGAGTACTTCACCGCGTTCTCGAGGAGGTTGCTCAGGACCTGGTCGATCCGCTCGCGGTCCATGTGCACCGGCAGGACGGCAGGGGCCGCAAGGGAAACCTCGCGCTCAGGCTCCGCGCGAGCGATGCGGCTCACCGCGTCGCGCAGCAGGTCGCCGAGGTCGAAGTCGGCGGGCTCGATGGTCACGCCCCAGCGGCGGTCGATGCGGCTCACGTCCAGCAGGTCGTCGACGAGGCGCCGCATGCGCGTCACCTGCGACAGGATGACCTGCACGTGCGCCATCTCCTTCGAGGAGGCCCTGTCCGGGCGGAGCCGCGCCTCGAGGAGCTGGGAGTAGCCCTGGATGCTGGTCAGCGGCGTGCGCAGCTCGTGGCTGACCACGGAGAGGAAGTCGTCCTTGACGCGCTGCGCCTGCTGCTCGCGGACCACCCGCTCCTGCAGGTCGGACCAGAGCTGCGCGTTCTGGAGCGCCGGGCCCGCCCGGTCGGCCAGCGCCTCCGCCATCCGCCGCGTGCGGTCGTCTGCGACGGGTCCCGCGCCACCCGTCGCGAGTACTCCGAGCAGCCGGCCGCCGGCCTGCACGGGAATGGCGAGGATCCAGTCCAGGCCGGCCGCGCGCAGGCCGTCCGGGTCCAGCTTGTCGTTGTCGGCGCGACCGAGCCTCGGGGTGCTCGTCGCCGCGGCGGTTCCGATGGTCCCCTCCCCCACCGTCGGCCGCTGGGCGTCGGCGAGCGCCAGCCAGCGAGCGGTGAGCGCCTGGTCGCGGCCGTCGGCGGCCGCCGGTGTCAGGCGCTGCTCGCCGGGGTCCAGGGTCAGGAGCAGCGTCGCGTCGCCGAGCAGCGGCGCCGATCCCGCGACGATCGCGTTCAACGTCGCCTGGCGCTCGAGCGATGCGCCGAAGTCCCGGCCGAGGCGGCTGAGGAGCTCGCGCTCGCGGCCTCGCTCGCGCTCGTGCTCCTCTGCCTCGAGCCGCTGCTGCAGCCGAGCGTTCTCTGCCGCGCCTCCGATAATGATCTGGCTGAAGAGGCCGGCGACAACGCCGAAGATGACGAGGAAGAGGACGCGCACCGGCACGAGCTGGCCGACGCTCGCGTCGAGGATCGGGCTGCCGACGACGACCGCCAGGTAGGTTGCGCCGATGGCGATCGAGGACGCGATCGAGGCGATCATCCCGAACCTGATCGCCACTCCCAGGATCACGAGGCCGTAGAACAGGTACGCGTCCGGCACGTTCGTGGCGAGCCACACGATCGCGCTCACCGCCAGCGCGTCGAGGATGACGCCCGCGACCGCGACCGGACGGACGGCGACGCGCGTGAGCAGGAATCCGATGGTGAGGCTGTAGACCGCGACGCCTGCCACGACGCCCATCAGGGCGAAGCGATTGTCGATCGGCTCGCCGAAGGTGATCAGGAAGCCGATCGCGAGCGCCACGACCGCCAGGCGGACCGTGACGAGCTGCCGCTCCTGCGTGCGCACCTGGAGCTCGAGGTGACGCGCGAGATCCGGCGTTTCAGCTGAGGACGGTTGCATGCGGGGCGCTGCACTCTAGCACTGGCCGAAGTGGCTCCCGTACACTCGCCGCACCGAGCGAGCTGTGCAACTCAGCCACGGCCGGGGGCGTCTACCGGTGCACCCGCCCGGGAAGCCGACTTCAACCTTCACGAGGGACGATGACGAACCGGACCGCCTTCGCGCGCGCCAGCCAGGCGACCGTGCTCTCCGCGCTCGTCCTCGCATTGCTCGCAACGTTGCTCAACGTGGTGCCCGCGCGCGCCGCCAGCTCGGTCGAGATCCAGCTTCGGCCGCTGATGGGCGGGCGCTACGAGGTCGGCGGCTGGGCGGCCGTGGCCGTGACGCTGCTGAACGACGGCGAGCCGACGGAGGGCAACCTCACCGCGGAGACGGACGGCGGCACCGTCCAGCGCTTCGTGGAGATGCCGGCAGGCGCGCGCAAGGTCGTGATGCTGTACGTCCAGCCGCAGGCCTTCCAGCGCCGGATCACGGTCGAGTACCAGGAGCCGAACGGCACCGTCGAGGCCGAGGCCGAGCTCCGCGTCCTCGAGCAGTCGGGCTCGCAGGTGGCCATCGTCGGCGACGGCACGGGCGCAATCCGGCCGCAGGTTACCGGCGCCCTCGACGAGACGGCCCCGGAGCCGATCGTCATCGGCCCGGCGGACATCCCCGAGCGCCCCGAGCCCCTGGACGGGATCTCGGCCCTCGTGTGGGCGGCCGACAGCTCCGGCCTCACCGAGGCGCAGCGACGGAGCCTCGAGCGCTGGGTCGCCGGCGGCGGCGAGCTCATCCTGGTCGGCGGTGCCGACTGGCAGGCACGCACCGCGGCCTTCGCGAACGTGATGCCCTTCAGGTCACTGGCGGCGCTGGACGGGGTCCCCCAGGGAGCGATGGCGACGTGGTCCGGCACCCCGGCCCCCGCGGTCGCGACGGACACGGTCTCCAGCGGGCCCCTGCACGAGGACGCGCGCGCGCTCGTCACCGCGGAGGACGGGACGGTGCTGCTCGCCATGCGGCCGGTGGGGGCGGGCCGCACGATCCTCATCGGCAGCGACCTCGCTACGGAGGCCTATCGCGGCTGGGAGGGCTCGCCACGGGTCTGGACCCGGCTGATCACGGCGAACGTCAACTTCGAGCAGTTCTTCGGCGGTGGCTTCCCGATTGCGGAGGAGGCCCTCAACTCGATGACCCAGGCCCTCAGCAACCTGCCGTCGCTTGAGGTTCCGCCGGCCGAGCTCCTGCTGGCCGTCATCGTGGGATACATCCTCCTCATCGGTCCGGTGAGCTACATCGTCCTGCGGCGAATCGACCGCCGGGAGCTCGCGTGGGTGACCGCCCCCGTGCTGGTCGTGCTCTTCACGGCGTGCTCGTTCGGCATCGGCAATACGCTCAAGGGCAGCGACGTGATCACCAACCAGATCTCGCTCATCCGGACCAGCACAGCCGGCGGGGCCGCAACGGTCCAGAGCTACGCGGGCATCTTCTCGCCGCAGCGCTCGACGTACGACCTGCGCGTGGAGGCCGACGCGCTCCTCGCCCCGCTGCGCCAGCCGAACTTCGGCGGGCCCCGGGTCCGCTCCGGTGACGTCACGATCGAGCAGGGAAACCCGGCGCAGCTGCGGGACCTCGCGATCGGCGTCTTCGGGTTCGAGGGCGTGCGGGCCGATGCGGTCATCGACTACGAGCCCGCCCTGGGCGTCGCGTGGCGGCGTGATGACGACGGCGACCTCATCGGGGTCGTGACGAACAACGGGGACGCGCCGCTCACCGACGTCGCGTACGTCAGCAGCTCGATCGGCGAGCGAATCGGCGACCTGGCTCCCGGACAGGAGGCCGAGTTCAACCTACCCCGCACGAACTTCAACGGTTCCTCAGCCTCTGACCAGGTCTACGGCTTCGGCGGCTTCGATCCGGCCGACGCCGAGCAGCGAGACCTCCTCATGCGGCGACAGGTGATCGATGCGCTGGTCGGCTACGGCTCCTTCATGCCCGGCGGGATCGACATCCCGGGCGCCGGCCGCGGGCCGTTCATCATCGGCTGGCGCGCGGAGGAGGGGCCGCTGCCGGTGCTCGTGGACGAGCTCGTGGCGCAGCGCTACTCGCAGACGGTGGAGGTGCTGAGCGTCCGCCAGCCGATCGGCACCGGCGAGGTCACGATTCGCCCAGCTCAGATGTCGGTCTCCGTGACCGCCACCGAGGGCGACGCCAACTCCGGGGGCCCCGGGATGGTGTTCGTCGGCGACGGCTCGGTCACCTACAGCGTCACCCTTCCGCTCGAGGTCTCGAACATGGTGGTGAGCGAGCTCACCATCCTCGTGGGACCCGACCCGGGGATGGTCTTCAGCGACCAGGGTGGCTTCGGGGGCTTCTGGCCGGTCGGATTCACGGCCGAGGCCCGCAATCCGCAGACGGGAGAGTGGCTCCAGCTCGGCGACATCAGCCAGGACGCCTCGTTCGACATCGAAGACCCCGCCACCGCCATCAGCGCGGGCGGCCGCATCGAGGTCCGCATCACGGGCGGGCAGGTGGATCCCAACTTCGGCCAACAGAGCGTCTTCGTGAGCGCCGAGGTCAGCGGGGTGATCGGCGAATGATGACGGGAGCGCCGGTCGTCGAGACCCGAGGGCTCGTCAAGCGCTATGGCGACAACGTCGCCCTGGCGGGCATCGACCTGATCGTCGGCCCGGGCGAGATCTTCGGCCTCGTGGGGCCCAACGGCGCCGGGAAGACGACCACCATGAAGATCCTGGCCACCCTGCTCGCCCCCACCGCGGGGGAGGCGTACGTGACCGGCATCCCGGTCGACGCGGATCCGATCGAGGTGCGCCGGCGCATCGGCTACATGCCCGACTTCTACGGGGTCTACGACGACCTCAAGGTCTGGGAGTACCTCGACTTCTTCGCGCGCTGCTACGGGGTTCCGGCGAACCGCCGGGTGACCATCATCGGCGAGCTGCTGTCGATCGTGGGGCTCGAGGACAAGCGCACCGAGTACGTCGAGGCCCTCAGCCGTGGCATGCGCCAGCGGCTGTGCCTGGCGCACACGCTGGTCCACGACCCCGCCCTGCTCATCCTCGACGAGCCCGCCTCCGGGCTCGATCCCCGCGCGCGGGTGGAGATGCGCGAGATCCTTCGCGAGCTTCGGCGCATGGGGAAGACGGTGCTCGTGAGCAGTCACATCCTTCCGGAGCTCGCCGAGATGTGCACCGGCGTGGCGATCATCGACCGCGGGCGCCTGCTGCGCTCCGGAGCCATTCACGAGATCGAGCAGTCGCTGCGCGCGACCGCCCTGCTCCGGATCGAGGTCCTGGGCGACGAAGCCGCTCGAACGGCGGCCGCGGAGTGGCTTCGAACCGATTCACGGGTCGGCGACGTCTTGGAGGCTGCACCCGACGGAGGCGGCATCATCCGGCTGGAGGTGGCCTTCGACGGGGGCACCGACGCCCAGGCGGAGGTGCTGCGCACGATGATCGAGGCCGGACACCGGGTGGTCGGCTTCAGCCAGGCGACGAGCGACCTCGAGGAGATCTTCCTGAAGGTGACCGGACAGACCGATGAGGAGGCGGCGGCATGACCGCGACGAGCGCCACATTCGGCGGCGTCCGCCGCTCGGCGGTGCGCGAGTTCGGCTCGGCCGTGGTCACGATCATGGTCAAGGAGCTCCGCTCGCGCATGCGCGGCCGGAGGGCCTTCATCGTGCTGACCGTCTACCTCGCGATCCTGGCGCTCATCACCTACGGCGTGTACGCAATGATCGCCCCGGCCGCCCGGGGAGCCTTTGGCCCCCTGGGCATCGGCGGTGGCCAGGCGAACGCATCGGCCCTCATCGGCCAGACGATCTTCACCGTGCTCTCGATCTTCCAGCTCATCCTGGTGTGCTTCATCGCCCCCGCTTTCACGAGCGGCCAGATCAGCATGGAGCGCGAGAAGCAGACGCTCGACCTTCTGATCAGCACGCCGATGCGCCCGGGAGCCATCGTGATCGGCAAGCTCGCGGCCGCACTCGCCTTCGTGGTGCTCATGATCGTCGCCGCCATCCCGATCAGC
>DASWGW010000068.1:0-2344 GCA_036393435.1 Candidatus Limnocylindria bacterium | reverse complement strand
TCGGAGCGGATCGCGAAGTACAACCGCCTGCTCCGCATCGAGGAGGAGCTCGCCGACGCGGCGGTCTACGCGGGGAGCGGGGCGTTCGCGGCGGCCCGTGGCTGACCACTCGGCCCGTGGCTGACCACTCGAACGCCGCGCGCTACGGTCAGTCTGAGCCGATACCCTCGAGCAGGTCGCTCATCGGCTCGGCGTTGCAGCTCTCAGCGAGGCACGGCAGGCCTAGGAGCTCCTGGACGGTGCGCAGCAGCGAGTAGTGGGTGTACGGGCGCTCCGAGGCCGCGCCACGCTGGGCGCGCTCCGACACGACGACGGTCGCAACGTAGTTGTCGCCGTCGCCTCGGTCCTCGTCGAAGGTGATGAACACCACGCCCCCGTCGCGGTACGCCTCGCTCTCGAGGATGAGGGGCAGGAAGCCCTGCAGCCAGGCGTCGCCATCGGCGATAGGGCAGTCGTGCATCGAGTGGCAGGCGTTCGGCACGATGAGCGTGAAGTCGGCGGCCTCGGGATCGAAGTGCGTGAGGTCGGTGATGCTCGCGCATCGCACCGGGTCGCGGCTGATCGGCGTGAAGCTGATGGCGGGATTGTGCTTGCGGGTATAGATGCCCTCCCCGTCGGGGCCGTCCAGCGAGAAGGCGCCCGTGAAGCAGCCCGGCGCCACATTCTCGGCGGCCACCCGCCACGAGAGGCCCGCCTCCTCGATCTGGTCGGCCAGGCTGGGCGCGTCGATGTCGTAAAGCTCGCTGTCGGTGACGCCGTGGGTCGAGCCGCTGAAGAGCGCGAGGTAGTTGGGTTGTGACGGGTACGTGATCGCACGGTAATTCGCCGCGTATGCGTACTCGCGGGCGAGCGACGCCATGTACGGCGCCTGGTTCCCCGACAGGATCTCGGCCGCGTCCTTGTTCTCGAACACGATGACGAAGACGGGTGTCTCTGTCTCGGGGACCGGCGTCGGCGATGGGATCGCGGTCGCCGAGGGCGCAACCCCGGACGGTGAGGGAGTTGCGCGGACCCCGATTGGATCAGAAGAGGGACTGGAGAGCGACGAAAAGGATGATGGCACGCCGCAGGCGGCGAGGAGCAGCATCAGCGCGAGCGCCCGCGCGCACGGCAGCCGTGCGGCGCGGATGGAGCGAGGGATCAAACCCGCGGCTACGAGCTCTCCGGTGCGTCGTCGCTCTTCGCGCGGCGACGAGCGGCAGCCGACTCGCGGCTGGCGCGGGTGACCGCCACCTTCGCCTTGCCGGCCGCAGTCCGCGGACGGTCGGTCGCCTTCCCGGCCGCGGCCTTGGAGGCCTTGGCGGCGGTGACCTTCTTGCGCTGCGCCGTCTTGCTCGCCGTGGTCCGCTTCCTGGCCGCCGCCGGCGACGCCGCCTCGGCCTGCTCGAGCAGGTGGGCGGCGTTGACCTTGGTCATGAGGCGGCTCTTGCGACGTGCCGCGTTGTTCGGATGGATGATCCCCTTGGCGGCCGCCCTGTCGAGCGCGCCGATCGCCGCCTCGACCGCCTCCGGTCCCGCTCCATCGGCACGGCCGAGCGCGATCTCCGACGCGCGCTGGACGAGTGTCTTCGCCTCGCTGCGCGTGCGGCGGTTGACCCCCCGCCGGCGGAGGGACTGGCGCACTCGCTTGAGCGCGGAGGGGGTTCGGGCACCCTTCCAGGTACGTGCAGTACGGGCCAACTGAAGTCCTCTTGTGCTGGGTCCGCGCGCAAACGACGCTCAGGGCAAGCGCGCGCGGAGGCGGGAGTATAGCATCGGCGCCGGAAAGGGACCCTTGATCACAGTCGACAGATCGAGCGCGAACCGCGACAATTGCCGAGGCCTTGCCTCGGCATGCACTGCCCTGCCGCCGCGGAGGCCCCAGGGAGGGAATCAGACGGGAGACGTCCGGCCTCGGTCCGGACACCATTCACGGCTCGCGCGCGCAACGATCGAGCGCGCGAGCGCGTCTCCCATCGCAACGTCATGACCACGCTCACCGTGCCCCGGCGACTCATGCTGCCCGTGGCGACGCGCCCGGCGCGCCGTTCGCTGGCCATCGGCTTTGGCGCCGGCCTGCTGGCGGGCCTGCTTCTGCTCGTCAGCATGTCGCTGGCGGTCGGTCTCGCGAATGCGGGAAGGATCATGCCCGGGGTGCGGGTCGCCGGCGTCGACGTCGCAGGGCTCGACCGCGCCGGCGCGGAGGCGCGCCTCGCGGCGCAGCTGCCATCCCTCTCCGCCGGCAGCGCGACGCTCGTGGTGGACGAGATCGAGCAGGTCGTCGGCTACGACGAGCTCGGGCGCCGTTACGAGCTCGACGAGATGGCCGAGGCCGCGCTCGCCGTGACGCGTGACGGCAACCCGC
>DASWGW010000067.1:0-2612 GCA_036393435.1 Candidatus Limnocylindria bacterium | reverse complement strand
CGTCCCGTTCAGGGCCAGCACGATGAGGGGCAGCGCGAAGGCGACCCGGAGCGCCGCGTGGCCGACGGCCAGCGCCATCGTCCAGCGCCCGACGATGTACACCATCACGTGGAGCACCGCCATGGCAGCGAGCACGGCAAGGAGCGCTGGGAACCAGAAGTCGGTGAATGCGGGGGCGAACAGCGGCACCTCTGATCCGGACGCGTCGGTCGTCCCGAGGCTGCGGAGGAAGAGGAGGCCGCCGATCGTGATCAGGACCGTAACGATCTCGCCCACGGACTCCTTCGCCGTGACGCGAGCGGCCGACAGCTCCGGCAGCCGTTCGAGGGTCCATCGACCGGTGGCTGAGACGATCTCCGTCCGGGCCTTGCGCGCCGAGTCGGCCCACTCGAGGAACACGAACGTGACGGTCGCCCAGAACCCGATCTGGATGGTGACGCTGATCGCGCCCGAGATCCCGGCCGCGATCGCGTCCGAGTAACTCCCGCCGCCCGCCAGGTTGACCGCCGCCATCACGACCGCCGCGAGCGGCACCACGACGGCGATCAGGCGCGGGACGAACTGCCGGTAGAGCGGAAAGAGCTCGGGACCGATCAGGTAGGTCGGCCGACCGGTGTAGGCCGCGGCCAGTTGGGCCGGGTCTCCGAGGTCCTCGAGGACGGCCCGCTCCGCGGCGAGGCGGTCCTCCCCCGCAGCCACGCGCTCCTCGACGGCATCGGCAATCGACGAGCGCAGCTCTCGCTCGAGGTCCGCGCGCTTGTCGTCCGGGATGCTCCGCAGCGCTGCTGCCAGGTAGCGTTCGGTCCACGAGGTCATCGATCTGTTCCTCCATCCAGCGCGTGCAGGGACGCGGTCAGGTCGGCCACGTCGGCCAGGAGCTGCGCCGCCAGCTCCGCGCCGGCGCGGGTTGTTCGATAGAACTTGCGGGGACGCGACTCGTCGGTGTTCCATTCGCTCTCGAGGAGGCCCCGCTCCTCGAGGCGCCGGAGGAGCGGGTAGACGGTGTTGCCGTCGCTGGAAATCCCGGCGGAATCGAGCGTCTTCAGCAGGCCGTAGCCATACCCCGGCGTCCGGAGCGCGAGCAGGCAGGCGAGCACGACCGTGCCTCGGCGCAGCTCCTGCCGATGGGTTCCGAGCAGCTCGTCCGCATGCATGCGGCGCACATTACTGTGTGTCACACACTAATGTCAACTGAAGTAGTGCCAACTCGCCCAGCCTCGAGGTCGCCGCCGACGAGCCCTCCTTCGCCGGGCGACGCTGCAGTGCGCCGTCCTGCCTGAGCAGCCGCGGGCATGGCGTTCCCAGCCCGACGATCCGCTGGGATGTGACAGCGTGGTACGGCCTGCGTCCTAAGCTTCGAGCACGGCGACGCGCCATCGCGACTTGAGGTTCTGAGCCATGTCAAGTCGGCTCCAGACCGTCTTTATCTCGACATCTGTCGTGGTTGTCCTCGTCCTGATCGGCGTCTGGACCTACGGGCATGGTCTCGAGGATTGGCGCTACCAGCTCGCCGGTCTTGCCGACCCGTTTCTGGGGCGCCCTGCTCCCGGCCTCAACGTCATCGCAGGGTTGCTCCTGAGCGGCCTCATCGCTGGTGCCGTCCTGGCGGCAAGGCGGCGTGGCCGGCGGATGGAGACTTCTCCACGTCGCGTCGATCGCGCGGTGCGCTGGTGGTGGGTGCTCGCCGCCGGCTGGGGCGGCTATGCGCTCGGCGGGGCATCGGTGATCGCGCAGGGCGGACCGGTGGACTATGCCGGGAGCGTACGTCTTGAGTTCGCGGCACCGCTCAATGCCGTGACGGAGGTTGCGGCGACCTGCCGCTCGGTCGTCGGCGAACCGGACCTGATCGCAGAGGTTGTTCCTGCCGTCGATGGCCTCCATCGGATCGATCTGCGCAGCGTCGCAGTCGGACGGCCTCGCGCTGCCGGCGATGTCATTCCGCCCAATGCATCGCTCATGAACGACGGCGTCCCCGGAAATGACTTCGAACCCCCCAACGTCCCGGAAAGGCCTCCGGCCTATCTCGAGGTGAGGCTCGACGACGGCACGACCCGGCGCGAGCCACCGCTGACGTTCGTTCGTGCATATGACTACCAGGTCGAGCGATTCCTCGAGTCCGGACTGGCAGGCCGAGTCGAATTACTTGGAACGCGGTTCGAGGCTCCCGCCGTGGACTCCTCGGTGCGCTGGGTGGGCCTCACTCTCCCCAACGATCCGTGGCCGGATATCTATCGGCTCACGCTCACCTGGATATGCCACAGCGCCACAGGCAGTGGTTGACAGCGATCGGCGGCTCGTTCGGTCGCGAGCTGGCGTGCCCCATCGGGCCGACGCATCATCGTGACGACACAGGGCGCTCGACTTCAAGGCGAGTCTGGGGAATGCGACATCGTTCCCCGGCGGTGTGACGGGCTCCGGGGGCCCCGCGACGGCTCAAGTACTCGATCGTCCGGTCCGTGCTGCGTGTTGAAGTCGGCCATTGCCGGGCCGATGTTCTTGGCGCTGCGCCGGCGGAGTTCGACGATTGGTACGGCGCTACGGCGATCTCGAGGCGGCAACGGAACTGAAGGAAGTGCTCCCGCCACCCAGGGAGCCGTAAGCCGCCTCACCGC
>DASWGW010000066.1:0-4939 GCA_036393435.1 Candidatus Limnocylindria bacterium | reverse complement strand
CGGCAACGGCCGCATCAAGTTCCCGATCAACGAGCCCGCCGCGGGCAAGAAGAAGAGCCAGATCCAGGAATTCCTCGACTGGTACCTCGAGGCCGGCACGCAGCACATCGCGCTGCGCACCACCGACATCGTGGGCACGGTCCGAGCGCTCCGCGAGCGCGGCGTCGAGTTCCTGGGGATGCCGCACTCGTATTACGAGTCTCTCCCCGACCGGGTCGGCGACGTGGGTGTGCCGATGGACACGCTGGAGGAGCTCGGGATCGAGGCCGATCGCGACGAGGAGGGCTACCTGCTCCAGATCTTCACCAAGCCGGTGCAGGACCGCCCGACGTTCTTCTTCGAGATCATCGAGCGCCATGGCTCGCGGGGATTCGGCGTCGGCAATTTCAAGGCGCTCTTCGAGGCCATCGAGGCGGAACAGGCCAAACGCGGCAACCTCTGAACCGAGGCGGACGCGGCACGCTCCCTCAGCTCCGGGGCCGATCGCCACCTGCGGGTCGCGGGCCAGGCGACCATCCGAGAGCAGGCGGCGGAAGGCGACCTGCTTCTACCACCGGACTGGCGTTCCGCGGTGCGCGGCCGACCAACCGCCGCGCGGCGCTGACCAGGAGGCGTGCCCCGCTGACGACGCGCCGCACCGATCTGCCTCTCTTGGATCTCGCTTTCGCCTGAGCGCCCAGCCGATGGCGCCCTGCCTCCTGCTCGAGCTCCGTGGCGCGCTCTCGAGCAAACCGTTCGAACACAAAGTCGTTCATCCCGCTCGCCTCCATCCGCGTCTTTCGGCGTGAGCCGATGCTCGAACAGTGCGGATGGTCAGGGATCAGATCATCGGGGAGATCCCCCATCTTCCATCGTCGCGCCTCCCGCGATATCCAGCTTCGCCAGCCGGCCTGCCAGCTCCGTGCGGTTCCGTGCCCCGAATTTGGCGAGGACGCTCGAAACGTGGTGCTCGACGGTCTTGCGCGACAGGAACAGGGCCTCCGCGACTTCCGGGTTGCTGTGCCCAGCCGCCACCAGCCGAGCAACCTCGCGCTCCCGCGCGGTGAGCGCTCCCGGCTCCGGCGGGCCCCGGCGCCAGGTGCGCACCCCGAGGCTGCGTAGCGCCGCCCCGGCCAGCTCCTCCAGTGCAATCGCTCCGCTTCGGTTGGCCTCCATGGCAAGTCCCTGAAGGGTGGCGATGCCGACGCTCCGGTCGAGTTGGCTCTCCACCAGGCCGAGGTCGAGACCGGTCCACATCGCCTCGAGCCCGAACGAAGCCGCCTCGGCCTCCGCCCTGATCGACTTCAGCTCATCGGCGGCCGGAGCGAATCGTCCCTCGAGCGCTTGGAGCAGCGCCTCGCTCCGGCGGCGCATGATCGAGGCGGAAGCGATCCACCGGCCCCCAGGGTCGCACTCCGCGAGCGCCAGGCGAGCCTCTGCCGCCGTTCCGAGACGGACGATGCACTCGGCCCGGGTGAGCAGCAGCTCGCCGGTGCATCGAGGGCAGCGGGCGGCCGCAGCTGCAGCCGCCGCAGCAGCGAGCGCGGCCATCACTTCGTCCCGGGCGGCGCTTCCCTGCACGCGCGCCAGCCACAGCGCCCGCTGCGTGTGGAGGATGATCCGGGGATGCGCATTGGACTCGCGCGACGCCGCTTGGGCCAGGCCATCCACAGCTTGGCGCCCCTGCCCACGGAGGACTGAAACGACACCGACCAGCAGCGGCATCGGATGCCGCCCGCGCGGAACATCGCCGATGCGCCCGACCAGCTCGCTCACCTCGACAGTCACATCCGCCGCTTCGGCGACCCGCCCCAGTTCGATCAGGCCCCAGGCGAGGTAGTAGCCAGCGTCGGCGGCAAGGCCGGGAAGGACCCGGCGGGTCGCCTCGTCCCAGACCGCCCGCGCCTGCTCCACCATTTCGCGGAGACGCTGCGCCTGTTCGAGCGCGTCCGCGAGCGTGATCCGGCTTGCGAGCCAGGCTTCGTCTCCCAGCCAGCGCGATGCCTCCGCGAGCTCCTGTGCCGCGACCAGCATCGCGTCCATGTCACCCTGCTGCATCGCGGACTCAGAATCGATTCGAAGCGCCTGCGCGACGCCGGCGAGCCGACCGCGGTCCAGGGCGTCAGCTCCGCCGACCCGCCGCAGCAGCGCCCGCGCCCGCGCAGCCACCTGGCGCCCGATGTCTCGACCCTCAGGAGTCTTTGCTTCCAGCCAGAGCCTGATCGAGGCGCGTTGCGCATCGACCTCGAGGAGCAGCCCCTCGTCGTCGGTCGCGAGCGCACGCGCGCGGTCCAGCAGGTCGTGGGCGACGTCGACGCGCCGGAGGGCGATCGCCGCCTGCGCCGCACCGAACAGCAGTCGTGCGCGGCGGCCGGGGTCTTCAGCCAGCGCCGCAAGGGCGGAGAAGCGCCGCAGTGCACCCTCATGCTCTCCGACCTCGGAGGCGAGCGAGGCCAATCGTTCGTCCAGCTCTCGCCTATCGGGACTGGCCCGGCGACTGTCGTCGGCCAGACGCTCGAGTCGCTCGAGCCCCCGGGCTCCGAGCAGCCGGCGCATCGGGGACCCGGCCATTCGGCTCGCAAGGGCCACCCCGTCCAGCCCACCGGCGAGCCGGTGCTCGAGCGCTCTTGCGAGCAACTGAAGGTCGTCGCCCGCCTCGGCCTCGATCCAGGCCGCCAGCCGCCGGTGAACTTCCCGCTTCGCGGAGTCGGACATGTCGCGCTCGACTTCCTCGCGGATCAGGTCGTGGCCGATCTGCACCGATGCTGACGAGCCGACCGCGACGCCTCTCGCGACGAGCTCCTCGATCGCGCGTCGGACCCTGTTCGCCCGCCAGCCGGTGATGTGCCGGATCTCGGCCCCGGTCAGCGGGAGCGCCGCCAGGGCGAGGAGCCCAAGCAGCTCGCCGGCATCGACGCCGGCTGCCTGCAGCCGCTCACGCACGAGCCGATCCAGCCGAAGCTCCCCGCTCTCCTGGCGGACGAGCGCGGCGATCCAGAACGGGGATCCGGCAGCCCGGTGCCATGCCTCTTCGGCTGCAGTCTCGGTCAGCGTCGGCGACAGCGTCCGCGCGAGCGCGATCCCCTCCTGCCGCGCGAGCGCGGTGAGCTCGATCAGGGCGAACGCGTCGCCGGGGAGCAGCCGCCCGAGCGATTCGATGAACTCTGTCGAGGCGGCCGAAGATCGCCCCGCCGCCAAGAGCGCGAAACCGCGACCATCCTCATGCGCCGCACGGATCAGAAAGTGGCACAGCGCGACCGACAGCGGGTCCGCCCATTGCACGTCATCGAAGGCGATCACCGCCGAACGCCGGCCGGCCAGTACCCGGTTCGCCGCCTCGAGCACGCGCACCGGGTCGAGCGGGGACTCGACGTCGTGATGGGACCAGTAGAGAAGATCCGCCAGGACGCGATGCTCGCCATCGCCCTCGCTGAGCACCCGCAACAGGCCAGCGGCGGCGGCCAGTGGAACTTGGCGCTCCGCCTTGTACCCGGCCATGCGGAAGCGCTCGTCCGGGCGCGCCCCTTGCCACGCCTCCGACAGCAGCCTGCTCTTGCCGCTGCCCGGCTCACCTACGACGAAGGCTGCTGCGGCACTGCCCTGCGTGCTCAGAACCACGGAGCGGGTCAGCAGCTCGAGCTCGGCGTGCCTGCCGACGAACACCGGCGCCTCCACCGGATGAGCGTACGACGCGCAGCAAGTACTGCCCCTGCTCTTGCGCGCTCTTCGATGAGGGGCGGCGCTCGTACGACGACGAGCGCCCGCGCGGCCTCCTCGAGCGCGTGACAGGGTGGCTCGTCCTGGCCGGCTTCGCCGCACTGATCGTGGCGCTGTATATCATTCCGCTGAACGCTCGAGGCATCGCCGCAGCGGCTGCCAAATGTCGAGGAACCGAGCCTTTGGCATCGCCGCGCGCAGCATCGATGCCACACGCAACCCACGCCGACCTTAGGACGGGAGTTGTGTCCCGCGGGTCCGCCGGCGCCGGGCCGCACGCTCGATCGCGTCATCTGCCGTGTCCGATCGCGCGCCGGCAGCCCGCCTAAGGTCGCGGTGATGTGCATTTGGCAGAGTTCGGAGCGACCGCGGTCATCGGCCGCACACGCGCTCCGCGAAGGCCGCGATGCGGTCGAGTGCGTCGTCGAGCACCGGACCGATGCCATGGCCCACGCGCGGATAGGTCACAAGGTCCGCTGAACCCAGCCGCGCGACCGCCTCCCTCAGCAGGTCGAGCCGCGCGAACGGGTCCGCCTCGCCGGAGAGCAGGAGGACGGGGCACTCGATCCGCGTCCAGTGCTCGGTGCGCTGGTCCCAGCTCTCCTGGCGGCCGGGTGCGTGGAGCGGGTACGAGAGCAGCAGCAGGCCAGCCACCGGTACTTCCGCGGCGAGCAGCGACGCGACCCGACCCCCGTAGGAATGGCCGCCGATGATGGCGTCGGAGGCGGAGACGTCGCCGAGTGCGGTCCGGTAGGCCGCCACCGCTCGCTCCGCGTTGCCCTTGGGCAGCGCGACGGCGTGTGCCTCCAGCCCGCGGCGCGCGAGCCCTTCGCGGTGCGGCTTCAGCGACTCGACGGTGCCTGAGGCCCCGGGGGCGAGGAAGATCATCGGCCGCATCATCGCCGAGCCGCAGGCGACCCGCTAGCATCGGTCCTTCATGAGCACGAACCGCCTGCCGTCGCAGGCCGACGATTTCCCGGCCTGGTACGTCGAGGTCGTCAGGCGTGCCGAGCTCGCCGAGCACGGCCCGGCGCGTGGCTCGATGATCATCAAGCCGCACGGCTACGCCATCTGGGAGCTGACGCAGCGAGCCCTCGACGATCGCTTCAAGGCGACGGGGCACGAGAACTTCTACTTCCCGCTGCTCATCCCGATGAGCCTGCTCGAGCGAGAGGCGGCCCACGTGGAGGGCTTCGCTCCCCAGGTCGCCGTGGTCACGCACGGCGGCGGCGAGAAGCTCGAG
>DASWGW010000065.1:0-5436 GCA_036393435.1 Candidatus Limnocylindria bacterium | reverse complement strand
CAGGCGGAGCGGGCGATCGCGAACCTCGAGGCCATCCTGGCGGCGGCGGGAAGCGGGCTGGGCAACCTCGTGAAGGTCACCGTCTTCCTGGCCGACATCGCGGACTGGCCGGCGGTGAACGAGGTCTATGCGCGGCTCATCCCCGAGCCGTTCCCGGCGCGCAGCGCCTTCGCGGTGAAGGACCTTCCACGCGGCGCGCGAGTCGAGATCGAGGCGGTGGCGGCGGCCGACCTCGGTTGACGCTTCGTGGAGGGCGCCTCTACCATCGGACGACGTGTCCCCAGAATCGAGAGCCAGAGCGGCCATCATCCTGGCCGCCGGCCAGGGCACCCGCATGCGCTCGCGTGTGCCGAAGGTGCTGCATCCGATCTGCGGCCGTCCGATCCTCCACCACGTGCTCCGCGCGCTCGCGGAGGCCGGGCTCGATCAGCGGGTGGTCGTGACAGGCCACGGAGCCGATGCGGTCGAGGCGGCCGTCGCCGGACTCGCCACCTGCGTCCGCCAGGAGCCGCAGCGAGGCACCGCGGACGCGGTGCGGGTCGCGCTGACCGCGGTACCGGACGATACGGGCGAGATCCTGGTCACGATGGGCGACGTACCACTCCTCGAGGCGGCGATGTTCACGAGGCTCCTGGAGGCGCGCACGGCGAAGAACGCGGCCGTGGCCGTGGTGTCGGCTCGCATGCCGGACCCGACCGGATACGGCCGGATCGTGCGCGACGCCGACGGCGGCGCGGTGGCGATCGTGGAGGATCGCCATGCGGACGAAGCCACGCGAGCGACGAATGAGGTGAACGCGGCCACCTACGCGTTCGACGCCGGCTGGGTGCGGGATGCGGTGGAGCGCGTGAAGGCGTCGGAGGCCGGCGAGCTGTACCTGACCGACCTCGTGGCGCTCGCCGTCGCGGATGGCCGAACGGTCACCGTGGTCGAGGCACCGGATGCCGGCGACGCCATGGGCATCAACGATCGCGTCGCCCTCGCGGCCGCCGAGGAGCGGATGCGGCGGCGCATCGCGGAGCGGCACATGCGCAACGGCGTGACGATCGTCGACCCGTCCACGACGCGCATCGACGCCGACGTCGAGATCGGGCAGGATGCGCGCATCGAGCCGATGACGACGCTCGAGGGCGCGACGACGATCGCGCAGGATGCCGTCGTGGGGCCGAACTCGCAGGTCCGGGCCAGCCGCATCGGCCCGCGGACGAGCGTCTGGGCCAGCATCGTCGAAGAGTCGGTGGTGGCCGAGGACGTGCAGATCGGTCCCTTCGCGCACGTCCGGCCGGGCTGCGAGATCGGCCCGCGCTGCCGGATCGGCAACTTCGCCGAGATGAAGAAGACGCGAGTGGGCGCGGAGACGCAGCAGCATCACTTCAGCTACCTCGGCGACGCGGAGGTCGGGGAGGGCGTGAACATCGGCGCGGGATCGGTCACCGCGAACTTCGACGGAGTCCAGAAGCACCGGACCGTCATCGGCGATCGTGCCTCCATCGGCGTCGACACCATGATGGTGGCGCCTCTGACAATCGGCGCCGGAGCGACCACCGGTGCCGGAGCCGTGGTCACACGCGACGTGGCGCCCGGCAAGAAGGTGGTGGGTGTCCCGGCCCGCCCGATAGAGATGCGCCGGCGCGGGCCCCAGCCCGCGACCCCCGACCCTGCGACCGGCGGCGAGCCGGTGCCGTCAGGGGCGGATCGTAACCCGTAGAGGAGGCCCCTTCACTAGACGCCCATGGACCCCAGCAGTACCCCCGGCAACCCTGGGCTTCAGCTCGCGGTTGTCATTCTCCTGATCTTCATCGGCGGCTTCTTCGCCGCCTCCGAGATCGCACTCATCACCGTCAAGCGGCATCGCCTCACACAGCTCGAGGAGGATGGCAACGGCGCTGCGCGAGTCGCACGCCGCCTCACCGAGAATCCGAGCCAGTTCCTGGCGACGATCCAGATCGCCATCACCTTCCTGGGGTTCCTGGCGGGCGCCGTCGGCGCCGCTGCCTTCTCCGGCGGACTGGCCGACCTGATTCGACCGATCCCCATCGGCTTCATCAGCGAAGGGGCCGAGGAGATCGCCTTCGTGGTGATGACGCTCGTCATCGCGCTCGTCTCGATCATCATCGGCGAGCTCGTGCCAAAGACCCTCGCCCTGAACTTCCCCGAGCGCTTCGCGCTGCTCGTGGCCTGGCCGATCGGGCTGCTCTCACGGGTGCTCTATCCGGCGGTGTGGCTCGTTTCGCGGGTCAGCCTCGTGCTCGTCCGGCTCCTGGGCGGAACGGAGCGGCCGCAGGGCGGCTACCTCTCCACCGAGGAGCTCAAGCTGCTGGTCGAGACCGGCTCGGAGCAGGGCGGGATCGAGGAGGACGAGAAGGAGATGATCCACGGGATCATCGAGCTCGGCGAGAAACGCGTGCACGAGGTGATGGTGCCCCGCATCGGCATCCGCGCCGTGAACGTGGACGACCCGATGGACGAGATCCTCGACACGCTGGTTCTTGCCGGCCACTCGCGGCTACCGGTGTACGAGGAGAGCCTCGACAACATCATCGGCATCCTCTACGCGAAGGACCTGCTGCCGTACCTTAAGGGCAACGGCCGGGGCAATGGCAAGATCGACATCCGCTCGCTCGTCAGGCCGCCGGTCTACGTGCCCGAGTCGAAGGCGATCGACGAGCTGCTCCAGGAGATGCAGGCCGGCAAGCGCCACATCGCGATCGTGGTCGACGAGTACGGCGGCACGGCGGGCCTCATCACCATGGAGGACGTGGTGGAGGAGATCGTCGGCGAGATCCAGGACGAGTACGACACGGAGGAGAGCCTCGTTGAGCCGATCGAGTCCGAGGACGAGACCGCCTTCAGGCTGGACGGGACGGTGAGCATGGACGATCTGCGGGACCTCTTCGACGTGTCCGACGACGAGGAGCCCGATGAGGACGCGTACGACACGGTCGGCGGCTTCGTGGTGCACCGGGTGGGCCGTATCCCGCTCCCCGGCGCCGAGATCCCGTTCCGCGACAGCATCGTCCTGCGCGTCGAGGCGGCCGAGCCACGCCGGGTGGCGAAGGTCATCGCCGTCCGCCCGCATCAGCCTGCGGAGGAGGGGCGCGAGGAGGGGGAGCCCGCCCAGACGACGTGAGCGCCGGCTGAGGCCCTATACGGCGATCACCGACCTGACGAGGCCCTCCAGCTCACGCTTGCCCTCCGGCCGGCAGGGGAGCAGCTCGAGGTTGAGAAGGGCGAGGTCGCGGTAGCGCCTGGCCTCCGACAGGGTGTGCTCACGCGCGCCGCAGCGCTCGAGAATGGCGAGCACCTCGGTGACGTCACGCTCGCTCATCGAGTCGTCCGTCACGGGCGCAGGCCCCCGGCCGTCCGTCGCCCGGATCCCGGCGCTGTAGATCTCCTCCAGGCGCTGGCGGTCATCGTCGGACGCGTGCTGGAGGGCCCAGACCAGGGGCAGCGTCTTCTTGCGGCGTCGAACGTCGCCGGCCTCGGGCTTCCCGGACTCGCCGCTCGCCCAGAACGTGCCCTTCACGTCATCGGCGAGCTGGAAGGCCATCCCGAGGTCGTAGCCGAACCGCCGATAGGCCTCGACCGTGTCGGCATCGTCCGTCGCCAGGATCGCCCCCGCCTGGACTCCCGCGCCGATCAGCGCCGCGGTCTTCTTGCCGATCATCTCCATGTACGCGTCGACGGTCACGTCGCGCCGGCGCTCGAAGCTGATGTCGAGGAACTGGCCCTCGCACAGCTCCAGGCAGGTCTGGTCGTACACGCGCATGAGGGTCAGGACCCGGCGTTCCGGGAACTGGTCGAGGAGCGGATACAGGGCGAGGCGGCTGAGCGCGATGAGCGCGTCGCCGGCGTTGATCGCCAGCGGCACGCCCCAGATGGCCCACAGGGTCGGCCGATGCCTCCGCTCGGTGTCGGCATCCTCGATGTCGTCGTGCACGAGGCTGAAGTTGTGCCCGAGCTCCGCGGCAGCGGCACCGGGGAGCGCCGGCCGATAGTCGCCGGTGAGCGACTGGTAGGCGAGCAGGCCGAGGAGCGGGCGCATGCGCTTCCCGCGCGGGCTGATCGGGGAGTCAAGGCCCAGGTGATAGGCGAGCATCTCGTACAGCGGCTTCGCCTGCGCGTCGCCCTGCTCGAGCACCTCGGACATCTGGGCCTCGATGTCGGCCAGCAGCCGCGTAAACTCGGTCCTGATGTCCACGCCCACGCCCGAAGCGTACCCGACCCGGATCGGGAACGGCCCGTGAGCCCTCGCGCCCGCCTCTACAAGACGGAGGCGATCGTCCTGCGCAGCATGGACCTCGGCGAGGCCGATCGGGTCCTCACGGTCCTCACGCCGCGCCTGGGCAAGCTCAGGGTGATCGCCAAGGGCGTGCGACGGCCGAAGTCGCGGATCGGCGGCGGCCTCCAGCCGTTCAGCGACGTGCAGCTGGTGCTCGCCGTCGGGCGGACGTGGGACGTGGTCACCACCGCCTCGCTCGAGGATCCGCACCTTGGCCTGCGCAACGACCTGCACTCGACGGCGGCCGCCTGGTACGTCGTGGAGCTCGCCGATCGCTTCTGCGAGGGCGCGGCGGACTCACACGAGGCGTTCGAGCTCCTCGCCCAGGCGCTCGCCGGCCTCGATGCCCCCGCGGCCGACGTGACGCGCGAGGTGGTCGCGCGCTGGTTCGAGCTCCACCTCCTCGAGGCCATGGGCTTCCGGCCCGAGCTCGGGCGCTGCCTGGAGTGCGGGTCGGAGATCGAGCCCGATGGGAACTCGTACTCGCCAGCCGCGGGCGGGATCGTGTGCCCGCAGTGCCGGCATGCCGCGCTCGGCGCGAGGACCATCGGCGCGGACGCCCTGAAGATCCTGCGCCACCTCCAGCGCTCGTCGCTCGTCGAGGTGCTGGCCCTGCGCCTGTCGGCCGCCCTCCACCGCGAGGTCGAGCGGCTGCTGCACGACACCGTCATCTCGGTCCTCGAGCGCGAGCTGCGCTCGCGCGACTTCCTCCACGAGGTCGCCGCACGGGAGGTCGCGGCACGCGAGGTTGCCGGCGCCGCGGTGAGCTGACGCCGGGAGTTGCCGCAGATCGCAACCAACTACGAGGATGGCCTCGATTCCGACCGTTTCGTGACCGAGAATTACCGCGCTGCGCAAATCGCGACCAGGATCGCGGGGTTTCTGTCGGAAAGGTCGTAGTTGGTTGCGGCTGGTGGCAAGTGGCGGTCAACTTCGGCGTCGGTAAGGGGCCTGACGGCCACGCATCGTGTCTCGGCTAGACTCGACGGCCGAGCCGTCGCATCGGCTCATCGGCTCATGCCCGCGCAGGAGACGCCGCACCATCGTGCCAGCCCCGAACTTCGAGGTCATCGCCAGCCTCGCCAAGCGCCGCGGCTTCATCTTCCCGTCGAGCGAGATCTACGGCGGGATGGCCGGCTTCTGGGACTACGGCC
>DASWGW010000064.1:0-20342 GCA_036393435.1 Candidatus Limnocylindria bacterium | reverse complement strand
GAGATCGTGATCGCCGATATCGCCGAGGCGCGCGGGGCCGACGAGTCTTCGCGCATCGACTACACGGCCTCGGCCAACGACAACGTCATCGTCGAGAACGTGGCCGGCAGCCCGTCCTCGCTCGGCTGGGTCGGGCTCGCGTTCGCGCGCGAGGCCGAGGGGATCGCCTCGGTCCAGGTCGACGGTGGTGGTGGCTGCGTCGCACCGTCGGACGAGACGGTAGCGGACGGGTCGTACCCGATCAGCCGGCCGCTCTTCATCTATCCGAACCTCGCCTCCGTGGAGGACAACACGGCCACGGCGCCGTTCGTCGACTTCTACGTCTCGGACGAAGGGCTCGCACTGGCTGGTGGCGTGGGCTACGTCGCCCTCACGCCGGAGCAGGGGCAGGCAACGCGCGACGCTTGGGAAGGCCGCTGATCGCTTGAGGCCGTGGCCAGGGCCGGGTAGGCGACCGACGTCCACCCGGCCTTCGCATCTGGAGCGGACGGGTAAGGTACGCATCGACCGATGACCGCCATTGCGGGCCAACCGCCCAGACTCACCGTGGCAGACCTGCGCGGCAGCATCGGCCGCCGCCGGCGCGAACTGCTCGTCCGGGTGCTCTTTCTGGCGGCCTCATCGATCTCGATCCTGATCAGCCTGCTGATCATCGTCTCGCTCATCGGCGAGGCGCTCGCCTTCATCACCCAGGTCGAGCTCGGACTGCTCTTCGAGCGCGGCTGGTTCCCGCGGCGCGAGCTGTTCGGCCTCCCCACCATCCTGGCCGGCACGCTGCTCGTCGCCGTCATCGGCATGCTCGTGGCAACCCCCCTGGGGCTGGGAGCCGCGATCTACCTCTCGGAGTACGCGTCTCCACGAGTGCGGAGGACGGTCAAGCCGATCCTCGAAGTCCTGGCGGGCATCCCGAGCGTCGTGCTCGGTTATTTCGCGCTCCAGATCATCAGCCCGACGGTCGTCGACACCATCTGCCCCGGCGCGACCGAGGCCTCCAACCTGGCGGCGGCGGGGATCGGCGTCGGCATCCTCATCACTCCGCTGGTCGCCTCCGTGGCCGAGGACGCCATGTACGCGGTTCCGCGCTCGCTGCGCGAGGCCTCCTATGCACTCGGGGCAAGGAGGCGCACCACGAGCCTCAGCGTCGTGCTTCCCGCCGCGGTCAGCGGCGTCGTCGCGGCCCTCATCCTCGGGCTCTCCCGTGGGATCGGCGAGACGATGGTCGTCTCGATCGCCGCCGGCGCCACCGGCGGCTCCCTGTTCACCGTGAACCCCTGCCAGCCTGGCCAGACGATGACCGCCGCGATGACGGCGCTCGCCACCGGGTCTGACCAGGTGAGGGGCGCGACGCTCGCATTCCCGAGCCTGTTCTTCGTCGGGCTGCTGCTGTTCGTCTTCACCCTCGTGCTCAACCTCGCCGCCGATCGCTTCGTGCGGCGGGTCAGGATCCGGTACTGATGGCGAGCACTCCGCGGGCGCAGGCGCTGGCCGGGGCCGAGGTCGTGCGCCGTGCGATCCAGGGCGGACGCACCGATTGGCGGAGCATCGCTTTCCAGGGCCTCCTCGTCGGCCTTCTGATCCTGACGCTCGGGGTCCTGGCGTGGCTGCTGACGGTCGTGCTGGTCAACGGCGCCCCCGTGCTGGCCGATCGCGGCGTGGACTTCCTCACCTCGCCGCTCGCGTCGAACCCCAGCGAAGCAGGAGTGGGGCAGGCGATCGCCGGCTCGCTGTGGCTGATGGCCTTCGTGGCGGTCCTCAGCTTCCCGCTCGGCATCGGGGCCGCGGTCTATCTGGAGGAGTACGCCCGGGACAGCTGGTTCAGGAACATGACCAACAGCGTCGTCCGCAACCTCGCCGGGGTGCCGGCCATCGTCTACGGCCTCCTGGGCCTGGCGATCTTCGTGGTGGCCCTGGGCGACTTCGTCGGCCCCGGTCCCGCATCGGGGCGCAGCCTGATCGCCGGCGGCCTGACGATGGCGATCCTGGTGCTTCCGATCGTGATCATCACCAGCGCCGAGGCCCTGCGTGCCGTCCCGGGTTCGATCCGCGAGGCCGCCTTCGGCGTGGGAGCAACGCGCTGGGAGGTCGTGCGCAGCCACGTCCTCCCGTACGCGGCGCCCGGGATCTTCACCGGGACGATCCTGTCGATGGCGCGCGCATTCGGCGAAACCGCCCCGCTCGTGCTGGTGGGCGCCGTCATCGGCGGCTTCAACGTGCAGTACGACAGCGTGCTGGAGACGCTGCAGGGCCGGTACACGGCACTGCCGACGACCGTCTATGACTGGGCGCGCAAACCGCCCTCGTTCGGCGAAAACGTCTATGCCGCGATCCTGGTCCTGATCGCCGTGCTGCTCATCGTCAATGCGCTGGCGATCTATCTGCGCAACAGGTTCGAGCGAAGGTGGTAGAGGACATGACGATCCGTTGCTGGAGCAGCGCGGCGACGACGAAGGCGTGACAATACGGGTGATGACCACGCAGCACGAGCTCGACGAGGCCGAGCGGATCGCGCCAGCGGACAGCGCCGAGCACGACGAGCTCGCGTTCGCCGAGAACGAGGTGGTGTTCGAGCTCGACTCGCTCTCGTGCTTCTACGGGTCGTTCCGTGCGGTGCGCGACATCTCGCTGCGAGTCCCGAAGAACAAGATCACCGCCATCATCGGTCCATCGGGCTGCGGCAAGAGCACGCTGCTCCGCAGCTTCAACCGGATGAACGACCTCGTCGACATCGCACGCATCGAGGGTCGGATCCTGTACCACGGGGTCGACCTGTACGCCGATGGCGTCGACCCCGTCGAGGTACGGCGGCGCATCGGCATGGTCTTCCAGAAGCCGAACCCATTCCCCAAGAGCATCCACGACAACGTCGCCTTCGGCCCGCGAGTCGCCGGCTTCCGCGGGAACATGGACGAGCTCGTGGAGCGTTCGCTGCGGCGCGCGGCGCTCTGGGACGAGGTGAAGGACAAGCTGAAGGACCCGGGGACGACCCTCTCGGGCGGGCAGCAGCAGCGCCTCTGCATCGCGCGCGCGATCGCGGTCGAGCCGGACGTGATCCTGATGGACGAGCCCTGCTCCGCCCTCGACCCCGTCGCCACGCTGAAGATCGAGGATCTCATGCGTGAGCTGAAGGAGAACTACACGATCGTGATCGTGACCCACAACATGCAGCAGGCCGCGCGTGCGAGCGACTACACGGCGTTCCTGACCATGGGCGACGACCGCGCGGGCTACCTGGTGGAGATGGGCTCGACGCGGCAGATCTTCACGCGGCCCGTGAACCGCATCACGGAGGACTACATCACCGGCCGGTTCGGCTGACCGACCTGAGGAGCGCAGGAACCATGGAGCACGTACTCGATCCGGGTGGTCAGGGAGCCGAAGGGAGCGAGCCCGTGAAGCCCCGCGCTGCCTTCGATCGCACCCTCGATGCCGTGCGCGACGACGTCCTGCGCCTGGGAGCGATGGTCGAGGAGGCCCTGGAGCGCGCCGGTCGTGCGCTGATTGAGCGCGACTCGGACCTCGCCGACCGCGTCCGCTGGGACGACGCGAACGTCAACGAGCTGCAGCGGCAGATCAACACCGACATCACGAGCACCATCGCGACCCAGGCTCCCGTGGCGCGCGACATCCGCGAGCTCCTGGCCCTGTACCACGCGTCCGCGGAGCTCGAGCGCATGGGCGACTACGCCACCAACATCGCCAAGCTGGCCCAGCAGCTCGCCTCCGAGCCGGAGACGCCGATGCTTCACCAGATCCCGCGCATGGAGCAGCTGTGCCGCGCGCAGCTGCGCGCGGCAATGCGGGCTCTCGTCGACATCAGCGAGGAGGCGGCGCGCGAGGTCGCCGCACGCGACGACGAGATCGACCACCTGTACAGCAGCGTCTACGAGGACTCGATGGAGCTGATGACCGTGGCTCCCGACCGCGTGCGCCAGGCGACGCACATGCTCTTTGCGGCGCACCACCTGGAGCGGCTCGGCGATCGCGTGACGAACATCGGCGAGGACGTCGTCTACCTGGCGACCGGCCAGGTCGAGGACCTCAACCCCTAGGAGGGACCGATGCGTCGACGGCTGCTCCTGGTCGAGGACGACCCGACCCTGCGCCAGGCGCTCGTCTTCAACCTCAGCCGCGAGGGATACGAGGTCTCCGCAGCGGCCGATGGGGAGGCCGGGCTCGACGCGGCGCGCAGCGAGCGCCTTGACCTCGTGCTCCTGGACGTGATGCTCCCGGGCATGAGCGGCATCGAGGTGCTGCGCGTGCTGCGCCGCGAGGGCGTCACGACCCCCGTGATCATCCTGTCGGCCAAGGGCGACGAGATCGACCGCGTCGTGGGCCTCAAGATCGGCGCCGACGACTACGTCACCAAGCCGTTCAGCCGTCCGGAGCTGCTGGCGCGCATCGAGGCCGTGCTGCGCCGGCAGCGACGGGAGGGGACAGAGGATGGTGAGCACCGCGAGCGGCTGGAGTTCGGGAAGGTCGCCATCGACGTCACGCGGCGCGAGGTGACGGTGGACGGCGAGCCGGTCCACCTGACGACGAAGGAGTTCGACCTGCTGGCGCACATGGCGGGATCGCCGGGCCGCATCTTCACGCGCGACCAGCTGCTGGCGCGCGTGTGGGGGTACGACTATCTCGGCGACGGCCGCACGGTCGACGTCCACGTCAGCTGGCTGCGCGGCAAGCTTCGGGCGGCGGAGGGCCACAACTACTTCCGCACGGTCCGAGGCGTCGGGTACGCCTTCGCGCCGCGCGCGGCGTGACGCAGCCGACCAGCGGGGACGCGTTCGAGGCACTGCTCGCCCGGCGCGGCGGCGACCTGCTCGTGCTCGTCGACGAGCGGCTTCGCATCGTGCGCGCCGGCCCCGAGGCCGCGGAACTCGCCGAGCGCCCGGAGGGCGCGCTGCGCGGCATGAGCATGATCGCGGCGTTCGGCTCGGCGGGGCTCGACGCCGTCGCGCGCCGGGCGCAGGCGACCGGGGACGTGGTGAGCGGGGAGGCCGACCTGGGCCGGCTCGGCGCGCGGCAGTTCGCGGTGGACGCCGTCCCGCTCCCGGATGGAGGCCTCGTGCTGTCGCTCCACGACATCACCGCCCTGCGGCGCATCGTGCGTGTACGGCGCGACTTCGTCGCGAACATCAGCCACGAGCTGCGGACGCCCCTCGCGTCGATCAAGCTCCTTGCCGAGACGCTCTCCTCCGGCACGGTCGAGGACGCGCCCACCATGCGCGACTTCGCCACCCAGATCGAGCGCGAGGCAGACCACCTGGCGCAGCTAGTCGACGAGCTGCTGGACCTGTCAATGATCGAGTCGGGCGAGACACAGCTCGTCCTCGAGGCGCTCGATCCGGACGTGGTCGTGGCGGTCTGCATCGAGCGGATCGGGCCGGTGGCCGAGCGGCGCGACATCCGCGTGACCGCGCAGCCGGGAGGTGGCGACGCCTCCGCGCTGGCCCTGGCGGACCCGGCGCGCCTCGGCCAGGCGCTGCTGAACCTCGCGCACAACGCGGTGAAGTACAGCCATCCGGGCGGCGAGGTGCGCATCGGCTGGGAGGGGGGTGCCGAGATGGTCCGCTTCCTGGTGGCAGACGATGGAGTCGGCGTGCCGGAGGCGCATCAGCCGCGCATCTTCGAGCGCTTCTACAAGGTCGACCGGTCACGGGCCCGGAGCGCGGAGGGCGGAAATCATCTCGGTGGCAGCGCGGGGCTGGGGCTCGCGATCGTCCGCAACATCGCGGAGGCGCACCGGGGGTCGGTGGGCGTCACCTCGATGGAGGGGGTGGGATCGACCTTCTGGATCGAGGTCCCGCGAGCGGACGCCTCCGCCGGAGCGGAAGGTGACGCCTAAGGGCCCGGGCTCGCCTCGTCGCGCAGGCGGCGCACCATGCCGGCCCGCGGGTCGTCCGGCGCGAGCTCGAGGAAGCGGTCGAACGCCGCCTGCGCAGCCGCCGGGTCGTCCTCGCCCCGCAGGGTGATGAGGCCCTCGAAGAACGCGAGCTCCACCGGATCGGCAGAAGGCGTTGCCGCATACCCGTCGAGGGCGGCGCGTGCGTTCGCGTAGTCGCCGGCACGCAGGTAAACGGTGACGATCCGCTCGTAGGCGTCGGCGCGTTCGGGCTCGAGGTTCAGCAGGAGCTGGAGCGCGACGGCCGCGCGCACGAGATCGTCCTGGCTGGATCCGGCGAGGTACGCGTCGGCGAGGTCCGAGAGTGCTTGGGCATCCTGCGTATCGGCCGCCAGCCGGTCGAGCAGGGCCGTGATCCGGTCCTGGCGCGCGGCCTCCGCGTCCCGGGCGACCGCCAACTGCTCGTTGACGACCGTCGCATTGCCGAGCCCCGTCGCCGGCAGCAGGGAGCCGGCGAGCAGCGCAACGGCGATCAGCGCGGCGAGGCCGGCTCCGAGGGCTCGGCCTCCGAAGCGTGAGTCCGCGTGCCGTTCCGCTTCGGGCGCCTGTGCTGCAAGCCCTGCGCGCGTGACGGCCGCCCGCGCCTCCGCGTCGGCGAGCTGCTCCGCATACGTCGCCTCGTCCAGCGAGCCTGCTCGCCTGTCCGTCTCGACGTCGCGCAGCGCCTCGAGGGCGACGCGGTGACGCACCATGGCCGCCTCGCGATCGTCGTCGATGGCCGAGGAGCCGTCGCCCCGCCTCCAGAGCGGGCCGAGCACCAGGACGCCAGCCGCGACGAGACCGATGAGCAGGAGGATCGGCTCAGGCATCGAGCGCCTCCGCCTCCTCGTGCAGCCGCCGTCGCACGTCATCGTCGGGACGGGCCGATGCCGGACCGGCGCGCCTTCGCGCGCGCAACAGCCATGCGAGGAGCACGGACGCGCCGAGCCCGAGCGCGAGGAACGGCACCGCCCACAGCACCGGCGACGCCGGCGCGAGCAGGATCCAGTCGCCGTAGCGCTCGACGAAGTGCGCGCGCACCTCGTCCGGCGATGCGCCCGAGGCGAGGAGCTCGTCGATCTGCCGCCGGATCTCCAGCGCCGACTGGGTCGGCGAATCGGCCACCGACAGCCCCTGGCAGTCCGGGCAGCGGAGCTCGCGCGCGAGCGCATCGGCCCGTTCGCCCGTCGTTGGCTCGTCGGACCGTGGAAGGATCAGCGCGCCCGCCGCGGCGACGGCGAGCAGCGCGGCCAGCGCCCCCGGCGCGAACCAGCGTCTCATCGGCTCGCCGCGGTCAGGATCGCACCCAGCCGCTCGGCCATGAGGGCCTCGGTGAGTGGGCCGAACTGCTTGTCGCGGACGATCCCGTCGGCGCCGACGAAGAATGTCTCGGGCGGCCCGGTGATGCCGTACTCGATCGCCAGCCACCCGCCCTCGTCGATGAGGTGCGGGTACCCGGCGTCTCCATACCGCGCCAGGAACGCCTCGGCATCGGCGGGCCTGTCCTGGTAGAGCACCCCGACGATGGCCAGCTCGTCGCCGTAGCGCTCGTACGCATTGGCGAGCACCGGGTGCTCGTCCACGCATTGCGGGATGCACCAGCTGGCCCAGAAGTTGACGATGTACGGGCGGCCGGCGAGGTCGTCGCTGGAGAGCGTGCCTCCGTCGAGCGTGGCCAGCGACCATTCCGGCGCCGGCCCCCCTATGAGCGGGGAGGCGACCTCGCGCGGGTCGCGGCCGAAGCCGGTGAAGAGCAGCCACGCGAGCGGCACGACGAGCAACGGCACCAGCAGCCAGCGCAGCCGACGGAGCGTCATCGGCTCAGGCCCGGCGCGGCGGGCGCGTGCTCCGGGACCGCGCGGTTGTCCTGCGCGGCCACGACCGGGGCCGCGCGCCGCTCTGGCCAGATCGCGAAGGCCGAGCCAACGCCGACGATGGCGCCGCCGATCCAGATCCAGACCACGAGCGGGTTCACGAAGAGGTGCAGCGTGACCGCGCCCGTGGCGGGGTCGGACGCCAGGAGCGTGACGTACAGGTCCTCGCCGAGCGAGGTTCGCACCGCGGGCGTCGCGATCGCCGCCGCCGAGTTGGGGTAGTCGCGCAGAGCCGTCGCCATCTCGCCGCTCTGGGGGCCGCTCACGGTGAGCTCGGCACGGGTCTCGATGACGCGAGGGTCGTCGCGCAACGGCTCCACCACCAGCCGCTGGTGGCGGACCTCGTACGGACCGATGCGGGCGGTCTCGCCCGGCGCCACCGTGACCGTCACGTCGGTCGACAGGCCGGACGATATGGCCACCGCCACGGCCATGACGAGCACCCCGAGGTGCACGGCGTAGCCACCGTAGCGGCGCCGGTTCCGCGTGGCGAGCCGCCAGGCCGCCGTCGGCGGCGCCTCGGCACGGGCTCGAGCGCGCGCGCGAGTCCCACGGAAGACCTCGTCGCCCATTACCGTCGCGACGAGGGCGGCAAGGGCCAACGTCAGCAGCGGCGCCGTCTCTCGGAGTCCGAGCGCCAGCGCGACGGCGCTCACGACGGCCGCGACCAGCAGCGGCACCGCGAAGCGGTCCCGGAGCGTCGCCCACGACGCGGCGCCCCACGGCAGGGCCGGACCGACGCCCATCAGGAACACGAGGGCCAGGAAGATCGGCGCGTTGACTGCGTTGAACCACGGCGCGCCGACGCTGATCGTGGCGCCCGAAGTCGCCTGCACGAGGAGCGGCATGAGCGTGCCGAACAGGACGGCGAAGGTGAGGCCCAGGAACAGGACGTTGTTGAGCAGGAACGCCGACTCACGGCTCAACAGCGCGGGCGGCCGGCCACCGCCGCTCAGCTCGGGAAGGCGCCACACCAGGAGCGTGAGCGCGCCGCCCAGCGCGAGGATGGTGGCCGCCAGGAACCACGGCCCGATGGCCGACTGGGTGAAGGAGTGCACGCTCGCGACGACGCCGGAGCGGGTCAGGAACGTGCCGAGCAGCGTAAGCACGAACGTCGCAATCACGAGCGCCAAGGTCCAGATGCGCAGGCCTCCGCGGCGCTCGGCGACCATCGACGAGTGGACGAAGGCGGTGGCCGTCAGCCACGGCAGCAGCGCCGCGTTCTCGACAGGGTCCCAGCCCCAGTACCCGCCCCACCCGAGGACCTCGTAGCTCCACCAACCCCCGGCGACGATGCCCAGCGCAAGGAAGGTCCAAGGGATCAGCGTCCAGCGTCGCACGATCCGCAGCCACTCCACGTCGAGCCGTCGCGTGACGAGCGCCGCCACGCCGAACGCGAACGGCACCGCGAGCCCGGTGTAGCCCAGGTACAGCAGGGGCGGGTGGAGCGCCATGAACGGGTGGTTCTGGAGCAGGGCGTTGGGACCCAGCCCCTCCGCCGCCACGGGGGTCGTACGCAGGAACGGGTTGCCCGGCCAGGTCATGACGGCGAAGAAGAAGAGGTTGACGCTGGACAGGGTCGCGCCCACCCACGGCATCAGCGCGCGGTGCCGATCCCGATGGCGGTGCAGGACCAGAGTCGCCCAGCCCGTGGCCAGCAGCGTCCAGAACAGGATGGAGCCCTCGAGCGCCGCCCACAGGCTGATCGCGCTGATGAAGGGGGGCGTCGTGGTCGCATTGTTCTCGGCCACGTACAGGACGCTGAAGTCGTGGCTCAGGAGCGAGATCACCATCGCCACGCACCCGGCGAAGGCGGCGAGGAAGGAGCCGATGACGGCGAGGCGCGCGCTCTCGGCGAGTCGCGGGTCGGAGCGCCGGGCGGCCAGGACGTACGCTACGGCCGCGTAGAGCGACAGCCCCAGGCCGGTGAGCACGGCGACGTGGCCGAGGGTCGGAATCATTCGCCCGGGTCGAAGGCGCGGTCGGAGGGCAGCGCTCCGGGCGCCGGGGCCTCGTAGTTCTCGTCGTGCTTCACGATCACCTGGGTCGCCTCGAAGACGCCGTCGGGCCCGAGCGCTCCCTCCACCACGGCGCCGCTCCCCTCCCGAAAGGAGCGCGTCGGGGCCACGGTCGAGTGGACCGGGATGTCCGCCTCGCCGTCGGTCAGCACGAAGCGCAGGTCGGTGGCCGGGCCGGAGACGCTACCCGGCGCGACCTGCCCGCCGAGGCGGACCGTCTCACCGATGGCCGCGTCCCCGCGCTCGAGCAGCTCGGACGGCGTGAGGTAGTACATCAGCGCGCTGCCGATGCTGCTGAACGCCAGGTAGCCGATGACCGCCAGCACCACCGCGACGAGCACCGCGATACCCCAGGGTCGACGCCGCGGCGGCAGCATCGGCTCCGTCGGAGTGGCTACCGTCATGTTCCCTCGTCATCGCGCCCCACCGCGCGCAGGCGCCGCCAGAGCGTGAGCGTGTACAGGGCGAGACCGCCGAGGACGACGCTGTAGGCGGCGATCACGAACCCGACGTCGCTCATCGGGCCACCTCGCCGCTCGTCGTGATCGGCCGGGAGGAAACCAGCCGCTCGATCCGCGCGCGCTCCTCGCGCCCGAGCTCGACCTCCGCGAGCTGGTAGCGGCGGATCATCAGGTACGCCCACGCCAGCGTGAGCGCGGCGACCATCCCCAGCAGCGTGCCGACGAAGACCATCGGCGCCGCCGGATTCAGCACGCGGTCGGGCGAGGCGATGGTCGCGGTCTGGTGCAGTCCGCGCCACCACTCGACGCTGAAGTGGACGATCGGGATGTCCACCGCCGCCACGATCCCGACGATCGCGGCGCGCGTCGCCCGGCGATCGGGATCATCGGTCAGGCGGCGAAGCAGCAGGTAGCCCACGTACAGCGCCAGCAGGAGCGCCGTTGTCGTCAGGCGCGGGTCCTCCCACTGCCAGTACACGCCCCAGATCGGTCGACCCCACATCATCCCGCCCCAGATGGCGAACGCCGTGAAGATGACCCCGATCTCCGCCCCCGCGACTGCCACAGAGTCGAAGCGCAGGTCGCGCCTCCAGAGCCAGCCGATGCCGGCGAGCGCGGTGACGCCGAAGGACAGGTAGGCCAGCCAGGCCGAGGCCACGTGCGGGTACATGATCCGCTGGGCGTCGCCCTGGTTGAGGTCCGCCGGCACGACGGCGAGCGCGACGTAGGTCGCGAGCGCCACGGCGGCGAGCGCAACGATTCCGAGGATGCGTGTCTTCATCAGTCCTCGAGCAGGAAGCCGTACGTCGCCGCACCCGCCACGGTCATCACCACGTCGAAGGCGAGCATGAGCTGGAGCCAGGCCCCGAGCTCGCCGAACGGGTCGCCGGCCAGCGCCACCGAGGTGGCCTTCACCGCGCCGAGCAGGAGTGGGGCGAGGACCGGGAGCATGAGAAGCGGCAGCATCACCTCGCGCGCCCGGAGCCGAACGGTGACGCCGGCGTAGAAGGTGCCGACCGCGGCGACGCCCAGCGCGCCGAGGACCGTCGTCGCAAGCAGTGGCGCCCACGCGCTCGCGACGTCGACCGCGAAGAGGACGCCGACCGCGCCGAGCACCAGGAGCGCGAGGAGCAGCATCGCCACGAAGCCGGCGAGCGCCTTGCCGGCGTAGATCGCGCGGCGCGCGACCGGGTACAGCGCGAGCTGCTCGAGCGCGCCGTCATCGGTCTCGAGCAGGTGAAGCCTGCCCATCGCCAGGATCCCGGCGAAGACGACCGCCAGCCACAGCAGGCCCGGCGCCGCGGCGGCCAGGCGAGCCGAGTCCGGGCCCAGGGCGAAGCCGAACAGTAGCAGCACGACCGCCGCGAAGAAGAGCGTGCTGACGGTCGCATGACGTCCCCGCAGCTCCGCCAGCGCGTCCTTGCGACAGATGGCCAGCGCCACGCGCGCCTCGCCCCGCAGCGCGCTCACGACGCGACCCTGGTCGGGGACGGGCGACGCTCGGCGGGGAGGTTCGGGGGCACGCTCGTCACGCCTCGACCCTCGACTCCCGCGACGAGGCCGCGATCGAGCACGACGCCACCGTCCACGAGCGCGTGGAGCCGGTCGGCCGCGTGCGATGCGACGAGCACCGTCACGCCGACCTCGCGCCATGCCGCCAGCAGCTGGTCGACGAGGCCCAGGCCATCGGCGTCGAGCGCGGCATACGGCTCGTCGAGCAGCACGAGCGACGCGTTGCCGAGCAGGATCCGCCCGAGTGCGAGGCGCCTGCGCATGCCGGCGGAGAAGTCGCGGACCCGGTCGGCCGCGCGGTCCGTCAGCCCGACATCGGCGAGGGCGCGCTCCACGCGCTCGGCCGCGTCGGGCGTCGCGAGCATGGCGGCCGCGAACTGCAGGTTCTCGCGGGCCGTGAGGTCGTCGTACAGGCCGGTCGCGTGGGAGAGGTACGCGACGCGGCTTCTGACGAGGTGCGCCTCCCGATCGACGTCCAGTCCATCCACCTCGGCACGGCCGTACGACGGTCGGATCGCCGTCGCGAGGAGGCGGAGCAGCGTCGTCTTGCCCGCTCCATTGGGCCCGAGCAGCGCCACCGTCAGCCCGGCCTGGATCTGCAGCGATACGCCGGCGAGCGCAGGGCTCCCGGCGAACAGCCGAGCAAGGTCGGTCGTCACGACGGCGGGAGGGCGCGAATCGGGTGCCCCGAGGGAGCGGGGCGACACGTAGATCGTGGTCTGCGGCATGCTCGTCTGCGGGCGGAGATGGTGGGCCATGGCACTATGCGTGCGCCGGGAATGAGCGTCAAATGCCTCCGGGCGCGGCGGGCGGGGCCGTAACCGGGGGCGTATCAACCGCAGCGGGCCAAGCCGAGTCGCCCTCCGGGCGGCGGCGGCAAGCGCCATTTGGGAGCCTTACCGGATGAACCGATACCGCCCGACTCTTCTCCTCGCCATCCTGGTCTCGCTCGTCCTTCTTCTGGCCGCGTGCAGCAGCGAGTCCGCGTCCGCGTCCGAGCCGGCGGCCGACGTGAACACCGCCACGGTGGAGCCGGACGCTCCGTCGGAGGAGGCTGCCGCCGACGGGGCCGAGGTGCGCATCGTGAACGCCGTGTTCCAGCCCACGGAGCTGACCGTCAGCGTCGGGACCGAGGTCGTGTTCACCAACGAGGACTCCTTCGCGCACACCGTGACGGAAGGAACGGACGGGGACGTGGTGGACGACCCGATCGTCGACGAGGAGATCGGCGGCGGGGGCGAGGTGCGGGTCACCTTCGACGAGGCCGGCACGTTCGACATCACCTGCGAGATCCATCCGACGATGCAGACGACCATCACGGTCGAGGGCTGACGCGATCGGTTGATGCCCCTCGGGGGCGGTGCTAGGGTTCGCGTCCAGATGGACGCCGGACTCCCCAGCACACTCCCGGGCGCGCCGCGGTCGCGCGCCGCGCGCCGAGCCGAGGCGCTTCGCGCGGAGTCGCCCGCCACCGACGCCCTGAATGTCCTGGGGCACAAGTGGGTCCTGCGCATCATCCGCCAGCTCGGCGAGCGCACGCAGCGCTTCTGCGAGCTGCAGGACGCGCTGGGAGGAGCGAATTCGGCGACGCTCTCGCAGCGCCTGAAGCTCCTCGAGGACGAGGGGCTGGTCGAGCGCCGCGCGATCAGCGCAATGCCCCCGTGGGTCGAGTACTCGCTGACGACCAAGGGCAGCGAGCTGTGCGGAGCGATCGCGGCCGTGGACCGCTGGGCGGAGCGCTGGGCGGTACGGCAATGAGCCATCCGGTCGCCGAGGAGGCGCCGGCCGTCCACGGCGACGCCCTGAACATCCTCCGCGCCGGGATCGCGGAGGGAGCGGATCCGCACGAGGCCGCGCAGCGCGCGGTCGAGGTGCTCCACGACCGCTTCCCACATTACGACTGGGTGGGCGTCTACTGGGTCGAGGGCTCCGATCTCGTGCTCGGCCCGTGGGTCGGCCCGGAGCCGACCGAGCACACGCGCATCCCGATCGGCAGCGGCATCTGCGGCGCGGCCGCCGCGTCCGGCCAGACCGAGATCATCCCCGACGTCCACGCCGACCCGCGATACCTGGCGTGCTTCGCCAGCACGAAGAGCGAGATCGTGGTGCCGATCTTCGCCGACGGCAGCGTGGTCGGCGAGATCGACATCGACGGCTCCGACCCGAACGCCTTCGACGAGACCGACGCGCGGTTCCTCGAGGAGATCGCCGCGCTCCTCGCCCCGCTGCGACCACGCGCGTAACCGCGCGCGTACGGCATCGGTGAGATGTCCGACGGCCCGGGTCCCTTCGAGAAGGTCTACGACGCGCACGTCCTGGGCATCTATCGCTTCATCTACGCGCGGGTCGGCAACCATCCCGACGCGGAGGACCTGACGGCCCAGGTCTTCGTTCGCGCGGTCGAGCTGCTTGACCTCGATCGCGACCCCGGCCAGATCGCCGCGTGGCTGTACCGCGTCGCGCAGAACTCGACAGCCGACTACTGGCGAGCCTTCTACCGGCTGCCGCTGGTCGGCACCGATCACGTGGCGCCCGGCTGGGAGCCGGCCGATGTCCCGGATCGGCAGGCGGCGGAGCCCGATTCCGGCGCGGCCGCCCGGGTCGATGGGCTCATGCGCCGCCTCCCGGAGCACTACCGCCGCGTTCTGCAGCTCCGCTTCCTGGAGCGACTGAGCGTGGCCGAGACCGCCCGGGCCATGGGCATCAGCAACGGGAACGCACGCGTGCTCCAGTACCGGGCGCTGCGCCGGGCCGCGCTGATCGAGGAGACCGTCGATGGCTGACGACGACCGTCGCACGAGCGACGCCGCCGAGCGCTTCGAGCGCTACCTCGACGCGCTGCTCGGCACCGGACGCCCTTCGCCGGACTCCGTCGCGGATGCCGGCGAGGCGGAGATGGCGCGCATGGCGGCCGAGCTCGCCGCCGCCGGGCGGACACCCGCGGGAGCGGACCCGGATCCGGCCTTCGTCGAGCAGCTCCGCCGTCGCGTGCGCCAGGCCGACGCCGCCCTGACCGCGGTCCGCGCGGGGCCGCCGGTTCGCGAGCGGCCGCAGCCGGCCGGTGCGGGCCGCTGGAGGCTCACGCGCCGCGAGCTGCTCCAGGCGGGGCTCGGAGCCGCCGCAGGGCTCGCGGCCGGCACCGTCGGCGCCACGCTCATCGGCGACGCGCGGCGAACACCGATCGGCGGGGACGCGGATCTCGTCGCCGGCGAGGGCTTCTGGGTGGAGGTGGGGCGCGTCGAGGATGTGCCACCCGGGAGCGCGATCCGCTTCAGCACCCCGGCGTTCGGCGGCTTCGTCGTGAACGACGAGGGGACCGTGCGCGCGCTGTCGTCGGTCTGCACGCACATGGGCTGCACCCTGTACTTCAGGCCCGACTGGTCCGACCTGCGCTGCCCCTGTCACGACGCGAGCTTCAACCTCGCCGGGCGCCTGGCCAACGGCCGCGCGGCCTGGAGATCCTCGGGCTCATACCGGGGCGACGCGAAGGCCTATCCGCTCGAGCTTCCCGATCTCGTGCGTCCACGCATCAAGGTCGAGGGCGGCACCATCTACGTGTGGACCGCCCAGGCCTGACGCCGCGCCCCTAGAACAGGACCTCGAACAGGTAGCCGATGACGTACGGCACCGCGAGGACGACCAGGATCAGCACCAGTACCAGCCCCGCGTAGAGGAACAGGGAGAGGTCCGGCGGCCCCTGCCGCTCGGGCGGCGGCGTGAGCCGCCGCGGCAGGTGGGTCGGCCGCCTGGGCTTGCGGTGGACGTACTTGTTCTGCTGGGACACGCCCGGCAGGCGGAAGCGGCTCTCTGACACTGGCTACCCGTAGACCTCAGGGTTGATCGGCGTCGTCAGGCGCTCGCCACGCACGCCGGCAAGGAGGTTCGCGGCCGCCATGGCGGCCATCTTCCCGCGCGTCACGCCGCTGGCGGACGCGATGTGCGGTACGACGATGCAGTTCGGCAGCTGCACGAGCGGGTGAGACGCGGGGAGGGGCTCCGGATCGGTCACGTCGAGCCCGGCGGCGAAGATCTCGCCGTCACGCAGCGCCGCCTCGAGCGCCGAGGTATCGACGACGGGGCCGCGCGAGGTGTTCACCAGCACGGCCGTCGCCTTCATCGCGCGCAGCGCATCGGCGTCGATCAGGTGGTGGGTCTCGTCGGTCAGGTTGACGTGGAGGGTGACGAAGTCCGACTCGCGCAGCAGCTCGTCCAGCTGGACGCGGCGCGCGCCGAGCTCGGCCTCCTCCTCCGGGGTCGCGGGGTGCACGTCCCGGTACAGGATGCGCATCCCGAATCCACGCCCGCGACGCGCCATCTCACGGCCGATGCGCCCGAAACCGACGATGCCGAGCGTGGCGCCATGCACGTCGACGCCCATGAGCAGCATCGGCCCCCAGGTCCGCCAGTGGCCCGCGCGAACGTAGTCCACGCCCTCCGGGATCCTGCGCGCGGCCGCCATGAGCAGCGCGAAGGCGAGGTCTGCGGTCGTCTCGGTCAGGACGCCCGGGGTGTTGCCGGCGGGGATTCGGCGGCGCGTGCAGGCCTCCACGTCGATGTTGTCGAAGCCGACCGCGAAGTTGCTGACCACCTTCAGCTGCTCCCCTGCGGCATCCAGCAGCTCGTCGTCGACGCGATCGGTGATGAGCGAGAGCAGGCCGTCCACGCCTGCCACCCGGCGCAGCAGCTCGTCCCTGGGCGGGGGCAGCTCATCGGTCCAGAGGTCGACCTCGCACGCCTCGCGGACCGGATCGAGGCCCTCGTCCGGAATGATGCGGGTGACGAAGACGCGGGGGCGCGTCACGCCTCCGCCCTCGGTGGACCGTCCGGATTCACATGAGATGTGAGTTGTGCGGCTGGACGAGCGTCCGGAACGGTCTGATTCACGCGTGACGTGAATTCGGACGGCTCAGGAGGCATGCGCCGAACATGACGCACGCCTGGTGTGAATTCGGACCGTTCGAGCGCCGGACTCACGACGCGGCGCTGGCGGTGACCAGCTCGCCGGTGCGCTCGAGCTTCGCGAGCGACTCGCCGATTCGCTCCACGGCGCGCGAGATGTTCTCCCGCGAGTTGGCGTAGCTGAACCGCACGTACCCCTCGCCGTGCTTACCGAATGCCGTCCCCGCCAGGCCGCACACGCCGGCGTCGTAGAGGAGGTGATCGGCCATCTCGCTGCTCGACCGCCCGAAGGAGGTCAGGTTCGGGAACGCGTAGAACGCGCCGTGCGGCATCACGCAGCCCACGCCCGGGATCGCGTTCAGGCCGTCGACGATCAGGGAGCGGCGGGCGATGAACTCGGCGCGCATCGCATCCGCGTCGTCCTGCGGGCCGATGAGCGCCTGGACCGCGCCCGCCTGCGCGAAGGCGTTCGTGCACGACACGCTGTTGATGACCAGCGTGCTGAAGGCGGGAACGAGCGCCTCCGGCACGATGCCGTAGCCGAGCCGCCAGCCCGTCATGGCGAAGGTCTTCGAGAACCCGTCGAGCGTGATCGTGCGCTCCGCCATGCCGGGAAGCGTCGCGATCGAGAGGGGCTCGCCCTCGTACTGGAGGCGCGCGTAGATCTCATCGGCCAGGACGACCAGGTCGTGCTCCACCGCGAGCTCCGCCAGGCGCCGGATATCGCCGCCGCTGAGGACGGAGCCCGTCGGGTTGTGGGGCGAGTTCAGCACCAGCAACCGCGTCCGCGGGCCGACGAGCGAGGCGACCTCCTCCACGTCCATGCGGAAGTCCTTCTCCTCCCGCAACGGGGCCGCGACCGGCGTGCCGCCGACGTAGCGGGCCATGCTCTCGTAGATCGGGAAGCCGGGATTCGGGTAGATGACCTCGTCGCCGTCGTCGACGAGCGCGAGCATGGCGTAGAACATGATCGGCTTGGCGCCGGGCGTCACGATGACCTGTGCCGGATCGGCGTCGATCCCCTTCCAGCGCCGCACGTCAGCCGCGATCGCCTCGCGCAGCTCCGGGATGCCGGCGGCCGGCGTGTAGTGCGTGGCGCCGTCGTCGAGAAGCGCACGGGCGGCAGCCTCCGAGATGTGGCGCGGGGTGTCGAAGTCGGGCTCGCCGAGCTCAAGGTGGATGACGTCCCGGCCGGTCGCCTCCAGCGCGCGGGCGCGGGCCGCGGCCTCGAAGGCCGTCTCTGTCCCGATGCGCTCCATGCGCCTGGCAAGTCTCACGCGGATCGTCCTCCTCCAGTGGCGCAAGTGTACCGATGCGATCGGATCGCATCGGCGCGGCGGTTGCTATACTTTCCAGAGCGACTGCCATACCAATGCGCCGCAGGCGGCGTGACAGGAGAGCGATTCACCCATGACCATGTCCGAGACCCCTCGCGAGCCGATCTCGATGACCGGTGGCGCGCCTGCCGGTGAGGCGCTCGTCACGGTGACCGATGCCGCGTCGCGCAAGGTGCTCGAGCTTCGAGCGCGTGAGGGCAAGGCCGATGCCCGCCTCCGCCTGTTCGTCAAGAGCGGCGGATGCTCAGGCTTCAGCTACGGCCTCGCCTTCGACGACAAGATCAACGACGACGACAGGGTCGAGGACCATGCCGGCGTCCCGATCGTCATCGACAAGTTCAGCCAGCAGTACGTCGACGGGGCCGAGATCGACTACGTCGACTCGCTGATGGGCTCCGGCTTCGCGATCAACAACCCGAACGCCGTGAGCAGCTGCTCGTGCGGGTCCTCGTTCAACACCAGCGGTGAGCCGGCCAAGGCGGGCGGCTGCGCCCACTAGTCAGCACGTACACGTCAGGCGATCGAGAGCCCCGGCCCTGCAGCCGGGGCTCATTCGTGACCGCCGATCGGGATGCGGCGCGTTACCAGCGTCGATGAGTGGCCGGTACGTCGCGCAAGTGGCACGTTCGCGCGCCGCCTGTTCGACTCATCGCTACAGGGATCACGCCACACGGGCTCGTCTCCCCGCTCCGGTGGCGCCGTGACCGATCAGTCGAACACGCGTCACGCGAGTCACCGATCGGAGCGTCGATCCGGCGATTCACCGAACGCACCGTGGGCGAGCAGCAGGCCCTGCGCTATTCGCCGGAGCCGTCGTCGTCGAAGACGGACGCGCCCGCGGCGATCACCCGACGCGCATCGCCGCCCAGCGACGGCGGAAGCGGTCGCGGCACCGGGACGGCCGAGACGTGTCGCTCCACGAGCGCCCGGGTTCCGGCGATGCCGAGCTTGTCGAACAGCAGCCCGAACTTGGCGCGGAGGTCCGCGCCGATCTGGTCGGAGGCCGCGGCGGGGAGCGTCCACAGCCGGCGCTTGAACGGGCCGAGCGCCTTCTTCCGCGTCTTGTAGAGGAACTGCTCGTCGGTCTCGCCCGCCTTGCGCTCGTCCGCGGCATTGACGCCGCACCACTCCATCATCTCGGCGCGGAGCTCCGCGGGCAGGCCATCCGAGTCGAAGAGGATGTTCTGGAAGCCCGTGGCGAGGTGGATCTCCGCCGTGCCGTGGACCGGGAAGTGATGGAACGCCTCCTCCGGGAGCGTCGAGGCCCCGTGCTGCACGCAGCCGGCGAGCCCGAACTCCTCGCGCGCCACCGTCGAGAGCCGATGGAGCGTGTCGAAGTCGATCTTCACCTCGGCCACGCTACCGTCGGGCATCGGCACCCCGCCGTGGGTCGTGCCCGTCTGCACGCTCACCTTGCTGATACCTTCGATCTCCTCGCCAAGCGCCCGGCGGTAGCCGTCCATGTAGGCGCGAAGCTCCTCCTCGGTCGAGTTCGCCTTTCCGACCTCGCCGATCTCGCCGCCGATGCTGACGGTGACCCCCGGCGGCTGGAGGTCGCGGATGAGCCGGGTCAGCTCCGCGGTGTTCTCGGCATTCACCCTCTGCTGCTCGGCGACGGTGGGCTGTGACAGGTCGACGAGGGTCGAGCTGTCGATGTCGATGTTCAGGAACCCCGCCTCGACGGCCTCGCGGGTCAGGTCACGAAGTCCCTGGAGCTCGGCGTCGGCATCGGCCGCCCATTTTGTGGCGTTGAACTGGAAGTGGTCCCCCTGGAGGAAGACCGGCGTCCGCCAGCCCTCGCGCATCGCCGCGGCGAGGATCACCGCGGTGTACTCGTCAGGGCGCTGGTCGGTGTATGCCATCTCGCTCTTGGCGATCTCGAATACGACGCTCGCCGCATCACGCTCCAGCGCGGCCGCGAATGCCTGGCGGGCGGTGAGATAGGCGACCGCGCGGGCGTTGATCGCCGGGACCGTGAATCGCGTGGCATCGATCTCGCCGCGTCCGCGCGCGACGTACAGCTCGTGGATTGACGCCGAGCCGCAGCCGAGCGCCTGGGAGGCGCTCCAGATGACCCAGCGCGCTCCGTCGCGAAGCTCCGCATCCGCTCCGAACACGGCGTCGAAGACGAGGCCGTCCAGCAGCTCGTCGCGGAAGCGACGCTCGTCCACGAGCTCCAGCCCGTCGCCCCGTATGACGGCCACGCCCTCGAGGCGCGTTCGCAGGTCGGCGGAGGGCGTGACGGTCATGCAGTCATGCTAGCGAACGGCCGACACGAGCGTGAATGCGAGCAGGGGGGCGATCGCCAGGCCGATGGCGGCCGCCAGCAGGTACCAGTCTCGCGCGGCACCGCGGTTGGC
>DASWGW010000063.1:0-2828 GCA_036393435.1 Candidatus Limnocylindria bacterium | reverse complement strand
GCCCCGGTCAACCCGGTGCTGAAGCGGAGCGTGAAGGTCCCGATCAGGACCGCGTTGAGGGAGCGACGCATCGGCGGCACAGTATGCCGCCGGGTCGGTCAGGCGGTGGCGCCCTTGGCGAAGCTCTGGAGCCCGAAGGCCTCCTCGAGCGCCTCCAGCGGGCGGAATCCGACCGCAGCCTTCGGCGGGTTGCCCTGGGTGAAGAGCGCGACCGTCGGGATGCTCATGATCCCGTAGCGCATCGCCGTCTGCGGATTGGCGTCGACGTCGAGCTTGCGGACCTCGACGCTGCCTGAGTACTTGGCGGCGAGCTTCTCGACCTCGGGCGCGACCATGCGGCACGGGCCGCACCACTCGGCCCAGAAGTCGACGACCACCGGCTTGTCGTTCTGGAGCACGTCGCTCTCGAACGTGGCGTCGGTGACCTCACGAACGTTGGACATTGGTTTCCTTCCTGAATCCGTTGCGCCGGCCACTCAGCCGGCGACCTGCTGCAACAGTTGATATGCGTCGAGCACGCGCTCGTCGGTGAGCCGATAGAAGACCGTGCTCCCCTGGCGGCGGCTGGCAACCAGTCCTGCCGAACGGAGGACCGCCAGGTGCTGGCTCATGTTCGGCACCTGGCACCCGACGTCGCGCGAGAGGTCGCTGACGCTGCGCTCGCCGCTCGCCAGATGCTCGAGCACGCAGAGGCGCTTCGGATCGGCGAGGGCACGGGCGACGGCGGCCGCGTGCGCACGGACCTCGTCGCTGGCGTAGCTGACTTCCATCGCTCGTAGTGTCTCACGGCTTGCGCAACTACGCAAGCGGGACACCGCTCCGCATCGGCTTACGGTGAAGCTCGACCGATGGAGCGAGCCCGTCCGCGGGGTCAGGCGGCGGCGGCCTCGGTCCCCGGGGTTGCCACCTGCCTGGGCTCGGGCGAACCCGTCGCCCGAGCCGCGCCGAAGCGCCCGATGCCGGCGGCAACGAACAGCACGGCGAAGGCCGGATACCCGCCGAGCAGCATCACGAGGGACGCGGCGCTGATGCCCCCGCAGTACGCGCCGACGTTGCGGACCACGAAATGGCTCTGGAAGGCGAGCACGCCCGGGCCGGTGGCAAGCCGGAAGAGCCGCTCGTTCGCGGCGAGCTGGCCCGCGGTGTCGCCCATGGCCATGAGGACGGCCACCACCACCAGGATGGCGGGCGCGAACGGATTGACAGGGTGCGCGGCCAGGCCGATGAAGAGCGCCACCCCGCGAAGGAGGAAGGATCGGCGCAGCAGCAGGGTCGACGAGCCACCGCGCAGGTGAGAGCTGACGTAGAGCGAGGCGAGGACCAGCGTCCCGGAGCTCACCGCGCTCAACGCGATGGCGAAGCCCGCGCCGGTGTGCAGCACGCTCATGGCGTACACCGACAGGAACGGCGACAGCCCCGCCGACAGCAGCGCGAGCGTCATCACGTTGCCGTGGCGCTGGAGGCGAGCCTGCTCGTCGCCGGCCCATGCGGTCCGGCGCGGAACGCGGATGCGTCCGGGGGCGGGGAGTCGCCTCAGGATGACGAGCGGGACGATGCCCGCGAGGCCCCCCACCACGAGCGGGACGGCGTATGCCCACAGGCCGATGCCCTCGACCGCGGCGTCGATGCCGAAGGCGATCGGCAGGAGGACGACCGATCCGATGCCGAGGCTGATGCCCCCGAGACGTGGGGCGACGAGCCGCCGCTCGTCGTCGGGAAGGATGATCTGGTACCACGACTGCTGGAGGCTCGACGAGATCGCGCCGAGAGCTCCGAGCGGGCCGATGACGAGGCCGATGAGCGCGATCGCCGCCCAGGCGGGCAGCCAGCCGAGCGCCGCGGCACCGACGACTCCGGCGAGCAGGAACCCGCGCGGCTCTCCGATCGTCGCGAACAGGATGACCAGGCCGCGGAGGTTTCCCTCCGTCCTGTCGAGCATGGCGGGCAGCCAGCGCTGCGACATGGTGCCGACCGCGGGCAGGACGGCGACCGCGGTCGCGACGGCCGGGTGGGCTCCGAGCGCCAGCAGGAGCGGGATGGTGATCGCAGGCCCGGTCAGGGCGCCGATGAACCCCTGCGCGAGGGCGAGCAGGCGGAAGGACCGATACCGTCCGGCGTAGAACGCGCGCCAGTCGGATACGGTCGAGTCGAGCTTGGGAAGGGGGTACGCACGCACGAGAAAGTCGAAGCCTTTACCGGGGCGCGCGTACTCCCGGAGACCTGTTCTCCGGACGTCGGGCGGGGCGTCCCAGCCACGCGACCGACGCGGTCTAGGTTACGGGATCGGGCGGCCCCGTTGCATCTGGCTCCTTCGTACCCCGGCCCCCTGACATTGCGACACGAGAGTTGTCACGAGCCACGCTCATCGTCGCGGGCATGAACATTCTTCTCGACTGCGCGTGGTGCGGCGACGAGGTCATCTTCTCGGTCGACGAGGCCGATGACGAGCTCGTGTGCAGCTCATGCAACACCCACGTGGCCTTCGCGCCCGACCCCGCACGGACCTTCGCCCTCCTGTACGAGCCGGTCCAGGCGGCCTGAGGCTCGCCGCCCGCTTTCGGGGCGGCCGGAGGGAATCTGTGGCACCCTCGGGCCGTGGCTTCCCGTCGCCGGACCAGGTCAAGGAGCAGCATCGCCCCCACGCTCGTGCTCGTCGCCGTTCTCGCCGTCCTCGGCCTGCTCGGCCTGTACGCGGTCGGTCGTACGGAGCTGCCGCCGCTGGCCGAGGGGCGCATCCCGATGGTGGCGTACGACGCGTACCGGGCCGCATCGGATGCTGCGCCCGCCGTCGCCGCCGGATGCGCAGTGGACTGGACCGTCCTCGCCGG
>DASWGW010000062.1:0-12288 GCA_036393435.1 Candidatus Limnocylindria bacterium | reverse complement strand
CCGGAGGCCGCGGACGAGGTATTCCGCGCCGGCATCCCGATCACCCTCGTACCGCTCGAGGTCACGCACCGGGCGCTCGCGACGGAGTCCGTGGTCGCGCGGATCGCGGCGCTCGACACGCCGGTCGCGCGCATGTCGGTGGCGCTCATGCGCTTCTTCGCGGACACGTACCTGCGGGTCTTCGGCTTCGAGGCCCCGGCGGTCCACGACCCGTGCGCGGTGGCCGCCGTCATCGACCCCGTGATCGTGCCGGCACGCCCGATGAACGTCGCGGTCGACACGGCCTCGTCGCTGAGCGTCGGGCGAACGGCCTGCGACGTCTACGGGAGGACCGGCCGCAAGCCGAACGCCGACGTCGGGATCGGGCTCGACGTCGATCGCTTCTGGGACGAGATGATCGGGGCGCTCGCGACCTACCCACATGGTTGAGCGGATACGCGGGGCGCGCCTCAGGCGGTCAGTGACACGTGCAGCGGGAGCGCGTGCCTGGGCGGCGGCTCCAGCAGCAGCTCGTGGGGCAGGCCGAGTGCCGTCATGTCGCGCGTGACCCACGCGAGGTCGTACTCGACCGCGCGGAACCCGACGACCACGCGTCCGTCACCGATGTCGAGCAGCGCGTACGTCGCGGTGGCCTCGCCGGGGTTCGGACAGCCGACCGACCCGCATGCCACCAGGTGGGCCTGTCCGACCACTCGGTGATGCGCCTCGTGCGTATGGCCGAAGCAGAAGACGTCGTCGCCCTCCTCGCTCGCGAGCCTCGAGTAGAAGCGCGAGGGGCGGTCGGACCACAGGTACTCGGTCTGGCGCACGTGGGAGCCGTGGAAGAAGGCCACCGATCGCCCGTCGATCACCACGCGCCCGCGTACCGGGACCTGGCGCAGCCATGCCTTGTTCTCGTCGGAGAGCGCCTCCGCGGTCCAGCGCATCGAGGCTCCGCCGGCAGCCTCCGCCTCGAGGCTGTCCCACGCGGCGCCCGTCGAGTCGCGGTCCATCGCCACCGCCTCGTCCCAGTTGCCCTGGACGGATGGGATATCGAGCCTCCGCATCACCTCCACGACCTCGTTCGGGTGCGGACCGCGGCCCACGATGTCTCCGACGCAGTACGTGGCGCTGGCACCGGCGCGCGAGACATCCTCGATGACCGCGGTGAGCGCGGGCATGTTCGCGTGAACGTCACCGATGACGGCGATGCGCATCGGTCAATTGGAGCGACTGCCTGCTCAGCCGGCAATAACCCGCTCGTGCTCGGGAATGGGACTTCCGGCTACTGCGCCGATGCGGTCGCGGGAGCTGCCGGGGCCGCCCCCACGCCCGCGAGCGGAGCGGCGAGGACGCTGACGCGCCCGGCCACGACGCGCGCGACCTCGCGCAGAGCTGCCGCAGCGGCGGAGGTCTCCCCGCCGGGATACTGGGCGGACGTGATCGGCACCCCGGCGTCGCCGCCGGCACGGACGCCCGGCTCGAGCGGGATGCGGCCGAGGACCTCGAGCTCGAGCTCGCGCGCGATCTTGGCGCCGCCGCCGGACCCGAAGATGTCGTGCTCGCTGCTGCAGTCGGGGCACACGAAGCCGCTCATGTTCTCGATGACGCCGAGCGTCCGGACGTTCACCTTCGTGAACATGCCGATCGCCTTGCGTGCGTCGAGCAGGCTCACCTCCTGCGGCGTGGTGACGATCACCGCACCGGTGAGCGGGATGAGCTGGCTCAGGGAGAGCGCGGCGTCGCCGGTGCCCGGCGGCAGGTCGATGACGAGGTAGTCGAGCTCGCCCCACTCGACGTCCCTGAGGAACTGGGCGATCGCCGAGTGGATGAGCGGGCCGCGCCAGATCACGGGCGCATCGGCCTGGAGGAAGTACTGGATGCTCATCATCTTCACGCCATGGCTCACCACGGGGTTCGGGCGGCCGCCGTTGCCGGTGACGTGCGCCGCCTGCGTGCCCATCATGAGGGGCACGTTCGGCCCGGTGATGTCGGCGTCGAGTAGGCCGACGCGCGCTCCGTCGCGCGCCAGGCTGACCGCGAGGTTCACGGCCACGGTCGTCTTGCCGACGCCGCCCTTGCCGGATGCCACGGCGATCGTGTTCCGTACGCCGGGGATGAGGTCCGCCGCCGGGCCGCTGAAGGTGCGCTTCACGTTGCTGGCCCAGTCGACGCGCACGGTAGTGGCGCCAAGCGGTGTGAGCGCGTCGGCGATGTCGCTCTCGATCGTCGCCTTCAGCGGGCAGGCCGGGGTCGTGAGCTCCACCGTGAGATCGACGACGCTGCCGTCGATCGTCACGTTCTTGACCATGCCGAGCGACACGAGGTCTCGGCCGATCTCGGGATCCTTGACCCCGCCCAGGGCGGCGAGGATGTTGTCGTTCGTCAGCTGGTTGGACATGCGCGGGCTCGGCTACTCCTGAAAAGCGAGAGGACCTGTCGTGAGCGTAGCAGAGCCCAGCGAAGAGGTCGGATTCGATGAATCGGCAGTTTGGCGCGGCGCTGGCTCGTCCAAGCGTCATCCGTTCGATTCATCGGTTCGGCCGGCGCTTGGAGGGTGCAATGCGGCGGGCTGGGGCGAAGCACGGACCGATGAATCGAACGGGCAGCGCGCCGATGCATGCGCTGGGCGTCATTCCGGCGATTCATCGGCGCGACACGCCGAGGCGGCTCCGCGGTCTCAGGGCAGCCCGTCGAAGAGGCTCGACTCGCGGAAGTCGCCCGACCCCACCGGCAGCGGGAGCGCGGACGCCGCCAGCCGATAGTGCTCGCGCGCCAGCCAGGCGTCGCGCGGCGCGTCTCCCCAGTCGTGGAACGGCCCGCTCGACCCGGACTGGGTGACGTGGCGGCTGATCGCGGCGAGCTTGAGCTGCGCGAACTCCCCGAGCTGCAGGTCGACCGTGGCGGGCGCGTCCGAGCCGTACCCCTCGGAGATGCGGTCGCCGAGGACGTCGGTCGCCAGGGTCGTGGGCACGACGAGGTGGTACAGCTTCGCGGCTCGCCAGGCGACCTGGTCCTCCTCGAGGTCGTCCTCGTAGGCGAGCGGCTGCGCGGCGCGCTCGTACGCGACGCCCACCGCCTGCGACACGACCGCGTGGTCGGAGTCGCCGGTAACGCCATCCGGACCGAAGGTCAGGATGACCTCCGGCTTGTGCATCCTGATCGGCTCGACGATGCGGCCCACCAGGTGGTCGAAATCGGCCCGGTCGAGCTCCCCCTCCGCGTAGTCGAGCATGCGCACCACGCGCACGCCGAGGAGCGCGACGGAACGCCGGAGCTCGTCCTCGCGCACCGTGTCGAGGTTGCGCCACGTGATCGCGCCGAGCTTCACGTCGCGGTTCTTGCCACCCGGTGCGGGTGCCGCATCGGTCAGCCGGCTGTCGAACCAGCCCCGCGTGACGCACACCACCACGACGTACGCGCCTGCGGCCGCGGCGGAGGCCAGGGCGCCCGCGAAGCCGAACGCCTCGTCACCGGGATGGGCCACGATGACCATGAGGCTTCGGACCGGTTCGCGCTCGCGGATCGGGCGCCAGATGGAGGACACGGCCGGCAGTATACGGGCCTAGGAGAGCACCTCGGCGTGGACGGGCGCGCCTCCGTTCTCCTGCGTTCGGGCCGCCCGTCCGGGCGCACCGATCGCCCCTGAGCCGTCCAGGAAGCTCGCCTCGACCCCCACCTCGATGACCCGATGCACCTCGTCCAGGCTGAGGATCGAATGGCGCATCAGCATGTTCAGCTCGTCCCGCAGGTACAGCCGCAGCATCTCGGGCCCGTCGGTGCTGATCGTGAAGCGCACGCGGTTGTCGACGAGCGCGCGCACCACCCGCTGCACGTCCTGGTAGCTGTCGAGGACGCCGGTGTGCAGGTTCGAGCCTGGGCACACCTCGAGCACCGTGCCTCGCTCGCGAAGCATTGCCATGACCGAGGGATCGTCGGCGCTGCGCACGCCATGGCCGATGCGGTCGGGCTCGAGCGCCTCGAGTGCCTCCCGAACCTCGTCGGCCCCGCCCGTCTCGCCCGCGTGGACCGTCAGCCCCAACCCGGCTCGCCTGCACGCGTCGTAGATCTCCGTGTAGTCGGCGAAGCGGAAGCCGTCGACGACCGGCCCGGCGATGTCGATCGCGACCACGCCCCGGCTCCGCCAGGCGATGGCCTTGCCGGCGATGATCTCGTTGAGTTCGCGCGAGAACGCGCGGTCGAGGCACAGGATGAGCCCGGCGCGCGCGGTGGGGTACTCGAGCACCGCCCGATCCATCCCCCGCACCGCGGCGGCGATGATGTGGTCGAGATCCTGCTCGCCTCCGCGGTTGCGCTTCATCGGGTTGAAGCGCAGCTCGAGGCGCGTCACGTTGTTCTTGCGGTACGCGCCGCCGATGACCTCGTACACGCTGCGCTCGACGGCGAGCGGGCTGGACTGGATCAGCTCGGTCCAGTGGAAGAGCTGGAGGTACGCGTCGAAGCTGCGGCGCCGCCGGCGCACGGTGATGAGGTCTCGGAACTCCCAGTAGTCCTTCGTCGGCAGCCTGATGCCCTGGGCGTGCGCGATGCCCCACATGATGGCGGGCGTCACGGCGGCCCCGAGGTGCACGTGGAGCTCGCTGAGCGGCGTGCGAGGGTCAAGGCGCGGCCTCGACATCGGCCTCCGTTCCTGCTTCGGTCGGCGGAGTGTAGCGCACGGTCGAGCGCGCTCAGGCCGATGCTAGAATCGGCCCTCCATGGAGCTCATCCGCGACGTCATCGAATGGGTCGGCAACGATCTCGGCACCACCCTCGCGACCCTGTTCCCCTTCCTCATGCTCGGCCTCCTGGGGCTCTACGTCCTGTGGCTGCTGGTCGGCTACCTTCGCGTGAGCCAGATCGGGCTGGGCGAGGGACACGAGGTCCGGCAGGCGGTCACGCTGCCGCCCGTAGCCGAGGGCGCCGAGCGGCCGCGCGGTGTCCCGTACTGCAGCTTCGACGGCCTCGCCTTTCCGGTCGGCGCACGCTTCTGCACGAGCTGCGAGCGGGACCTCTTCATCGACTGCGCGACGTGCGGCGCAACCGTCTCCGCGGGCGATGCGTCCTGCTACCGCTGCGGCACCCCGACGGGAGTCACGGCGAACGCCCTCGCCGGCTGACCGGTTCGCGCCGGTCGTCCCACCTGACCGGATGAACCGATGACCACCACCCTCATCTCGCTCCTGCTCCTGGGCGGCCTCGCGATGCTGCTCGCCTCAGCGGCGGCCGGGCTGGGTGCCGTCCTGCTCGGATCGGGGCTCGTGAGCGCCCGGGCGACCGGCGTGCAGGAGGCGGCGGAGCGCTCCCCGGGATCGGCGCTGCAGCCGCGCCTGTCGCACGTCGGCGTGGCCGGCGCCTTCGCGGCCCTGGCGATTGCGCTCGTCGCACGCGGCGCCGTCGCCGGCCGGGTGCCGTGGTCGAACCTCCACGAGTTCAGCCTGGCCTTCGCCGTCGCGCTCCTCGGAGCGTACCTGCTCCTCGCGCGACGCGAGGCGATCGCCGGGCTCGCCCCGCTCACCGCCCTTCTCGCCGCGGGCCTGGTGGGCCTGGCGCTCAGCTTCGACGACCGGATCGATCCCCTCGTCCCGGCGCTCCAGCAGCCGCTCCTCCTGGCCATCCACGTCGGCTCGGCCGCGCTGGCCTATGCGCTCAGTGGCCTCGCCTTCGTCGCCGCGGCGGCCGAGATCGGCCAGCGAGCCTCCGCCGACCGGATCGCGGCCCTCCCCACCGCGGCGACCCTTCGCGCGGTCGGCCACCGTGTCGTCCTCCTCGCCTTCCCGATCCTGACCCTCGCCATCGTGCTCGGCTCGGTGTGGGCGAACCTGGCCTGGCGCTCGTACTGGAGCAACGATCCCAAGGAGCTCGCGGCGGCGGCGACGTGGGCGGTGTTCGGCGCGTACCTCCACGTCGCGGGGCGCCGGGACCGATGGGAGCGCCTGGCCCCGTGGCTCATCGTGCTGGGCTTCTTCGGGGTGCTCTTCACGTACATCGGCGCCGGCCTCTTCTTCGTCGGCGAGCACAGCTACGCCGCGCCGTAGGTGGACCGCCGCATCTCCGTGTTCGATGAATCGGCGATTCTTCGCCTCGAGGCCGTTTCAGGCGTCACCTGTTCGACTGATCAATGACTGGGACGCCCCGCGGGCATCAGAGGGCAGCCCCAGGTGCTCTCTGCACCGATGAATCGAACAGGCAACACCTAGGGCGGCCGGTGCGGCGCGATTTGGGCGATTCATCGGTGAGGCGGACGCGGGCGGTCGCGTGAGATGAACCGTCGCACGTTGAGGCTCGAATCCGGAGACCGGCCCGCTCTCGTCGATCTCACCCCTGACTGCCATGCGTTCCTGGCGGACGTCGCCGGCGACGCCGACGGGCTGCTGACCGTGTTCGTCCCGCACGCCACGGCCGGCGTGGTGATCATGGAGCTCGGCGCGGGCTCGGACGAGGATCTGCTCGAGGCGCTCGAGCGGCTCCTCCCGCATGACGAGCGGTGGCGGCATCGCCACGGCAGCGCGGGACACGGCGCCGATCACGTCCTGCCGCTGCTCGTGAGCCCGTCGGTCACGATTCCAGTGGTGGCCGGCCGGCTGGCGCTCGGGACTTGGCAGTCGGTGGCGCTGCTCGACCCGAACGGCGACAACGCTCGGCGGACGGTCGAGCTCGCGTTCCTTCGCGGCTAGCCCACCGGTCGCGGCGCGGCCAGCTCCCTGACCTGCTCGGTGAGCCGACCCGCATCCGTCGTGGGCTCGTCGCACGCGTACCCGCGGCATGCGTACGCGGTCGCTGCCCCGTTCCGCGCGAGCTTGCCGGCGAAAAGCGGCCAGCCGGCGTGCGGATCCTCGGCGCCGACGGTGGCGAGCACGAGGTCCGGCACGTACGGTGAGGCGGCCGCCTCTCGCAACGCCTGAGCCGTGTCGGCGGCAGCAGAGTCCGAGGCCACGACGACGTCCACCGGCTCGCCGAGCATGCGGTCGGCCGCGGCGAGCATCCGTCCGAGGCCACTCGGCTGCCGGTCGAGCGCCGGCGCGACCGCGCGCAGCACCGCGCGGGCCCTGCGATCCAGGTCCTCGTCACCGGTGAGGAGCGCGAGGCGCTGCAGGACGTCGGCGGCCATCGCGTTCGCCGACGGGGTCGGGTTGTCGAACGTCCCCCGCGGCGTGGCCACAGTACGGTCGTGCTCCTCGGAGATGTCGGCGAAGGTCCCCGACTCGTCGTCCCAGAAGGCGGCGACGGCGCGGTCCACCAGCGAGCGGGCGCGGGCAAGGGGCCGCGCGTCCCCGAGGGCCGCGTGGGCGGCGAGGAGGCCGTCGGCGAGGGCGAAGTAGTCCTCGGCGAAGCCCGGCGTGTGCGAGCGGCCGCCACGCGAGGTGCGCCACAGCCGGTCGCCATCGCGCACCAGGCGGCGCTCGGCGAACTCGACGAGCGCCCGGGTGGCATCGGCGTAACGAGGCTCGCGCAGCACGAGCGCGCCGTGCGCCAGCGCTCGCAGCGCGAGGCCGTTCCACGCGGCGAGCTGCTTGTCGTCGCGCGCGGGCCGAACGCGCGTCGCGCGTGCCGCGAGGAGCGCCGCTCGACCCCGTTTCACGAGCTCGTCCGAAGCGTCGCCCTCGCCCGTGCGATGCAGGACGTTGACGCCCTCCCAGTTGCCGGTCGCCAGGACGCCCCAGTACGTGGCCAGCGCGCGGCGATCGGATTCGTCGAGGCCGCCCTGGGCGAGCACAGAGTCGAGCTCCTCGGCGCGCCATACGTAGAAGCGGCCCTCCTCGCCCTCGCTGTCGGCGTCGAGCGCGGATGCGAAGCCGCCGTCATCGGTCAGCAGCTCGGTGAGCATGAAGTCGAGCGTCGCGCGGGCGACGTCGGCGTAGCGCTCGGTCCCGGTGGCCCGGTGGCCCTCGAGGTAAGCGTGGGCCAGGAGGGCGTTGTCGTAGAGCATCTTCTCGAAGTGCGGCACGAGCCAGTGCGCATCGGTGCTGTAGCGCGCGAAGCCGCCCGCCAGCTGGTCGTGGATGCCGCCATCGGCCATCGCGTCCAGGGTGCGGGTGACCATGCGGAGCGTGGCAGCGTCTCCCGAGCGCCTCCATGCCCGCAGCAGGAACTCGAGCGTCATGGGCGGCGGGAACTTCGGGGCGCCACCGAACCCGCCGTGCGCCTCGTCGAAGGAGGCCGCCAGGCGCGCGACCGCGGACTCGAGCTGGCGCCGTTCCGGATCGCGGTCGCCGGCGGGCAGGGTCAGCTGGGACTGGAGGTGCGCCGCGAGCACGCCGGCCTGGCGGTCGATCTCCGGGCGGCGGTCGCGGTACGCATCGGCCACCGAGCTCAGTACGCGTGGAAAGCCCGGCATGCCGTGGCGATCCTCGGGCGGGAAGTACGTGCCGCCGAAGAAGGGGCGCAGGTCGGGGGTGAGGAAGACGCTCATCGGCCATCCGCCCGACCCGGTCATGGCCTGCACCGCGGCCATGTACACGTCGTCGAGGTCCGGGCGCTCCTCGCGGTCGACCTTGATGCTCACGAACCGCTCGTTCATGAGCGCCGCGATCTCGGGGTTCTCGAACGACTCGCGCTCCATGACGTGACACCAGTGGCAGGCGGCGTAGCCGATGGACAGGAAGATCGGCCGATCCTCCGCGCGAGCGCGCTCCAGCGCCTCCGGACCCCACGGATACCAGTCGACCGGGTTGTGGGCGTGCTGGAGCAGGTACGGGCTGGTCTGATCGCCCAGGCGGTTCATCTGCCGGGGTGCGGCATCAGTCATGCGTAGCGCCCGCCTGCACGGTCCGGACCACGCGTACCCGCCATCGGTCGTCCGCAAGCGACCTTAGACACCATTGATGCCCTTTCCGGCGGAAACGCGCGGCGAATCTGAGCGTGAGCGAGCGGGCAATGCTGGTAGGGGCGGCCTCTCACGCTGGCTAAGGTCGCCGGAGACGACTTTTGACACTCAGGCGGAAACCGTCCGGCGGCGGCTCGGTGCGAAGGTAGATTCCGAGGTGCCACTTCCCGAGCCGCTCAGCGCGGTGGACGCGGAAGCCCGCCTCGCCGATGAGCCGCTCCAGGCGCGTCACGTCGTGCAGGTACACGCGCTCCTGCCGGGTGAGCCATGACCAGACGGCGTCCCCAGCATAGGCCACCCGGTTCCACGCGCCGCGGACTCCTCGCGTCTCGGGCACGGTGATGGCGTATGCCCAGTCGGCGGCCGCGACCGAGCGGCGCACCAGCAGCTCGCCGTCGGGCTCGCAGCAGATCACGCGGTCGAGCACCACGACATCGTGCGGTGCGAGCGCATCGGACGCTCCGTCCTCGTCGGCCAGACGAACCCTCTCGCCGACCCCGGCCTCTCGCGCTCGCGTTCGCGCGGCCTCGATCGCATCGGCGTCGATGTCGATCCCGGTCCCGCGCGCGGCTCCGGCGATGACCGACCCGACGATGAGCCGGCCATATCCGCAGCCGATCTCGAGCACCGAACGACGCTGCAGGCCCAGCTCGGCCAGCCGCTCGAAGAGCAGCCGAGACACATCGGCCGGCCAGTCGGCCGACGCGGAATACTCGCCGCTTCGAGCGTCGTCCCCGCAGTCGCAGGTTTCCCGGCGCTCGGCGACGAGGTCCACGCAGCCGCTCGCCTCGGCCAGGCCGCCGGTGTCAGACGGGGTCACCATGTGCGCACGCCTACCCCCGCGCGCCGACGGTTTCGCCGACGAACTGCTCACGATAGAGCTGCGAGTACAGCCCTTCCTGGCGCAGGAGCTCGTCGTGGGTGCCACGCTCGACGATCCGGCCGCGGGCCAGGACCAGGATCTGATCGGCTCGCAGGATGGTGGACAGCCGATGCGCGATGGCGATCGTGGTTCGACCCTCCATGAGCCGCTGCAGGGCAGCCTGGATGAGGCGCTCGCTGACGGTGTCGAGCGCCGAGGTCGCCTCGTCGAGGATGAGGACCCGCGGATCCTTCAGCAGCACGCGCGCGATCGCGACGCGCTGCTTCTCGCCGCCCGACAGCTTGTAGCCGCGCTCGCCGACCACCGTGTCATAGCCGCCCGGCAGCTCGACGATGCGCTCGTGGATCGCCGCGGCACGCGCCGCCTGCTCGATCTGGTCCATGGTCGCGTCCGGCCGCGCGTAGCGCAGGTTGGCGAGGATGCTGTCGTGGAACAGGTACGTCTCCTGGGTCACGAATCCGATGACCTGGCCCAGCGACTGGAGCCTGATGCCGCGCACGTCGACGCCGTCGATCGTCACCGCACCCGAGTCGACGTCGTACAGGCGCGGGATGAGGTAGGTGCTCGTGGTCTTCCCGCTCCCCGACGGCCCGACGAGCGCCACGAGCTGCCCGGGCGCCGCCGCGAAGGTGATGTCGGTCAGCGAGAACGGCTGCACGGTCGTCGGCACCGCGCGCCCCTCGGCCTCGGCGACCGCAGCCTCGTCGGCCACCTCGAGTTGCGCGAGGGCGACCGGATAGCCGAACGAGACGTGGTCGAAGCGGACCTCGCCGCGCATGGCGGCCGGGTCGAGCGCCACCGCCCCGGGCGCATCGGTGATCTCGTGGTCCATCTCGAGGTACTCGAAGATGCGGTCGAAGAGGGCGAGCGCGCCCTGGATCTCGACCTGCACGTTGAGGAGCTGGCCGAGCGGGAAGAAGAGGCGCGACTGGAGCGTCGTGAAGGCCACGATGGTGCCGATGCTCACGTTCGTGTCGCCGCCGATGATGAGCGACCCGGCCAGCAGGTAGACGAACGCCGGCATGATGCTGAAGAAGGTGCCGATGAGCGCGAAGAACCAGCGGCCGATCATCTGCCCGCGGATCTGGAGGTCGCCGAGGCGCCGCGACTCGCGGCGGAACTTCTCGATGCTCGCCTCCTGTTGGCCGAAGGTCTTGCTGAGCAGGATCCCCGACACGCTCAGCGACTCCTCGGTGATGGCGCTCACCTCCGCCAGCGAGCGCTGGGTGAGCGTGCTCACCGCGCGGCGCACCTTGCCGACGCGGAAGGTGATGTAGGCGAAGACGGGCATGAGCCCCAGGCTCAGCACCGTGAGCCGCCAGTCGAGGATCCACATCGCGATGATCGTGGTCGCCACCGTCGCGAAGTTCGACAGGAGGGACGCGGCCGTATCGGTCACGACCGACTGCACGCCGCCCACGTCATTGCTGATGCGGCTCTGGATCTCACCTGTGCGCGTCTCGGTGAAGAAGCGCAGCGGCATCCACTGCAGGTGGCGGTAGAGCGCGAGCCGCAGGTCGTCCATGACCCGCTGCCCGACGACGTTCGAAAGGTAGCTCTGCCACACGCCGATGGCGCTCGTGACGATCGGCAGCACGATCATCAGCCCGGCCTGCAGGTAGAGCAGCCCGAGGTCTCGCTGGTCAAGGAGGTTGTCGATGATCAGCTTGAGCAGGATCGGGTTGACGACGCCGACGCTGACGGTGACGAGGATCAGGAAGGCGATCCCGGCCAGGCGCCGGCGGTACGGCAGGAAGAAGCCGATGATCCGCCGCAGGGTCTGCCCCTCGGTTCCGGCGCGCCGCGTCAGGTCGGGCTCCGGGCCGCCGAAGCCCCACGGACCGCCACCGCCGCCACCTCGCCCGCGCCGCGTCATGCGCTCCTCACTCGAGCACGATCGAGAGGAAGGCCTGCGCGAGTCCGATGCCCTGCGGCTCCCCGGTGATCCGAGCGCGCTCGCGCATCCGTTCCTCCACGTCGCGGCCCTCCACCTGGCTCGCATGGGCGAGGATCGCGCGCAGCCCGACCTCGAACGTGTCGCCCACGTCGACCCACAGGTTCGGCTCCTCGACGCCCGTCAGGAGCACCTGCCGCACCTTCCACGGCTCCAACCCCTCGTCGCGCCACAGCTCCGGGAAGTTCAGGTGGTCGCGCGCCGCGGGATAGACGCTCGCGAGGGTCGCCTCCCCGGTGGCGAGGTGATCCGGATGGCCGATGAACGGATTGTGGTCGAGGCGGCGGGTGGGGGCCTGGGTGATGACGAGGTCGGGCCGCAGCCGGCGGATCTGCCGGGTGATGTCGCGGCGCAGGTCCAGCGACGGCGTCAGATATCCGTCGGGGTAGCCCAGGTGGACGATCTCGGCGACGCCCAGGATGTCCGCCGCGGCGCGCTGCTCGGCGACGCGCGTGCTCGACAGCTCCTCCGGCGTCACGTTCGGGTCCTCGGTGCCCTTGCCGCCGTCGGTGGTCACCACGTAGTCCACCCGGACGCTGGCGGCCGTGAGGGTCGCGATGGTGGCCGCGGCGCCGAACTCGGCGTCGTCGGGATGGCTGATCACGACGAGCGCACGCTCCAGCGGGCTGATCAGCTCGTGCCGGT
>DASWGW010000061.1:0-4677 GCA_036393435.1 Candidatus Limnocylindria bacterium | reverse complement strand
GGCGGTCATCCAGGACGAGACGGCCGCCATCGTCATCCGCGTCGGCGCCGAGGCGGGAGGGATTCGCGAGGGAGAGGTCATCGAGGTCGACGGCGTCCGCTCCACGAAGGCAGGGATGGAGACGCTCCGCGCCAGCGCGCCACCACGCATCCTGGAGGGCGGCGTCGAGTCCGCGGCGGTGCCCGTGGAGGCGGCCGACGTGGCCGAGTCGATCGAGGCCCGGCTCGTCGCCGTCACCGGCCATCTGCTCGCGTCCGCGCGGCGCGCGGCCAGCGGGACCGTGTCGTTCGACGTCGCCGACGGCACCGGCGTGGTGCACGTCGTCCTGGCGGCCAGCCTGCAGGCCGATGACGCGGCGCTCGTGGCGGGCGCGTCGGTCGAGGTGGTCGGTGTTGTCGGGCAGGAGACGACCACCGCGGAGCCGCTCGCGGGCTACCGGCTCTGGCCTCGCTCCCCTGCCGAGGTGCGGATCCTCGCGTCACCAGACGAGGAGCCGGAGGCGCCGACCGGTCGTCCGGGGGCCAGGGCGGTCGATAACCCCGTGGGAGGGTTCGAGCCGGAGACGTTCGAAGGGTCCGGCGGCGGGCTCGACGCGGTGGGGACGCTCGGTCTCGCCGACCTGCGCGTCGGCGCCACGCTCGTCACGGCCGACTGGCCCGGGCTGGCGGTCGCCGCGCTGCTGTGGGACGGGACCCGGCTCGTGGCGGTCTCGGCCGACTCCGCCTCGGCGCTCGTGCCTCTGGGTGCGTGGCGCCCGCCGGTTCCCCTGGCCCTGAGGGGCCTCCGACTGATCGGTGTGGAGCCTCGGTCAGGGGTGCCGCTCGTGGCGCTCGGGAAGGAGGTTGGAGACGTCACCCTGGCCCCGGGCGCGCCGGCGCCGCCACTAGCGACCATCCCGAGCCCCGGCCAGCCGGCCGCGTGGGTAACGCTCGTCGGACGTCTCACGGTCCGTGACGGCCCGGCGCTGGAGGTGGGGGAGGCCACCGTGTCACTTGACCTCCTGTGCACGGATTCGATGCCGGTGCCGGACAGCGTGCTGAGCGTGACCGGGATCGGCATCGCGGATCCCGCGCGCGTCATCGTCCCGTGCGACGGCATTCGCGCCGCGCCGACGCTCGCGAGGTCCGCCCTCGCCGCCCCGGAGCATCCTGGACCGAGGGACCCGCAGGCCGCGCCGGCGACCGGGGAGGACGAACTGGCAGGAGTTCCCTCGAGCGCGGATCGGCGACGGACGCTCGCCGCCTGGCTGCTCGCGCTGGGCGTGCTCGTCGTGGGCGGGGCCGCGGTGGCGTGGCGGCGGCTCGCGGCAATGCCGGACGCGGAGCCCGCCGACGATGTCGACCCGCAGGCCGAGCTACCGGACGTCCCGCACCTGACGCTCGTCCGGCTGCGACGTGACAGGGGCTCCTGACCGATCCTGCGGCGTATACTCCCGGCCGTTCCGCCCCAGGAGGCGCTCTCGAGGCGCCGGCACGCAGGAGGTGCATCCGCTTGAGCGGCTTGAGCCAGGCCGATGCGCCGCGCACGGGTGAGCGGCAATACCACATTGCGCTCGAGCGTGGCGAGCTCGCGGAGTACATCCTGCTGGTCGGAGATCCGGGACGCGTCGCCAAGGTGGCGTCGCGCTGGGACAGCGTCGAGGTCGAGCGGAGCAACCGTGAGATCACCACGGCGACCGGCTCCTATCGCGGGATGCGGATCAGCTGCATGTCGACCGGCATGGGGCCCGACAACGTCGAGATCGTGTTTGCCGAGGTGCTCGAGATCACCGATCGACCGACGCTCGTGCGCATCGGCTCATCCGGCGCATTGCAGCCCGAGATCGCGCTCGGCGACCTCATCGTGTCGATCGGAGCGGTGCGTCTGGAGAACACGACGGACTTCTACGTGCACCCCGGATTCCCCGCGATCGCCGACCGAAACGTGGTGTGGGCGCTCGAGATGGCATGCCGAACGGCCGGGTTTCCGTACCACGTGGGGGTGACAGCGACGGCGAGCGGGTTCTACGCTCCGCAGGGAAGGCAGATGCGCACGCTCAACGTTCGGTATCCTGAGCTCGCAGACGAGCTTCGCCGCCAGCGTGTGGCGAACCTCGAGATGGAATCGTCAGCGCTGTTCGTGCTGGCGCATCTTGCGGGACTGCGGTCCGGCACCATCTGCGCGGCGTACGCGCAGCGGACGGACGGCACGTTCCTCGAAGGCGCGGCGAAGGAGGCCGCGGAGGCGCGCTGCATAGATGCCGGACTGGCCGGCATCCACCTGCTCTGGCAGGTCGACACCGATGGGGGCGACACGCTCGCCCGTCGCGGAGGGCTGCTTGACTCGGCGGGTGGCACACAACCACCGTCCGGCCACGGGGCCGGCGAACATGGAGGCATGTGAACCGATGGCTACTGAGGCCTATTGCGTCAAGTGCAAGGCGAAGCGCGAGATGCGGAATGAGAACCGGATCACCATGAAGAACGGCAAGCCGGCCACCCAGGGCATCTGTCCGGTGTGCGGCACGAAGATGTTCAAGATCGGCGGCTGACCGCCAGGCCGTCGAACGACGGACGAAGGGGCGCGCTGTCACCGGCGCGCCTCTTTCGCGCCCGACGAGGGCGCGCGGCATCCGCCGCTAGAATGGGTCGCCGTGCAGCATCCAGCCGAGCGCCCGGTCCTGGCGATCGACCTCGGCGGAACCCAGATCCGAGCGGCGCTCATCACGCCCGACCTCGAGGTCCACGCCCGCCGCGCCATCCAGACCGCCGACGAGCAGGGCGTTCAATCGGTCGTCGCCCGCATCTGCGACCTGGCGGTGGCGGTTCGCGAGGATGCGGCCGCCGCCGGGCTGCCCCGGCCGATCGGGGTCGGCATCTCCGCCCCGGGACCGCTCGATCCGTGGCGTGGCGTCGTCGTCTCGCCGCCGAACCTCGAGGGCTGGCGGGACGTGCCGCTCGTCGCGCCGGTGGAGGGCGCGCTCGAGCTCCCCACGTTCCTGGAGCGCGACACGAACGTCGCCGTGCTGGCCGAGTGGCGCTACGGCGCCGCTCAGGGTGCCCGCAACGTGATCTACATCACCGTCTCGACCGGCATCGGCGGCGGGATCGTCGCGGAGGGTCGACCGATCATCGGCCCCGACGGCACCGCCGGTGAGGTCGGGCATCTCACCGTCGAGATCGATGGGCCGATGTGCGGCTGCGGCCGGGTCGGCCACGTCGAGGCGATCGGCTCGGGGACCGCGCTGGCCCGCGAGGCACGGGCCCTCCTCGCCGCGGGGACGGCGCCGGTGCTGGCCAGGCTGGCGGAGAGCGCTCCGGAGGTGGACGCGGAGCTCCTCGCCCGCGCCGCCGACGAGGGCGATGCAGCGTGCGCCGAGGCTCTCGAGCGCGCATGGGTCGCGATCGGCGCCGGATGCGCGTCGCTCGTGAACGTCCTGAACCCGGAGGTGATCGTGATCGGTGGGAGCATCGCGGAGCATCGGCCGCGCGTCATCGAGGTCGCTCGCGCCGAGATCGTTCGTCGCGCCTTCGAGGTCCCCGCCCGGCGCGTGCGCGTCGTCCCGCCCGCGCTCGGCGATGATGTGTCCCTCATCGGCGCGCTGCCGATCGTCAATGATCGTCTCGATGACCCTGCCTTCCGGCGGGCATCGGCAAGCACGGAGGCAATGGCATGACGACTCGCGTCGCGATCAACGGGTTCGGCCGCATCGGCCGGCAGTTCCTCAAGGCCGCGCTCGAGCGCCAGGCGGACGGGTTCGAGGTGGTCGCCGTGAACGACCTCGTCGAGCCGGAGATGAACGCGTTCCTCTTCAGGCACGACACCAACTACGGGACGTACCCCGGCGAGGTGAGCTCGACCGCCGACTCGCTGGTCATCGACGGCCGGCGCATCCGGGTGCTCGCCGAGCGCGATCCCGCGAGCCTGCCGTGGCGCGACCTCGGCGTCCAGATCGTGGTCGAGTCCACCGGCCTCTTCACCGATGCGACGAAGGCACGGGCCCACATCGACGCCGGCGCCAGCCACGTCATCATCTCGGCACCCGCCAAGAACGAGGACAAGACGATCGTGCTCGGGGTCAACGAGGGCGAGTTCGACCACGAGGCGCACCACGTGATCAGCAACGCCTCGTGCACCACGAACGGCCTCGCGCCGGTCGCGAAGGTGCTGAACGACGAGTTCGGGATCGAGCGCGGGTTCCTCACCACTGTTCACTCGTACACGAACTCGCAGAAGCTGCTCGACGTCGCGGCGAAGGACCCGCGCGACGCGCGCGCGGCGGCCGAGAACATCGTGCCGTCCGAGACCGGCGCTGCGAGGGCGGTCGCGCTCGTGATCCCCGAGCTCCAGGGGCGCTTCACCGGGATGGCGTTCCGCGTCCCGACCCCGACGGTGTCGGTCGTCGACTTCGTCGCGACGCTCAAGCGCGAGGTCACCAAGGAGGAGGTCAACGACGCGTTCCGGCGCGCGGCCGAGGGATCGCTCCAGGGGATCATGGCGTACACCGAAGAGCCGCTCGTCTCGAGCGACCTGAAGGGCAACTCGAACTCGACGATTGTGAGCGGCATCGACACGATCGTGCTCGGAAACATGGTCAAGGTGATCTCGTGGTACGACAACGAGTGGGGATATGCCTGCCGTCTGGCCGACATCACCGCGTTCGTCGCCAAGCGCATCACGCGGCCCGCGGAGCGCGAG
>DASWGW010000060.1:0-7033 GCA_036393435.1 Candidatus Limnocylindria bacterium | reverse complement strand
TGTGCCCGTAGCTGGCCACCACGTGATAGCCCGGTCCCAGGTAACGCTCGATCGTCTTCGCCTTTGCCGGCGACTCGACGATGACGAGGTCCCCAGCGGCGCTCTTCTTGCGCGGCATCAGTTCGGCGAGTCTAGCACCGGGGGCCGGCCGAACCGGGCCATCTCGCCGGGCCTCCCGGCGAGCCGCCGGGGCTCCGCACTACCGGTCGCGCCGCTCGTCACGGCCCTGCGGCGGTCCGTCAGTTGGCGAAATCCCAGGTGATGACGACGCGCGAGCCGTTGTCTGCGACGCCGATTCCGACGCGGGTGTACCTGGAGCTCAGGATGTTGCCGATGTGGTTCGCGCAGCCGGTACACCACGGCTCCGACATGAAGACGCCGTGGCACCAGTCCATGGTCCCCTGCCCTCCCCACCCCATCGACGCGTGGCACTGGTTCTCGCCCGCGGCACTGAAGCCGACCCCTGCGGCCGCCAGGCGCTGCTGGACCGTGGCCCCGTTGAGCGACAGGTGGCTGTAGTACCCGTAGTTCAGCTGCTCCCATGCGTGAGCCGCGGCGACCGACGACATGGTCCAGTCCAGCGCGAGTGGCCCAAGGCCATATGCGGCACGTGCCGCATTGATCTGGTTGATCGCGTAGCCTTCCAGGCCGCTCGCCTCCATCGGCACGAAGGCGACCGACGCTCGTGCGTCCCCGCCCTCGACCGCGGCAGCGCGTGCCGCCCCGGCCTCGGTCGTGAAGGACCAGGCGGTGACGATCGGATTGCCGGCGGCATCGGCGGCTCCGTCGGCCAGGGCGACCTCGAACGTCCGCCCACCGGCAAAGGCGCGATCCGGCGAGTACACCAGCTGCGTGGCGCTCTCGTTCCAGTTCAGGCGTCCGGCAACCAGGCGGCCGGTCGTCGTATCGGTCAGGCTGAAGGCGGCGTTCGTGGCGTCCACGTCCATCGGCTGGCTGAACCACATTTCCACCGTGGCCGGCTGGACGCCCTCTGCGCCCTGGGTCGGCGTGGTGCGGATGAGCTGCGGTGCCGCGCGGACGACGAAGCTGAAGTTCGTCTTGCCGCCAAGCTCGCTGCCCGTTCGATCGTGCGCGCCGGCCAGGCTGATCGTGTAGCGGCCGCCCGCCTCGAATGGCTCGGTTGGGGCGAAGACGAGGTCGTGACCAGCCCAGCTCAGCTCCCCGGCGACCTCCGGCGTGATCGCGAAGCTCTCTTCGACATCCGAGCGAGCCATGGGGGCGCTGAAGCCGATGCGGATCGAGCTCGAGGTGCTCACATCTCGGGCGGTCTGGCCCGCGCTGAGCGTGGTCGTCTCGCTGATCGGCTCCTCGTGCAGCAGCGCGGAGATGTCCACGTCCGCGTAGGCCTGCGGCGGGGCGAGGTCCGCCAGACGCACCTGGAAGTCGCTGACCGTCGGGGCGGTCTGCGTGCTGAACGCGTATTGCTGCGCCGCCCCCAGAGCTTTGCCCTCGGCGGTCGTCGCCGAGGCTCCGACGACGATCAGGTAGCCCTCGTCGGTGCGCCATCTGCCGTCGGGCGCGATGGAGAGCGCCGTGCGGTCCTCGTTCCAGCTGAGGCTGGCGTCGTGGCCGGGCAGGAGCCGCACGGCAGCCTCGACCGACGCGGGATCCATGGGCTCGGCGAAGGTGAGGAGCACCGGGTCGCTCGCGGGGATCGCGGCGCCGATGGCCACCGGAAGAATGGACTGCGGGGCCTGCCGACGGACCTCGGGTCCGGCCTGGGTGGTCTCCTGCGGGCTGAGGACTATGACGAAGGTGAAGACGACGGCTGCCACCGCGACCCTCGTGATCGCCTGGTGGCTGCTCAGCAAGTGGCCGAGCGATGCGAACGGTGCGGGAAGACCCGCTCGAGCGGTTCGAATCGGACGCAATAGACAACTCCAAATAATCAGATGCCGCCGCGGGGCACCGCGGGCGACGCCAACGTTTGGCGCGCGGAGCATAGCCCATGGTGGTACATGTGTCATACCCCATTGGTCATGCTTCGAGCTGCCCTGGTGGGATGGAACGTCGCTCCGCCGAACGGATCGACCAGGCCTCGCGCCTCCAGGAGGGTCAGGGCGCTGGCAACGGCGGCCGGCGGCTGATCGGTTCGGTCGACCAGCTCTTCGATCGAGCCGCTGCGCTCGAGGAGGCGCTTGAGCACCTGCCCCTCGACCTCGGACAGGCTCGCGACGGCGGGCGCCCTGCGTCCGGATCCGAGGCCGATCTGGCGCAGGAGCGCGGCAGTCGAGGTCACGATCGTCGCCTGCTGGTCGGCGATCAGGCGGTTGCAGCCGCGCGATCCCATGGCGCCGATCGGCCCTGGGACGGCGTACAGCTCGCGGCCGATGGCGGTGGCTGCGGCCGCCGTCAGGAGCGCGCCCGAACGGTCAGGGGCCTCGGTCACCACGACGGCCTCAGCCAGCCCGGCGATGATCCGGTTGCGGCGCGCGAAGTCCGGCTTCCCGACCGTGGCGCCGGTCGGCACCTCGGTGACCAGCGCGCCACCCCCCGCCACGATCTCCCGCGCCAGCGGCCGGTGGCGTGGCGGGTAGATGTGATCCAGCGGCGAGGGCAGGACCGCGATGCTGCGGCCTCCGGCCGCGACGGCCGCCCGGTGGGCCGCGCCGTCGACGCCCAGCGCCAGCCCGGACACCACGACCACGCCCGCGCGAGCCAGCTCGTCTGCGATCTCGGTCGCGACCGACAGTCCGTAGCCGGATGCGCGGCGCGTGCCGACGATCGCGACGCCGCGCTCCCGAAACGCCTGCGTGTCGCCGGCGATGTACAGCGTGGGCGGCCGCGGATCGAGCGTGAGGAGGGCCGGCGGGTAGGCATCGTCGAGCCACGTGATGACGCGACCGCCGGCGTTGCGCGTCGCGTCCTCGACCCTGCGGGCGAGGGCCCGCGGATCCTGGCCCTCGAGGCTCGCCATCGCCGCGAGGGCTTCGTCCGACACCCGCCCCAGCCCGCTCAGCGCGTCGTGCCCCGCCCGCCATGCCGCGGCGGCCGATCCGTGCCGGCGCAGGAGCTGGGTGAAGGCTGCAGGGCCGATGCCGGGAAGGAGCGACAGCGCGATCCAGCACTCGCGCTCGCTCGCGCGTGTGACGCCCAGCGCGGGGCCTGCCGCCCGAGCGCCACGCACGTCCGGGCCGCTGCCCACGCCGATCACGGCGCGGCCGCCTTGGGGCGGTAGCTGAGCGCCTCGTCGAGGTGGCGAGGCTCGACCGCGGGCGCGCCCTCGAGGTCGGCGATCGTGCGCGCGACCCGCGTCGCCCGATGCGCGCGACGAAGGGAGAGCCCCATCTGACGGGCCCGGGACTCCATGAGGCCGTGGATTGCCTCCGTGAACCCGTGGGCCGCGTCGAGCGCGGACGGCGGGAGCTCCACGTTCGGAACGCCCTGGCGCTCGCGCTGCAGGCACCACGCGCGATGCACCCGCGAGGCCACGGCGGCGCTCGGCTCTGGACGAGCCGCGAGCGCGCGGGCGGACACCCCGGGCTCGAGGGGAACGAACAGGTCCAGCCGGTCGCGCATTGGTCCCGAGAGCCGGGCCTGGTAGCGCCGGCGCCGGCCGTCCTCGCAGGAGCAGACCTGGCCGTCGACTCCGAACCAGCCGCACGGGCACGGGTTGAACGTCGCCAGCAGCATGAAGCGCGCGGGGAGCGCCAGCACCCCCTCCACGCGGGCGATGGTGACGGTCCCGCCGTCGATCGGGCCCCTCAGCGCGTCCAGCGCGTCGGCGCGGAACTGGAGCGTCTCGTCGAGCAGCAGCGCCCCGCGGTGCGCGAGGCTCGCCTCCCCGGGACGGATCCGCGGGCCGCCGCCCACCAGCGCCTGGGTCGACACCGTGTGGTGCGGCGCTCGGAACGGGCGCCGCAGGGAGACGGGCGCGCGTCTGTCGGTGAGGCCGGCAACGGAGTAGATGCGACTCACCTCCGCGGCCTCGACCTCGTCGAGCGGCGGGAGGAGGCCCGCGGCGGCCCGCGCCAGCAGCGTCTTGCCGACGCCGGGCGGGCCACTGAAGGCGAGGTTGTGGCGACCTGCCGTGGCGATCTCGAGCGCGCGCCGCGCGACGAGCTGCCCCACCACGCTCGCCAGGTCCGGCGCGTCGTCGGGAAGCAGCCCGGGTGGCTCCGGTGCGGTGGGCTCGAGCGCCTCGAGCGGCTCGACCCCGGCGAGGTGCCGGGTCACCTGGCCCAGGGCACCTGCCGGGCGGACCGCCACGCCGCGGATCGCCGCCCCCTCTGGCCCGTTCTCCGCAGGCACGATCGCGTCGGTCGCGCCGCCGGCCACGGCCGCCGCCACGAGCGCGAGGGCGCCGGGCACCGGGCGCAGGGAGCCGTCGAGGGCGAGCTCGCCGATGAGCGCGGTGGAGCGCAACCGCGCCCCGTCGAGTTGCCCGGAGGCGACAAGGATGGCGACCGCGATCGCGAGGTCGTGGCCCGTCCCCTCCTTTGGCAGGTCTGCGGGCGCGAGGTTCACGGTGATGCGACGGGACGGGACCTCGAACCCCGAGTTGCGCAGAGCGGATCGGACCCGCTCGCGCGCCTCGAGCACGGCACTGCCCGCCAGGCCCACGATCGTCAGCCCCGGCAGCCCGAACGAGACGTCCACCTCCACCCGAACCGGCACGCCGTCCACCCCGACCACGGACGCGCTCAGGGCGGTGGCGAGCATGGGCGGAGCCTCGGACTGGAGGCGAGGGTCGAGTCGAGGGAGGTGCCGGCCGCCCGCCTGCTCGCCTCCCTACTACCAGCGGCGACCGGCGCAGGGAGCGTAGGAAAGCGGCGCTTATCGGCCCGTTAGCGCCCCATTACCGGGGGCGCGGACCGGTCAGGTGCGGCCGGCGGGGACGGCGGCCGCGACGAGGACCGCGTCCAGCTGGCGTGCGAAGGTCGTCACGCTCTGGCTGAGCGGGCCGTCGGGACGGCTGGCCATGAACGGCGCGCCCGAGTTCAGGGCGCTGATCGCGCTGCGGTACTCGTTGATGATCTCGAAGTCGATCTTGCGGCCGAGTGCCGACTCCGCATTGGCGACGTTGATGCCCGTGAACGCGTTCGATCGGTTCAGCACCAGCTGCACCTTGGTGCTCTCGTAGCGGAGTGACTCCATCGTCTTGAGCACGGAGCGCACGTTCTTCAGGGAAGAGAGGTCGGCGGTGACCACCAGGAAGATGGCGTCGCACTCGTCGAACAGCTGCAGGTTGAAGTCGTCGAGCGTGCGCGCCATGTCGACCAGCGTGTAGTCGTATGAATGGCGCATGAGGGACAGGATGTTCGTTAGCGCACGGGGATCGGCGCGCTGACGCTCGGCGACGATGTCCGCCGACTCCGGGTTCGGCGGGGCGAGCAGCAGGTCGACCCCGCTGGAGTGGCTGACGATGAGCTTCCGAAGCAGGTCGTCGTCCAGGTCGGGCTTGGTGATGGCGTTGACGATCGACGCGGTGTCGAGCCCGAGGTCCAGGAACACGCGCATGTCGCCGAACTGGAGGTTTGCGTCGATGAGCGCGACCGATCGCTTGAGCCGCTGCCCCAGCGCGATGCCGGTGTTGATGACGACGGTCGTCGTTCCCACGCCGCCCTTGGCGCTGTAGAAGCAGCAGACCTTCCCCATCGGCGCATCGCCGATCGCGGCCCTCGTCACCGGGGTGCCGCCCGCGCGAGACAGCAGCGCCTTGATGCGCGCGATGAGCTCGAGCGGGTGGAACGGCTTGACGATGTCGTCGTCGGCACCGGCCCGCAGGCCGCGAACGCGCTGCTCGACGTCGGCCTCGGCCGTGAGCATGATGATCGGTACGCGCTGGCCGGTCTGCTCCGCGGCCCGGACGAGGGCCGTCGCCGCATAGCCGTCGAGCTTGGGCATCGCGACGTCCATGAGGATCAGGTCGGGGGTGAGGGCCGCCGCCTTCTCCACGCCCTCCTCGCCATCGGACGCAACGTGGACCTCGTACCCCTCCTGCTTCAGCGTCGCGAGCAGGATGCGCTGGACGTTCGGGTCGTCATCAACGACGAGAACCTTCGGGGCAGCCATGCGCGGACCTTCTGGGCGTGGTGGAGTCGCGGGGAGTATAGACGTGGCCCCTTGGCGCCCGACCACGGATGCGCCCGTGGCGCCGGGAGGCGACGAGCGAGGCCGGCGTGGTCAGCCCAGGTGGCGCTCCAGGAAGGCCAGGACACGCTCACGGTACGCGGCCGGCTCCGCGACGTACGCGTCGCCGTGCGAGGCCCCGTCGAGCACCCACAGCTCCTTCGGCTCCCCCGCGGCCTCGAACAGGGCGGCTCCCTGCCGCCAGCTGATGAGCCGATCCTCCCGCGTCGCGATCACCAGGAGCGCGCGTGGCGCGAGGCGGCGCACCGCACGGATCGGATCGCCCAGCCACGACCGTGTCCGCAGCGCCACTCCCGCCACGATCACGCGCGCACCGATGTCCGCGAGTGGATAGCCGACCTGCCGCATGCGGTTGGCGACCGGGTGGTGCAGCTGCGCGAAGGGCGCATCGGCGACGACCGCCGCCACCGGGAGGTCCGGGGCCGCCACGATGGCGGTCGAAGCGCCCATGCTGATGCCGAACAGGGCGATCGGACCGAGGCCGCGGCTCTCCAGGAACCGGACGGCGGCGGCCACGTCGCGGCGCTCGTGCGAGCCGAGCGTCACCGAGCCCGAATCGGACTCCCCGTGACCCCGGAAGTCGAACTGCAGCACGTGATGCCGCTCGTGGAGCCAGGGGACGACCGCCGGCAGGCTGGCCAATCGATGCCCGGTGAAGCCGTGGAGCACGATGACCGCGGTCCGCGTTTCGCGCTCGGAAGGGATGAGCCAGCCCGAGAGCGTGACGCCGTCATCGGTCGTGAACCGGACGGCCTCATACTCCAGGCCGATCTCGCCGGGCGTCGCGGGCGCGCCCGGAAACTCGGGCAGGAACGGGCGCACGTCGGGCCGCACGAGCAGCCGCGAGCCGCGCACCCCGACGTAGAGGAGATACCCGCCGGCGGCCGCGCCGAAGGCGCGCCCCACCGCCCGCAGCAAG
>DASWGW010000059.1:0-3425 GCA_036393435.1 Candidatus Limnocylindria bacterium | reverse complement strand
TCGGGGGCGAGGCGCCCGTTGACCGATGCCGCCACCGACTGCTGAACGGCCTTGGCGAAGGCGTCGACCTTCGGGTCGTACGACAGCGCCACGAATGGCACACCGGCCGCCGCTGCGAGGATCAGGGCGTGGAGCCGCATGCCGATGACGAGCGCGGCTGAGCCGATGCGTCCCATCAGCTCCTCGAGGTCGGCGTAGTCGGCAACCGATGCGTACGGGCCCACCCGTGCCGCCAGCCGGGTGGCGAGCGGCCCATCCTGCGCGGGATGCATGGCCACGAAGGCCAGCCGATGCCCCTCGCCCAGCTTTCGCAGTGCCGCGACGAACCCGTCCTCGAGCTGCGCCCAGCCGGGAGCCGGCCGGACGGCGACCACGATGATCGGCCTGCCGGACGGGGGCCGAGCCGCGGCCGGGCTCAGGCCGATCGCCGGATCGGCCGCCACCTCGACCGCATCGGCGCCCAACGCCCGCGCGGCGTCCAGCGATCCCTGATCGCGAACCGACACGTAGCTCGCCCGGCGCAGCGCGAGGCCGGCGACGGCGCGCGCGAGCCGGCCCTCGATCGGCCCGATGCCCTGTGCATACACATACACAGGCCGCCGCAGCGCCACCCCGAGGAGCATCACGCCTGCGTAGTACAGCACCGACCGCGTGCTGGTCCGGTCCTGGAGCAGCCCGCCGCCGCCGCTCACCAGGCCGTCGGAGCGCAGCAGCTCCCGGATCGTTTCGACGGCTCCGCGACCGATGGCCCGGACTCCGTGGCGCCTGGCGGTGGCGGCCGGGTTGCCGGAGATGACGACGAGCTCCAGCTCACTGGTCCGGCGCCGCAGTGCGCCGACCATGGCGGTGAGGATCGCCTCGTCGCCGGCGTTGCCGAAGCCGTAGTAGCCGGACACCACGAGCCGCATCGGCTCAGGTCGTCCGATCCCGATTCGCCGAACCGTCTGCACCTGGGCTCGGCCGCGAGGCCAGGCGGACGCGAATGAGCTCGCGGGCCACGAGCAGCATGAATCGGCTGTTGGTAGTCAGGTTGCGGCGCCACAGGCGCCCGGGCTCCTGGGCGAGCCTGAAGAGCCACTCGAGCCCGCTGGCCTGCATCCAGTGCGGCGCGCGCCGGACGAGGCCGGCCAGGACGTCGAAGCTGCCACCGACCCCGACCGAGAACGGGACTCCGGCGGGGCGGGCGTGCTCGATGAGAAACCGCTCCTTGCGTGGCGTGGGGATTCCCACGAACAGGATGTGCGCCCCGCTGCGACGGATGTCGGCCAGGACCGCATCGGTCTCGCCTTCGCCGAAGTACCCGTCGCGGTACCCGGCCACCGAGATCCCGCGACGCTCCAGCCGCCGCGCCAGCCGCGCCACGACGCGTGGCCGCGCGCCGAGCAGGTAGACCGACCACCCGCGTGTCTGCGCCTCGCCGAGGAGCCGCTCCATGAGGTCGATGCCGGTCACTCGATCCGGGCCATGCGACGACAGCAGGTGGGCCGCCGTAACGACCGATTGGCCGTCGGCACCGGCGATGTCGGCCTGCTCCAGCCAGTGCAGGTACTGCGGATCGTCTCGGGCCAGGATGAGGGTCGCGGCGTTCACGCTCATGTGACACCCCGGACGCCCCGAGTCCACGTGATCGACGACGCGCGCGACGGTCTCGTCCATGGTCAACGGGTCGAGAGGCACGCCGAGGATCCGGGTCCGTCCCTGTGGAGGCTCGCTCGACATCAGCGCGCAGTATCCCAGCGAGGAGCCGGGAGTGCGTGGCTAGCGAAGCCCTCGGCGGGCGATCTTCCACACCAGCACTGCGTCGGCCGGCCGCGGCACCAGGCTGCGGAGCTGCGCACGCGTGACGCTGCGGTACGCGATCAGCAGCGCGATCGTGAGGCCCGCGTATGCGCCCACGGACGCGATGGCCGCTCCCTCGATGCCGAGTGGGGGGATGAGGAGCACGCCGAAGGCCGCCGTCAGCACCACCGCCAGCAGGTTCGCGATCGAGACGAGGTCGGCGCGGCCGCGCCCCTTCAGGTCGCCGGTCACGATTCGAGACAGCGCCAGCGGGATCATTCCCAGCAGCGTGATCCGCAGCGCGACGGTCCCGGCGCGGAACCCCTCGCCGAAGGCGATCGTGAGGAGCGGCTCCGCGACCAGAGCCAGCGCCGCGGCGGAAAGGACGACGATCGCGAGCGTCACCCGCGTGGCCCGCTCCGTCGACGCCGTATCGCTCGGGTCCTCCTGTCCGGCGACGCGCGGGAAGATGAGCGCGGCCACGGCATTCGCGACCTGGACGACCACCTCGGCGACGCGCAGCGCGATCAGGTACACACCGGCCGCTTCCACGCGCAGGAAGGCGGAGACGAGGAGCAGGTCGAGGCGGAAGTTGACGAACTGTAGGACGTTTCCGGCCTGGCCGCGGATGCCCATCGAGAGCGCATCCCGGACGAATCCGCGGTCGAATCCGGGCTGGATCGTGCCTCCCGCGCGCACCACCCAGCTCCAGGCCACGACCGCCGCGATCGCGGTCGCCCCCGCCACGGCCAGCACGTAGGCCTCCTCGGTCCTCGCTCCGAGGCCCAGGACCAGGGCCGTGGCCGCGAGCGTCCCGAACGTGCGGATCGCCTCGAGGCCCATGTATCGGCCTCGAGAATGAAGGCCGAGCAGCATGGCGCCGCCGACGTCCGCAGCGACCATGGCCGGGGCAAGCGCGACCCCGGCGAGGAGCACGGCGGGGCTATGGCCCGGCAGCACGAGGGCAAGGGCGGCGGGGATCGACGCGAGCATGAGGAGCGTTGCGACGGCGACGCCCACGGCGGTCATGGCGGCGATGTTGTTCACGATCTCGCCCCGCTGGGCCGGGCGCCGGCCGAGGTAGAAGATCGACGAGATGCCCAGGCCGCCGTTTGCGATGAGCGCGCTCATCGTGGCGATGGTGATGGCCACGGCGGCAGCGCCCAGGCCTGCGGCGCCCAGAAGGCGGGCCGCCAGCACGTTCGTCAGGAAGGCTGCCCCGACCGACCCGAATCGAACACCGGTGAGCAGCGCAACGTCCGTCGAGAAGCTGCGCCGGGTCACCTCGGCATGCGTGCGTCGCCGCGTTCCATCAGGTTGGCTGCTCTCCCTCGCGACGAGCAATGTACCGCCCCGCGGCGGACCTCAGCGGATGAAGATGATCTCCGGACTGCCCGAGACTCCCCGCCACCCGGCATCGGCGGTGGCCACCGCCAGGCCGAGGCGTTGAGCGAGCGCCAGGCACAGCCGGTCGCCCAGGCTCAGGGCGGAGTCTCGGCGCCAGAGCCCGGCGGCGACCTCGGCGTCGTCCTGCGTCACGTCCGCGACTCGAAGCCCGAAGGAGTTCAGGAGGCGGGCGGCAACCTCGGGATCTGCCCCGTGCTGGCGGACCTTCTGGACGACCTCTGACCAGTTCGCGGCGCCGA
>DASWGW010000058.1:0-8304 GCA_036393435.1 Candidatus Limnocylindria bacterium | reverse complement strand
CCCTTCGTTCGCGTGCTGCGCGCCGACGAGCTGCGCGACGGGGAGCTGATCCCGGTGCTCATCGACGGCACTCCGGTCGTCCTCGTGCGCCACGCGGGCGAGTTCTTCGCCGTCCAGAACAACTGCTCGCATCGCGACTTTCCGCTCTCGGAGGCGGGGTTCGACCCGCGCGACGGGGTCCTGGTGTGCGCCTGGCATGGGGGCTGTTTCGACGTGCGGACCGGCACCGCCGTCATCCCGCCGGCGGTCGACCCGGTCGAGACCTTCGCCGTGCGCGTGACCGAGGGGTGGGTCGAGATCGGCCTGACCGGCAGCCTGGCCCGCGAGCGAGGCGCGGCCTAGGTCATCGATGTCGATCGACGCCCTCCCCTTCGTCAACTGGATCTTCTGGGCGGCACTCTCGGCGGGGACGCTTCTGGTGGTGGGTCTCACCGAGGCCGTTGGGGGAACCACGCGCGGCTATCGGCTGTTCATGGCCTGGCTGGTCGTGGTGCTCGCGGCGATCCTCGTCGCCAGCGAGCTGGCCCTCCCTGCGGGCGTCGAAGCGGGCTCGACCTCCGACCTCCGACGTCCATTGGTGCTCGCCTTCGCCGCCGGCAGCGGCGCGTACCTCGTCGCGTCGATCGCCCGGCTGCCGCGCGCCGGGATCGCCATCGGCGCCGGGCTCATCGGCCTCGCGGCGCTCGTGGTGCTGGCCTGGGCCGGCGGGACGCGCAGCGCGCCGCTCTTCGCCGGGCAGGTCGTGATCGCCGCCCTGGCGCTCGGCGCGGTCAACGCCGCGATGCTCCTCGGGCACTGGTATCTCGTCACGCCGCGCCTGTCGCCCGCGCCCCTGCGCCGGATGATGTGGCTCCTGCTCGCGAGCCTCGTCCTCCAGGGCGTTGTCTTCGCCGTCGCCCTGCTGGCGGTGGGCACCGATGCGCTGGCAGACGGCATCGGCTGGCTGACCTGGCTTCGTCTCGCCGTCGGCGTCCTGCTCCCGCTCGTGGTCACCCTGCTCGCGCTGCTCGCCTCGCGGGCCGCCTCGCTCCAGGCGTCGACCGGCCTGCTCTACATCGGCCTGGCGCTGGTGATGGCGGGCTCGATCGCCGGCGCGAGCATCAGCTACCTGACCGGCGTGCCGGTCTGAGCCGCGAGCCGATGCGGGTGCGTGTCCGCTGCTTCGCCTCACTCCGCGAGCTCGCGGTCGACCGCGGCGAGCTGGAGCTGGCCGAGGGCGCGCGCGTGGACGATGCCTGGAACGCGCTCGCCGCGCGGCACCCGGCGCTGGAGCCGCACCGCCCGTTCACGCGTGCGGCCCGCAACGGCGCGTATGCCGAGTGGGACGCGTCCCTCGCCGACGGCGACGAGGTCGCGTTCCTGCCGCCGGTCAGCGGCGGCGCGACGACCTTGCTCGTCGAGGGTCCGATCGACGTGCCCGCGCTCGAGGCCTCCGTCGCCCGCAGTGGCCACGGGGCAATGGTCACCTTCGTCGGACGTGCGCGAGATCGATCCGACGATGGCCGGCAGGTGATCGAGCTCGAGTACGAGGTCTACCCCGAGCTGGCGGCCGCCGTCCTGGAGCAGGTGGCCTCAGCCGCGGAAACCCGGTGGGGTGCGTCGGTCGCCGTCGCGCACCGTCATGGCGTCGTGCCGATCGGCGAGGCGGCCGTCGCGATCGTGACCGCGGCGGCGCACCGCGGCGAGGCGTACGAGGCCAGCCGGTTCGTGATCGAGGAGATCAAGTCTCGGCTCCCGATCTGGAAGCTGGAGCGCTTCCCCGACGGAAGCGAATGGAGGCGGCCGGGGGCCTAGTCGCCGAGGGTGGCCAGCCAGCGCTCCGTCGCCGCGGGGGACCGCAGCCGGATCGCCGCGAGGTCGGGCCGAGCCGCGAGGTCGGCGGCCAGCCTGCGACGCCGCCTCCGATGCGTGGTGAGGATCCACATCAGCAGGCTGTCACGCCGCAGCGCATGCCGCAGTGATTCGCGGTTGCCCGTCCCGGGCCAGAACTCGGCGCCGGATCGGATCCGCACCACCGTTCGCCGCGCCCACCGCGCGAGGACGAGGTGCAACGGGTAGTCGAGCCACACGACCGTGTCCGCGCGGCCCCAGGTGAGGTCTCGGACCGACGAGTACCCGCCGTCGATGACCCAACGCTCGCCGACCGCCGCGCCCGCGACGCGCCGGCGGAAGGTCTTCGCCGGCACGGGGGTCCAGCCAGGCCCCCAGAACAGGGCGTCGAGCTCGACGCAGCGCATGCCGAGGCGCTCCGCGACCCGGCGCGCGAGGGTGGTCTTGCCGGAACAGCTCGTGCCCGTCACGTTGATCCGCTCCATCGGCGGCAGAGCCTAGCCCACGGTGCCCACGTGCACCGCTGGACGCGGGCAGGCACAATGCCCCGAATGGCCACCCCCAAGCCGGGCGAAATTCGCTGCCCGACCTGTCACCGCTCGACGCCGCCCGCGGCGTTCTGCACGCAATGCGGCTCCGCGATTCCCCCGGATGCCCGGATCCGGCCGCGAGGCCTTGACCGCGACGAGCTCCAGGAGCGCATCCGCGCGCGGCGCTCCGGGGGCGAGCCGTACAGGCGCGGTGGGGCGCCGGGAGACGACGTCGCCGGCTACCAGCGCTTCCAGCCCGAACCGGAGGACCGATCCGCGCGACGATCGAGTCCGGACGATGCCCCCCGGCCGGACCTGCTCCCCGAGCCTCCACCGCCGCCGTACAGCCGCGCCGCGGCTGCCTCCGAAACGATCACGCCGGTCCCGCGCCAGCCATACGACAGGCCCGACCTGACACGCGACCGCGACGACTGGGCCGCCGCGCGCCCGGATGCGGAATCGGTTGCGGCCGGTCGCGCCGCCCCGTACCTCGCCCCCGTCGAGGACTATCGCGACCGCGACCGCGGATACGCCACCGGCGAGTTCGACGAGTACGACGAGTACGAGGAGCCGGCCTACGCGGGCGAGTACGACGAGTGGGACGAGGAGCCGCACGAGCGTCGCTCGGCGGGCGCGGGCGCCATCGCCATCCTCGGCTTCCTGGCGCTCGGCGTCCTGGCGCTGCTCGGCGGCGCCGTGCTGGCGGGCGTCTTCGGCGACGACCCGCGGACGGGGCTGGTCGATGCGACCCCCTCGCCGAGCATCAGCGCGCCGGCCGAGCCGAGCGAGGCGGCGACGCCTCGGGAGACGCCCTCGGACGGGCCCGCGGGAACGCCGCGCGCGAGCGGCAACACCGTCATCTTCCCGGACGGCTTTACGGCGGAGGTGCAGCCGTGCCTTCCGGGCAGCGCCGACGTCGACGGCTGCGACTCGAACGGCTCGAACAACGGCGGGTCGCTCGACATCTGGGTCGGCTTCACGAACGGGACGGAGAACGACGTGATCAGCGCGCAGGTGTTCAGTCCGGATGGGACGCCCGCGGGAAGCCCGGGCACCATCGACCTGGCCCGCATCGGCTGTTCGCCGACCTGCCCCGGCGGATGGACGTACTTCCCGTTCAGCGGGCTGCCGGAGGGGACGTACCAGGTCGTCGTTACACGCAACGGCGAGCGCGCCGGAGAGACGAGCTTCGTCGTTTCCTGAGGCGCCGCCGGACCGGTGGCCCCGCCCATGCAAGGACTCAACACCATGTCGAGAGAGACCATCGATCGGCTCCGCGTCCCAATCGCCTTGGGAGTGGCGCTCATGCTCCTGGCGGGGTACCTCTTCCTCCAGCGGGCAGACGCGGACTCAGGCGCCATCGGTCCGAGCGCCAGCATCGTGGTCGGCGTGCCCGGTGGCGGGGTGGTGACGCCCTCGCCCTCCCCGACGCTCGCCCCATCGCCATCACCGTCGCTCGCGCCGACGCCGACGCCGACGCCGCTCGCCACCCCCACGCCGGCACCAACGCCGCAGGAGGCGTTCACCGCGGAGGTGATGGCGTGCCGGTCGATCTCCGTGGCCGAGGCCGAGTGCATCGACGAGATCAGCCGCCTGCGCGACCGCGACGAGACGTTCGTCGCGCTCGTCCTGTTCGACAACGCCGTGGCCGGCGACGTCATGAACGCCATCCTGGACGGTCCGTCAGGACCCATCGAGGGCGGCCCATTTGCGCTCGAGGGAGGTGGCCGCGGCTACTACTACTCGACCTTTGCGATCGGGTCACTCCCGGACGGGCAGTACACGCTGACGGCGCTGCGCAACGGTGAGCCGGTCGCCAGCACCGAGCTGAGGAAGAACGACGACTGATCGGGGCCGGCGTGCCTAATCGCGCCCTGTCGTCCACTGCGGCTCGGTCCGCTCCCGCGGTGCTCCCCCCGCGTCGCGCCGCCGGGCGGCGAGCGCGCTGATGGCCTCGAGCACGCACCGGTGCGCGGCCATCGCTGTCACCTCGGCATGGTCGTACTGCGGCGCGACCTCGACGACGTCCATCGCCGCGAGCTCGACGCGTCCGACGACCTGCCGAATGGCGCGGAGCAGCTCCCGCGTCAGCATGCCTCCGGGCTCGGGGGTTCCGGTGCCGGGGGCCATGCCGGGGTCGATGACGTCGATGTCCACCGAGAGGTAGATGACCTCCGGGCCGTCCAACGCCTGCTCGATGGACTCGGCGACCACCGCCTCGGCGCCGCGCTCCTCGATCTCGGTCATGAGGTGCCAGCGCATCTCCTGCCCGCGCATCCACTCCAGGGTCTCCACGTTCGGCCAGTAGCCGCGCAGCCCGACCTGCACGAAGTTCCGTCCGGCGACGGCGCCGGACTCGATGAGCCGGCGCATCGGCGTGCCGTGGCTGTGCAGGCGCCCCCACGTCGTGTTGGCGGCGTCGGCGTGGGCGTCGAAGTGGACCACGCCCAGCCTGCGCGGGGCGACCGTCTCGGCGATCGCCGAGGCCGACGGATAGGTGATCGAGTGGTCGCCGCCGAGCACGATCGGTATGGCGCCGCTGCGCGCCACCTCGAGCACCTTGCGGCGGATGACCGCGTGGCTGCGCTCGACGTCGATGGGCGTGATCGGCGCATCCCCGGCGTCGACGACGTCGAGCCAGGCGTAGGGCTCGATGCCGAGCTGGAGCGAGTTGATCTCGCCGGAGTGGTAGCTCGCCTGCCGGATGGCGCGCGGCCCGAATCGGGCACCCGGCCGATGGCTGACGGCGTCGTCGAAGGGAGCCCCGACGATCGCCACGTCGGGCCGGCGCCGCAGGAGGTCGTCGGCATCGGTCACCCATGGCAGCTTCTGGAAGCTCGGCAGGCCGACGTACGAGGGCAGGTTGAAGTCGTCGTAGGCCGTGTACGGGTCGGCTCCGCTCGTGGCCGCGTCGTTGATGCCGCGCGGCGGGCGCGATTCGTCGGTCATGGCGCTGTGCGCGTCACCTCCGGCGGTGGACGGGCGCCGTCGCGATGCGGAGCAGGCTCGTCCGGCCGAGGATGCTAGCACTACCATCGCGCCCTGATGGCGACCGGCATCACGTACAGCGTCGAGGAGGCTCGCGACCTGCTGCCGACCATCCGGGCCACGCTGCTTCAGGTGGCGATGCTGCGACGGGTGGAGGGCGACGAGGCCACGCTGCAGGCGCTGCTCGACCACCTCGGCTCGCTCGGCGTCGTGGTGCGCGACCTGGACGCGGGCCTGGTGGACATCCCGAGCGTCCGCGATGGCGAGCGCGCCTGGCTGTGCTGGCGGCTCGACGATCCAGACCTGGGCTGGTGGCACACCTCGCGCGAGGGGTTCGCCTCACGCCGTCGGCTCTGAGCCGATGCCGCTCGCGGTGGCCGTCGTCGGAGATGCGCTGATGGACGTGACGATCGCTCCCGCGGAGCCGATGCGCCCCGGCGGCGACGTGCCCGCGATCGTGCGCTTCGGTCCCGGCGGCCAGGGGGCGAACGTCGCCGTGCGCCTCGCCCGGCGCGGAGCGACCACACGCCTTGCCGGCGCCCTGGGCGACGACGCCGCCGGGCGTCTGCTGCGGGAGGCGCTGGAGGTCGACGGCGTCCGCATCGAGGCCGCAGCCATGGCGGCGACCGGCGCGGCGGCCATCCTCCTCGCACCCGGCGGCGAGCGGACGATGCTCAGCCAGCGCGTGCCGCTGCTTCCGCACGTCGACCTCGCTGCCCTGACCGCCGGCGTCGATTGGCTGGTCATCTCGGGGTATGCGCTGCTCGAGGACGGCGCGCTCGCCTTCGCGAGGCGGTGCGCCGCCCAGCAGCCTCTCCGAGCGATCCTCGGATGCGCAGTGCCGGATGCCCGGGTGGCGGACTGGCGAGCCGCGGCGAGCGCCGCACGAGCGCACCTGGTCGTCCTCAACGCCGATGAGGCACGCGTCCTGGCGGGCGCCGACGACGAACTCGAGGCCCTGGTCGCCGCACTGGCGCTCGAGCTGGGCGCGGCCGTCATCGTCACCGGGCCGCGGCGGGCGTCGGCGGTCGCGGGCGACATTCGGGTCACGGTGGCCGCCCCCACCGACAGCGCAGGGGTCGTCGACACGACCGGCGCTGGGGACGCCTTTGCGGCCGCCCTCATCGTCGGCCTCGGCGTCGCGTGGCCGCCGGACGCAGACGCGCTCGGCGCGGCGATGTCGGACGCGCTGTCGATCGCGGGTGAGGTGGTGGGCGTGCCCGGCGCGCAGGGCCCGATTGCCTCGGAGCGCGGCGGGGCGTCGGGATGACCACGGACTGGCTCGTCCTCGGCGACGAGGTGCGCGAGGCGCTCGCCGCGGGGCGCCCCGTCGTCGCGCTCGAGTCGAGCCTCATCGCGCAGGGGCTCCCAGTGCCGCACAACCTCGAGACGGCGATGGGCGCCGAGCGCGCGGTCCGCGAGGCGGGCGCCGTGCCCGCCACGACGGCCGTCGAGGACGGGAGGCTGGTCGTGGGCGCCGGCGCCGAATTGCTCGCCCGCCTGGCCGATCCGGAGCGCCGGGCGGCCAAGGCGGCGTCGCGCGACCTCGGCCCGCTCCTCGCCGGGCGCGCCCTCGCGTCGACGACCGTCAGCGCGACGATCCGCGCGGCGCACGCGGCCGGCATCGCGGTCATGGCGACCGGCGGCATCGGCGGCGTGCATCGCGACGCGGCACGGACATTCGACGTCTCGAGCGACATCGACGAGCTGGCGGCCACCCCGGTGGCCGTGGTCTGCTCCGGCGCGAAGTCGATTCTGGACCTCGGGGCCACCCTTGAGCTCCTCGAGACGAGGCGCGTCCCGGTCGTCGGCTACGGGGTCGATGAGCTGCCCGCCTTCTTCAGCGTTGCCTCCGGGCTGCCGCTGTCGCATCGCGTCGACACGCCGGAAGGCGCGGCCGCCGCGATCGCGGCGCATCGGTCCATCCCGGGAGCGGGCGGCATGCTCATCGTGCAGCCTCCGCCGTCCAAGCTGGCCATCGATGCGTCCGAGGTCGAGGCGTGGATCGCCGATGCGCTCGCCGATGCCTATGCGCGCGGCATCCGGGGTGGCGCCGTGACCCCGCACCTGCTCGCCGCGCTCTCCCGAGCCTCGGGCGGCCGCACGCTGCGCGTGAACATCGGCCTCATCGTCGCCAACGCCCGGACAGCGGGTCACATCGCGTCGGCGTTGGCCTGAGCGCGTATCCTGCACATCGGCGGCTGAATACGGAACGCGGAGGCGGAGCCCGTGCGCATCTACGAGGGCACCCCGAGGCAGGACTGGGAGGAGGTCCTGCGCTCCATCGGCCGCTTCGCCGATGCCGAAGGCCTGAAGGATCTGCTGTTTCTCGAGCGCGAGGATGGATTCCTGCTGCAGGGCCTGCTCTACATGGACGCCGGCGTCGCGGCTGACAGCTTCGGCTCGCTCGGAAAGCGCAACTACGAGCTGAGCGACGAGAAGGTGGCCGAGCTCATGGAGGGCGCCTTCGAGAGCCGCGGCGAGGGCGCAAAGGGCCCCGACAAGGAGATCACCAACTACTACGAGATGGCGCTCCGAGTCATCGGCTCATACCTCGACAAGCAGCGCCCGCACGACGTCTTCTTCCTCGAGCAGGAGGGGTCCTTCGTGGTCCGACTCTTCGCGGCGGGCTCGCAGGCGGGAGCCCACAGCCTTGCGGAATTCACCCATGAGGAGATGTTGGCTATGATCGAGAAGGCGCAGCAGTAGCCGCCGCGCCGATAGCGCCGGGCCGGCGCACGCACACCAAAGGGGAGATCTCGCCATGAAGGCGCTCAAGGTCCTTGTCATCGGCATCGGGGCGCTCCTGGCCGCCCTCATCGTGATCCCGCTCACCATCCTGGCGGGGCTCTTCGTGTGGCTCAAGCTCACCGAGGAGACCGATGACGACGAGATGGAGCTCGACGACGCGATCTGACGCCTCCGCGCAGGATCGCGACGGCTGACGACGGGCGCC
>DASWGW010000057.1:0-1819 GCA_036393435.1 Candidatus Limnocylindria bacterium | reverse complement strand
GGAACGTAAGGGCGCCTTCCGTCAGGGGCAAGCGATGGATACGTTAGCCTCAATGCCGCCCTTCGACGGAATGCGCTGCCTCGTCGTGGACGACGAGCCGCGCCTGCGCCGTGTCCTGATCCGCCTCCTCGAAGGGGAGGGATTCCGCTGCGTGGAGGCGGGGTCGGGCGTCGAGGCGCTGGCGCAGCTCGAGCGCGAGCCCGTGCCCCTCGTCGTCTCCGACCTCCGGATGCCGGAGATGGACGGCGTGACGCTGCTTCGTACGATCGTGACCCGCTGGCCCGAGACCGCGGTGATCATGGTGACCGCGGTCGCGGAGGTCGAGAGCGCCGTCGCCTGCCTGCGGATGGGCGCGCTCGACTACGTGGCCAAGCCCTTCCACCTGGACGAGGTGCGCGCGCGCGTCACCCAGGCGCTCGACAAGCGCCGCCTGATCCTCGAGAACCGCAGTTACCAGCTCCATCTCGAGGAACGGGTGCAGGCGCAGGCCCGGCGCATCGAGGAGCTGTTCCTCGAGGGGGTGCACGCCCTGGTGCACGCGCTCGAGGCCAAGGATGCCTACACCCGCGGCCATTCGGTGCGCGTCGCGCACTATTCCGTCGCCATCGCGCGCGCGCTCCAGCTCGATGCCGACCTGGTGGACACGATCGCGCTCGGCGCGGAGCTGCACGACGTCGGCAAGATCGGCGTGAGCGAGGGCGTCCTGCACAAAGCCGGGAAGCTCACGACCGAGGAATACCACCACATCATGAACCACACCGTGATCGGGGCCCACATCCTGGGGCCGCTGATGCGGGACGCCCCGGGCGCACTGGCCGTCGTGCGCTCCCACCACGAGCGGCTCGACGGCAAAGGGTTCCCCGACGGGCTCCGCGGCGACGGGATTCCGTTCGAGGCGCGGGTCGTCGCCGTCGCCGACGCCTTCGACGCGATGACCAGCGTCCGTCCTTATCGCCCGTCGCTCGGCGTCTCCGAGGCGATGCGGGAGCTGCAGGAGGGGAAGGGCGTCCAGTTCGACCCGGCCATGGTCGATGCCTTCGGGCGCGCCTTCCCCGCCACATCGACGCTCCCCATTCCCACCCCGCAGCTCCAGCCGCTGCGCCTGCCGGTGCGCGCGATGGAGGCTCGCCGCGCCTGATGTCCGACACCCTGATGGTGAGCGTGTCGGGGGTGCGGGGCCTCGTGGGCACCGACCTCACTCCCGAAGTCGTGGCCCGCTGGGCGGCGGCGTTCGGGACGTGGGCGTGCGCAGTGCGCGGTGCGCCGTTGGCAGGAAAGCGGCGCCCACGCGTCGTCCTCGGCCGCGACTCCAGAACGTCCGGCCCCATGTTCGCCCGCGCGGCCATGGCCGGGCTGATGTCGGTCGGCTGCGACGTGATCGATGTCGGCCTGGTCCCGACGCCCACCGTCCAGCTGGCGGTCGAGCATCATCGTGCCGCCGGGGGGATCGCGCTCACGGCGAGCCACAACCCGATCGAGTGGAACGCCCTCAAGTTCGTCGGCCCCGATGGCATCTACCTCGATGGAGTCGCCGGCTCCCGATTGCGCGAGCTCGCCACCGACGGCCGGATCGGGCGCGCCGCGTACGATTCGCTTGGGGGCGTCGCGCCGGATGCCGGCGCGATCGATCGTCATTTGGACGCGGTCCTGAAACTGCGGGATCTGGACGTCCGGACGATTCGGCGGCGGCGGCTCCGCGTCGCGCTCGACACGGTCCGCGGGGCGGGGGGCGCGGTGATGCCGGCGCTGCTCGAGCGCCTCGGGTGCCGCGTCGCGGCGATCAACCTCGAGACCGACGGCCGGTTTCCGCGGCCCCCCG
>DASWGW010000056.1:0-29842 GCA_036393435.1 Candidatus Limnocylindria bacterium | reverse complement strand
GGCTCGTCTACGTCCTGGCGCGCACGAGCAACCCGTCGGCCGGTCGCCTCCAGGGGCTCGAGGTCGAGGGTCAGCCACTCCACGTCGCCGTCGCGCGCTGGGTGGCGGCCACGTGGCGGGACGGCCGGGTGGGCCTCGTCGTTGGCGCGACCGAGCCTGACGAGCTGCTGCGCCTGCGAGCGCAGGTCGCCGGGCCGGCGTTCCTCGTCCCCGGCGTCGGCGCGCAGGGCGGAGACCTGGCGAGCGCGGCTCGCGCATGTCACGGCGCGTGGGCGCCCGGCCTCGTGTCGATCTCGCGAGGGGTCGCGGGCGCCTCCACCGGTGCCGACTGGCGCGAGGCGGCGGCCGCGGCGGCGGGGGAGCTCCGGGGCCGCATGCGGGAGCTGGTGCTAGACTCCGAGGGCAGTGCCGCTGACGCGGCGCGCATGGGAGGTTCCTGATCCATGCCGATCCCCGGTCCCGCCGAGCTCATCCTCGTGCTCGTGATCGTGCTGATCCTCTTCGGCCCAGGCAAGCTGCCTGACATCGGAAACGCGCTCGGTCGGGGCATCCGCGAGTTCCGCAAGGCCTCGAACGAGATCGAGGACGCGGTGCGCGGCGAAACCAAGCGCACGACCAACGACGATCGTCCCCCCGGCGAGACCCCGAAACACTAGGCAGGTGTGGCCACGCCCGACGAGCGCGTGACCAGCAGCCCCCCGTCGCAGGAGCCTTCCCGGTCGCTCAGTCGCGACGAAGCCGCGACGATGAGCCTCGTCGAGCACCTCGACGAGCTTCGCAGCCGCATCATCGTCATCGCCATCTCGATCGTGGTGGCCGGCGTGATCGGGTTCTTCCTGGCGGAGCCGATCATCGGCCTCCTCCGCGCACCGCTGCCGGACGACCAGGATCGGCTCGTTCAGCTCGGAATCGGCGAGTCGCTCGGCGTCCGCCTGCGCGTGGCCCTCTACGTCGGCATCGCGCTGTCGGTGCCGGTGATCCTGTACCAGCTGTGGCGCTTCGTGACCCCGGGCCTGACCCGGCACGAGCGTCGCTTCATCTGGCCGCTCCTCGCCAGCGCCATCGTGCTGTTCGGACTCGGCCTCGGGGTCGGGTACCTCGTGATCCCGTACGCCGTCCAGTTCCTCCTCTCGCTGACGCTGCCCGGGGTCGACCCGTTCCTACGGCTCTCCGACTACGTCAACTTCGTGCTCACGGTCATGCTCGCCTTCGGCCTCGCCTTCCAGTTCCCGATCCTGCTCCTGCTCCTCGCGCGGGTCGGGATCCTCAGCTACGGATTCCTGTCGAGGCGACGGCGCTGGGCGGTGCTGCTCATCGTGGTCTTCGCGGTCATCGCGACCCCCGGCGGTGACCCGATCAGCTCGGCCGTCCTGTCGCTGGTGATGTACGCGCTCTTCGAGGCCACGCTGCAGCTCATGCGGTCGATGCGCCGATGACGGTCTGGCTGTTGACCGATGCGGCCATGGACGCCCACGCCTCTCCCGGGCACGCCGAGCGGCCCGAGCGGCGCCTGGCGGTGGCCGACGGCGTGCGTGACGGCGCGTCCGCGGCCGGGACCGAGCTCGTCGAGCCGGCGGTGCAGGAGATCGGCGACGATGAGGCGCACCTCGTGCACGATCCGGACTACCTGACCCTGCTGGCCGTGGCCGAGGTCCGCGGCGGCTGGCTGGACCCCGACACGTACCTCGTCCCGGGCTCGCTTCGCGCTGCCCGTCTCGCGGCGGGTGCCACCGTGCAGGCCGCGCGTGCCGTGGCTTCCGGGCAGGCCGAGGTCGCCTTTGCCGTGGTGCGGCCGCCCGGTCACCACGCGGACGTGGGGCACGCGGCCGGCTTCTGCCTCCTGAACAACGCCGCGATCGGCGCGGCCGTGCTGCGCAGCGACGGGCTGGCCCGCCGGACCGCCATCGTCGACTGGGACGTCCATCACGGCGACGGCACCCAGGCCATCTTCTACGCGAATCCGGACGTCTGCTACGCGTCGACGCACCAGTCGCCGTTCTACCCGGGCACCGGCTCGGCCGAGGAGCGGGGGAGCGGCGAGGCGGAGGGCACCAAGCACAACCACCCGCTGCGGGCCGGCGCCGGCGATGCCGAGTTCCTTGCCGCGTGGCGCGACGACCTGCTGCCGGCGATCGAGGCGTTCAAGCCGCAGGCGATCCTCGTGTCGGCCGGCTACGACGCGCACCGCGACGACCCGCTGGCGCATCTCGCGGTCACCGAGGAGGGCTTCGGCGCGGTCGCTCGACTCGTGGGCGCGCTGGGAGGGCGACTGGGGCTGCCGGGCGTCGCGCTGACGCTCGAGGGCGGGTACAACCTCGCCGCGCTGCGCGCATCGGCCGGCGCAACCGTTCGAGGCCTGCTGGACGGCCGTCGCCCTCCGAGCACGGCCTGAGCGCGGCTATACTCGCTGCGGTCGGACAGGGAGGCCTCGTGTCACGCAGCGCAGCCATCGCGACGGAGGGTTCCCGCCGGAGCAGGACCGCGCCGGCGGTGAAGGAGGCGCCCGCCGCCGATCCGCCGCCCGCCACGACGGAGCACTTCGTCGTCATAAGCGGGCTGTCGGGCGCCGGGAAGAGCCAGGCCAGCAAGCTCTTCGAGGACATCGGCTACTCGTGCGTCGACAACCTGCCGCCGGCGCTCCTGGACGGCTTCCTCAAGCTTCGCCGCACCGAGCCCGGCCGCTATCGGCGAGCCGCGCTCGTGCTCGACATCCGCTCCGGTGACCCGGCGCCCGCCATCGAACGTGCCGCCGCGGAGCTCGCGGCGCAGGGCTCGCGCCTGGAGCTCGTCTACCTCGAGGCGACCGACGCCAGCCTGGTGAGCCGATTCAGCGAGACGCGACACCGCCATCCGCTCGAGACGGGGCGCAGGGGCGTCCAGGCGGGGATCGCGGAGGAGCGCAGGCGCCTGGCGCGTACGCGCGAGATGGCCGACCACGTGATCGACACGACCGGCCTGTCCATCGGCCAGCTCAAGGAGCGCCTGATGTCGGTCGTGCCGCTGGTGGGCGGAGCGCACACGCTCGAGATCAGCATCGTCACGTTCGGCTACAAGTTCGGCATGCCGCTCGACGCGGACCTCGTCTTCGACGTCCGATTCCTCACCAACCCCTACTGGCAGGCGGAGCTCAAGCCGCTCTCCGGGCTCGAGGCGCCGGTGCGTGACTTCGTCCTCGGCCAGCCGGCCGCCGAGCGGTTCATCCAGCTCGTCGTCGAGCTGCTCCAGCTCACGGCGCCGGCGTATCGGACCGAGGGCAAGGAGCAGCTGCGCATCGCGCTCGGCTGCACCGGTGGCTATCACCGCTCGATCGTGCTCGCCGAGGAGCTCGCCACTCGGCTCTCCGACCTGCCGGGCGCATCGGTCTCGACCTTCCACCGGGAGCTGGAGCGATGAGGGGACCGAAGCTGCCGCGCTGGCTGTACCCCGGCATGCACCTGAAGCGCTGGCTGCTGCTCATGTTCATGGGCATCGCGATCCTCGGGCTGGGTGCCGCGATCTTCATCCGCGACCTGTATCGGTCCACCAACGCCGACGAGATCCCGATCGTCTACTGGCTCACCGGCGCCTGGCTGGAGCCGGAGACCCGTGCCGCCATCGTCGCCATCCTGGGCCTTGCGCTCGCCGGCATCGGCGTGTGGGGGCTCATGCGCTCGGTGATCTCACCCTTCGTGGCGCGCGGTGGCAGCGTGATGGAGGTCCTGTACACCAAGCGCTATCTCGCCCGCGGGCCGCGAATCGTGGCGATCGGCGGCGGAACCGGCCTCTCGACCCTCCTCCGCGGCCTGAAAGGCTACAGCGCGAACATCACCGCGGTCGTGGCCGTCGCCGACGACGGCGGCAGCAGCGGGCAGCTGCGGCAGCAGCTCGGGATCGTGCCACCCGGTGACATCCGCAACTGCATCGCCGCGTTGGCCGACGCCGAGCCGCTCATGACGCAGCTCATGCAGTACCGCTTCCCGGCCGGCTCCGGACTCGACGGCCACGCCTTCGGCAACCTGTTCATCGCGGCGATGACGGCGGTGACCGGCGACTTCGAGGAGGCGATCCGTGCGTCCAACCGGGTCCTCGCCGTCCGCGGCCAGGTGCTCCCGGTCACGAGCGTGCCGCTCAACCTCTCCGCGCGGCTGCAGTCGGGCCGGCACCTCCACGGCCAGGTGGGGATCGCGACCGCCGACGAGCCGATCGAGGAGCTGTCGATCGAGCCCGCCGACGTGCGCGCGACGCCGGAGGCGCTCGAGCGGATCCTCGAGGCGGACATGATCGTCATCGGTCCCGGCAGCCTCTTCAGCAGCGTCCTGCCGAACCTCCTGATCAGCGACGTGCGTGACGCGCTCGCAGCCGCATCCGGACTCAAGGTCTACGTCTGCAACGTCGCCACGCAGCCGGGCGAGACGACGGGGCTCAGCGCCTCCGACCACCTGCGCGTCCTGTTCAACCACGTCGGTGACGACCTCATCGACGTCGTCGTTCTCAACCGCAACCTCGGTGCGCGACGGCCGCCGGGCTATACCGCCGAGCCCGTGGAGGTGGACGAGCGGCGCCTCGAGGACCTGCCCGTCGTGATCGTGGAGGAGGACGTCATCGACGCGACCAACGCCCACCGGCACGATCCGGCGAAGCTGGCGACCGCCCTCATGCGACTCCAGCAGGAGGACCGCGGCGAGCGGCCACGCCAGCGACGGGTGCGGCCCGCCCAGCGCGCGTCCTGAACGCGGTGCTCCTCGCCGGGGAGGTCCGGGGCGAGCTCGCCCGCATCCATCCCGCGCGCCCCTGCTGCCGCCGCGCCGAGCTCGCCGGCCTGCTCCACGGCAGCGGCCGCTCGACGTTCCGAACGCTCGACCACGCGACCGCCCGCACGGCGGTCCAGCTCGCGTCGTCGGTCGGCATCGGGGTCGCACCGCCGCGCGCCTCGTCGGCTTCCACCGGCGCGGGCAGGCACTACCTGGTCGTCGCGCTGGAGGCGGGCGTCCTGGGCCGATGGGCCTGGCGAGAGGCGCCCGCCTGCGACCGTCGCTCGTTCCTGCGCGGGGCGCTCCTGGGCTGCGGATCGATCTCCTTCAGCGCATCGGGACCACACGTCGAGTTCGTCGTTCGCGACGCACGCGCCGCCACCACCCTCCGGGCGCTGCTCGCGGCGCTCGACGTCCGCGCGCTGCGCAGCCGCCGGCGCGGCCGGCACGTCGTCTACCTCAAGGGCCAGGAGGAGATCGCCGCGCTCTTCCGCCTGGTCGGCGCCAACCGTGGCCTGCTGGAGCTCGAGACGCAGCGGGTCGGGCGCGACGTCCAGGCGCGGCTGAACCGCCTGCTCAACGCAGAGGAGGCGAATCTCGACCGCACCGTGCGCGCGGCGGACCGGCAGCTGCTCGCCATCGGGCGCCTGGAGGCGGACGGGAGGCTGGCTCGGCTGCCGACCGGGCTGCGTGAGGCGGCCGCAGGACGAAGGCGCATGCCCGACGCCGATCTCGATACGCTTGCGACGGCCATGGGCGTCAGCCGATCGGCGGTCAACCATCGGCTCCGAAGACTGGTCGAGCTGGGCAGCAGCGAGGAGGAGGCCGATGCGGACCCCGGTCGTGGCCGGCAACTGGAAGATGAACCCGCCCACGCTGGCGGAGGCGGTCGAGCTCGCGCGCGCCGTACGTGACGTCGCGGCGCGACTGACCGGCGTCACGGCCGTCATCTGCCCGCCGACGATCTGGCTGACCGAGGTGCGGCGGGCCGTCGGCGACGGCAGGCTGGCCATCGGCGCCCAGACGATGCATCACGAGGAACGCGGCGCTTACACCGGGGAGACGAGCCCGCTCATGCTCGCCTCTCTGGCGAGCTTCGTGATCCTGGGGCACTCCGAGCGCCGGCAGTACGACGGCGAGAGCGACGAGTCGGTGGGCCTCAAGGTCGCGAGCGCCGTGGCGCACGGCCTGCGCCCGATCGCGGCGGTGGGGGAGCGCGCGGACGAGCGACGGGCGGGCAGCACCGCGGCCGTCATCGACCGCCAGGTACGCGCGGCCATCGCCGGCCTCGATGGCATCCGCGGGTCGGGCCTCGTCGTCGCGTACGAGCCTGTGTGGGCGATCGGCACCGGCGATGCCGCGTCGCCCGACGACGCCCAGGCCGCGGCGGCGCAGATCCGCGCCATCCTGCGCGAGGCGGACCCGGACGGTGCCGACGAGGTCCCGATCCAGTACGGCGGCAGCGTGACGGAGGAGAACGCGGCGAGCTTCTTCGCCCAGCCGGACGTGGACGGATCGCTGGTCGGCGGGGCCTCCCTCAAGCCGGACGCGTTCGCCGCGATCCTCCGGGCCGCGCAGGCCGCGACGCGATCGGGCGCGTGACCCTCACCCTCGTCATCCTCGACGGCTTCGGCCTGAACGACGACCCCGCCCGCAACGCGCTCCTCGCCGCCGACATGCCCAACTGGAGGCGGCTCACCGCCACCTGGCCGACCTGCCGGCTCGACGCCGCCGGCGAGGCGGTGGGCCTGCCGGCGGGCCAGATGGGCAACAGCGAGGTCGGCCACCTCAACCTCGGGGCGGGCTTCCGTGTCCTCCAGGACCTGCCGCGGATCACCCAGGCGATCGCCGACGGCTCGTTCCGCGAGAACGCGGCGCTCCGGGCCGCCTGCCGCACGGCGCTCGAGCGGGGGACTCGCCTGCACCTGATGGGGCTCGTCGGTCCGGGAGGCGTGCATGCCGTCGACGAGCACATCGTGGCGACGGCTGCCCTTGCCGCGGAGCTGGGCCTGCCGGCCGATCGGGTCCTGCTGCACGCGTTCACTGACGGTCGCGACACCGCGCCGCGCTCCGCCGCGGCCTTCCTGCCCGCACTCCTCGAGCGCCTGGAGTCCATGTCCACGATCGCGACCATCAGCGGCCGCTACTGCGCGATGGACCGCGACGGGCGCTGGACACGGACGGCCCGCGCCCACGAGGCAATCGTCCACGGGGTGGGGGAGCGCGCCGCGGATGGGCCGGCCGCCATCGCGGCGGCGTACGCGCGGGACGAGACCGACGAGTTCATCGCGCCGACGGTCATCGGCTCATACGGCGGCATGGCCGACGGCGACGTCGTCATCCACCTCAACTTCCGCGCCGACCGGGCGCGCCAGCTCACGCATGCCCTGGCGGACGCCGACTTCTCGGTGTTCGATCGCGGCAGGCACCCGCGCAACCTCATGGTCGTGACGCTCACCGAGTACCAGTCTCCGGCCGAGCTGCCGGTGACGGTCGCCTTCGGGCCGCTGGTCATCGACTCCCTCCCGGCGCACCTTGCCCGGCTGGGGAGGCGGCAGCTGCACGTCGCCGAGACGGAGAAGTACGCCCACGTCACGTACTTCTTCAATGGGGGCGTGGAGGACGAGCTGCCGGGCGAGGACCGGATCCTCATCCCGTCGAACCGGGAGGTCGCGACCTACGACCTCGCCCCCGAGATGCGGGCGGAGCCGATCACGGATGCCATCGTGTCGGCAATCGCCTCGGGCTCGTACGACTTCATCGTTGCGAACTACGCGAACCCCGACATGGTCGCGCACACCGGCGTCTGGGACGCGGCGGTGCGCGCGGCGGAGGTCGTGGACGCCTGCCTCGGACGGCTGGAGGGGGCAACGCTGGCCGCGAACGCGACGCTCGTGATCACCGCCGACCACGGAAACATCGAGGAGATGCGGGATGCGGAGGGGAGGCCGCAGACGAAGCACACCACGTCGCCCGTGCCGCTCGTGCTCGTCGACCCGCGCCACGCCGGCGCCTCGTTGCGCGACGGCGCGCTGTCGGACGTAGCGCCCACGCTCTGCGATCTCCTCGGCATCCCGCCCGGCCCCGAGATGACCGGCCTAAGCCTGCTGCGGGGCGCCTGAGGGGACCTCTGCTAGACTGCCGCCGCCATGCAGACGCCCCTCCTTCTCGCCCAGATGATCCTGGCCATGGCGCTCATCGCCTCGATCCTGCTCCAGCAGCGGGGGACGGGGCTGGGCGGCGCTTTCGGCGGCGAGGTGACCGCCTACCGCAGCCGCCGCGGCATCGAGCGCACGCTGTTCCGGCTCACGGTCGTGCTCGCCGTGCTCTTCGCGGCGTTCAGCCTGCTGAACCTGGTGCCGCGGGCCTGAGGGGGGCCTCTGGTATCATCGCTGCCCGGGCCGAGGTGGCGGAATAGGCAGACGCGCTAGGTTCAGGACCTAGTGGCCGCAAGGTCGTGTGGGTTCAAGTCCCTCCCTCGGTACCAGCACCTGCCCAGGTGGCGGAATTGGTATACGCGTACGTTTGAGGGGCGTATGAGGCAACTCATCCGGGTTCAAGTCCCGGCCTGGGCACCACATCACCTTCCTTGACCGATGCCGCCGCTCCGCCCACGGAGCGGCGTTCGCGTCGTCGCCCGCCCGTGAACCAGTCAATCGGCCCCTCCGCCGAGTCATTGACCGTGACGTGAGGCCCGGGCCGGTCAATTTCCCGGTATCTGGGTCAGATCGAGGGGCGCGCCGGTGGTGGCCTCGTCATTCGCTCTCGGATGTTCCCAACATCGGGGCAAGTGACTGCGCCAGTGGTGCTTTGCCACTCATTGACCCGCCGATGGGGTCGATTGACGACAGTATCCAATGGCGGGTCGCGGCCGGACCGCTACGATATCCGCGGGCGGTTAGCTCAGCTGGTCAGAGCGCCTCGCTTACACCGAGGAGGTCGGGGGTTCGAACCCCTCACCGCCCACCATGGCGCGATAAAGGCCGCGTCTCCACCCGAGCACTGGGAGCACACCATGGAAATCTGGAGCTGGATCGTCCTAGGCCTCGTCGTCCTGCTCGCGCTCTTCCTGGTCTTCACGTACAACCTGCTGGTCCGCCTCCGGAACCAGGTCGACGAGGCGTGGAACCAGATCAGCGTTCAGCTCAAGCGACGCCACGACCTCATCCCGAACCTCGTCAACGCCGTCAAGGGCTACATGGACTTCGAGCAGGAGACGCTGACACGCGTCGTCGAGGCCCGCCAGGCGGCGGTGGCCGCGCAGGCCGGCGGCCCGGCGAACGCGGCGCAGACCGCCCAGGCGGAGAACTTCCTCACCGGAGCGCTGCGCCAGCTCTTCGCGCTCGTGGAGGCATACCCGGACCTGAAGTCGAACCAGAACGTGCTCGAGCTCCAGGAGGAGCTGACCACGACCGAGAACCAGATCGGCTTCAGCCGCCAGCACTACAACAGCACGGTGCGCGAGCTGAACACCGCGGTGCAGACCTTCCCGAACGTCCTGATGGCTGGTCCCCTGGGGTTCAGGGAGCGTGAGTACTTCCAGATCGAGGAGGCCGACGCCGCCGTTCCCGAGGTGAACCTCAGGTCGGCGTAGACCGATGACCGCATCGGGCGCTCTCGCGCCCACCACCTTCTACCGCGAGATCGACCGCAACCGCCGGCGGAGCTGGGTGCTCGTGGTGGCAGTCGCCGCCGTCCTCGGTGCGCTCGGCCTGGCCATCGGCTACGCGACCGGCTTCGGGTGGGGAGGCCTCGTCATCGCGCTGGTGATCGCGGGCGTGATGAGCATCGGCTCGTATTTCGCCGGCGACGCGCTGGTGATGGCGACGAGTGGGGCCAAGGAGCTCGATCGCGCCAACCCGGACGACCGCCATAGGCAGCTCATCAACGTGGTCACCGAGATGAGCCTTGCCGGCGGGCTGCCGATGCCGCGCGTCTGGATCATCGACGACAGCGCCCCGAACGCCTTCGCCACGGGGCGGGATCCGATGCATGCGAGCGTCGCCGTGACCACGGGGCTCCTCGACAAGCTCGACCGCGAGGAGCTGCAGGGCGTCATCGGTCACGAGATGAGCCACATCGGCAACTACGACATCCGCTTCACCCTGCTCGTCGGCGTCCTCGTGGGCGCCATCGCGCTGCTGGCCGACTTTTTCCTGCGCTTCACCTTCTGGGGCGGCGGCCGCCGAAGTCGTGACAGCGACCGGGGTGGAGGTGGTGCCGCGGCGGCGATCTTCCTGGTGCTGGCGCTCGTCCTCGCCGTCGTCGCTCCGCTCATCGCGCGCATCGTGCAGGCGTCCGTGAGCCGCACGCGCGAGTCGCTTGCCGACGTCACCGGCGTGGAGCTCACCCGCAATCCGCGCGGCCTGTCGCGCGCGCTGCGCAAGATCGCCGACGACCCCGAAGTGCTCGAGGTCGCGAACCGCGCGACGCAGCACCTGTACATCGTCAACCCGATCAAGTCGTTCGAGGAACGCGCCAAGTCGCTCTTCGACACGCACCCGCCCATCGGCGAGCGTATCCGTGCCCTCGACGCCATCGGCGGCCACTTCGGCCAGCCGGGACAGAGCCCGTAGGCGGTTGCGACCGTCCGACTGGCTCGGTATCCTCTGGCCCGCCGATGATCCCCGCGCCGAGGTAGCTCAGTCGGTAGAGCACCGCCCTGAAGAGGCGGGTGTCGTCAGTTCGATTCTGACCCTCGGCACCAGCCACGCGGTATCATCGGTGAAGCGGGCGGAAGTGGCTCAGTTGGTAGAGCATCACCTTGCCAAGGTGAGGGTCGCGGGTTCGAGTCCCGTCTTCCGCTCCATTTTCGTGTCCGGGCTGGCTCGTGGAACGGTCGACCTGCTAGCGTGAGACGAGGCGATGCCCCGTCGTCTAGTGGTAGGACAGCGGACTTTGGATCCGTGAACCGAGGTTCGAATCCTCGCGGGGCAGCCAGCATCAACTGTCCGGTGGCGACGTGCCCGAGTGGTCCAGGGAGCGGTCTGCAAAACCGCGTACACGGGTTCGATTCCCGTCGTCGCCTCCACGCCTTCCGCTGTTGCGCGCGGTCAATGGCATTCCGGCCGGGTAGTACCGTTGGCGGCGAGCATGTAGTACTTTCGGCGGCGTGCGTGCCAGAGCCGTTCTCGCCATTCTCCTCGTCGCCCAGCTTGCCGACGCCGCGACGTTCTCCGTCGTCATCCCGACCCTGGGCATCGGCGTCGAGTCGAACGGCCTGGCCGCGATGCTCTACCACTGGCAGGGGATGGGGGGCGTCCTCGCTCTCAAGGCCACGGCGATCGTGCTGACGATCGCCCTTCTCGTGATCGCGTCGACGCGCTCCCCGCGCATCTTCTACATCGGCGGCGCGACGGGCACCACCGTCGGGGCATTCGGCGCCTTCACGAACGTCCTGGCCCTCCTGATCCTCACCTGATCGGCGAGACGACCGGCGTGCGCTACCCTGCGGACGGCGCCGGAGTGGCGGAACGGCAGACGCAGCCGGCTTAAACCCGGCAGCCGAAAGGCGTGGGGGTTCGAATCCCTCCTCCGGCACCACGACGGGGCTCCGCGCCCAATGCGGCGCACTGCCCCGGCGCCGGAGCAAAGTTGCCAGAAGTCGGCCACGGCGACCTTAGCCACGTTCACCGGGCCAGTTGCTCGCGGCCGAGGGCCGCCGCACGCTCAGGCGACGAGGAGGGTGGCTCCGATCAGCGCGCGCAAGGTGCCTAAGGTCGCTGCAGCGCGACAATTGGCACCGTCGGTCCATTGCCGCTGGTTGGCACCCACGCGGCGGGCGGGCTATACTCTCGATCTCGCCTCCCCGACGGGAGGCTCATGTTTGTCCAATCCCTCTGCCGCACGGCTCGAGCACTCGACCGCGCCGCATACCCATAGAGAGGAGGACGACGCTTCAATGCGCCGTTACGAACTCATGCTCCTGCTCAGCCCCGACCTGGAGGACGACAAGCTCCAGGCGGCGGTGGAGAAGGTCACGCGCGCCATCGTGAATGGCGGCGGCAGCCTGTCGAAAGTCTCGCCATGGGGCAAGCGGCGCCTCGCGTACGACATCGACCGTCACCGCGAAGCGAGCTACTTCCTGATCCACTTCGACATCGAGCCCGGCCAGGTGCGGGAGATCGAGCGCGGGCTGCTCATCAGCGAGGAGATCCTGCGTCACCTCGTCACCGTGCTGGAGGACCGCGGGCCGGCCGACGAGCTCGCGCCTGCCGCCGCGGCACGCTTGACCGAAGGTGACGAGGCCGATGCGCGCCTCGGCCCGGACGCCGATGATGGCGCGGAGGAGGCCGACGTCGAAGTGTCCGATATCTCCGACGACACCTCCGAGGACACCAGCGAGGGCACGTCCGAAGGGACGAGCGAGGGAACCTCCGAGGACACCAGCAAGGACCAGCCCGATGAACCGGCCGACGGCACGCCGGCCGATGAGGAACGCACCGGGGCCTGACCGAGGCACGGCACAAGGAGCCACGAATGACGCTCAACAAGATGATGATCATCGGCAACCTGGGGGCGGATCCCGAACTGCGCTACACGCCGAGCGGCAAGGCGGTCACGAACCTGCGGGTCGCGGTCAACGACCGCAGCCGCGGCCCGGACGGGGAGTGGGTGGAGGAGACAATGTGGATCCGCGTCGAGGTCTGGGAGCAGGCCGCCGAGCGGATCGCCGAGCAGCTGCGCAAGGGCAACAAGGTCTACGCCGAGGGACAGCTGCGCGCCCGCGAGTACCAGGCCTCGGACGGCCAGAACCGCACCAGCCTCGAGCTGCGCTTCGCTCGCGTCGTGAACCTCGAGCGCCGCGCGCGTGACGAGAGCGGTGGCTTCGCCGAGGAGGCCGGCACCGCGCCCGGCCCGGCGTCCGACGCGCCTCCCGCCGTCCGTCCACGCGGCGCCGAGCAGCGCTCCTCCTCCGCCCCCCGCGAGGAGATGGACGTCGACGACATCCCGTTCTAGATCACCGAGAACCGAAAGGAACCGATCACATCCATGGCCAGTCCACGATCGCGCCGCGAGTCGGCCGACTACTACCGCGACCGCAGGCGCCGCAAGGTCTGCAATTTCTGCGTCGACAAGGCGGAGAGCATCGACTACAAGGAGGTCAACCGCCTTCGACGGTACCTCTCCGAGCGCGCGAAGATCGAGCCCCGCCGCAAGACAGGCACGTGCGCACGCCACCAGCGGATGCTGACGACCGCCCTCAAGCGGGCCAGGCAGGTCGCGCTGCTGCCGTACGCCCCCCAGCACCTCCGCCCCTAACGGGCGTGGACGTCGTCCTTCTCATCGCTTCGCTGGCGATCATCCTGGTCGCCGCGGAGCTCTTCACCAACGGCATCGAGTGGTTCGGGCATAAGCTGAACCTCGCCGAAGGCGCCGTCGGAAGCGTGCTCGCTGCAGTAGCCACGGCCATGCCCGAGACGCTGATCCCGGTCATCGCCATCCTCGGGCCTGTGCTCGTGGGCGGCACCGCGACCGACAGCTCCACGGCGGTCGGCGTCGGCGCCATCCTGGGCGCGCCGTTCATGCTCTCGACCCTCGCGATGTTCGTCACCGGCGTCGCGATCGTGATCTACGCCCGTCGCCGCCGTCGCACGACCGACATGCGCGTGAACACCGGGGTGCTGGGGCGCGACGTGGCCTTCTTCGTCGTGGGGTACGGGGTGGCCATCGGCACCGCATTCCTGCCGCAGGAGCTGTCCTGGCTGAAGTGGGTGGCCGCCGGATTCCTCTTCCTGCTCTACGCGGTCTACGTCCGGCTCCACTTCACCGACACGCCCGAGGAGGGCGAGGCGGAGCACCTGAGCCGGTTGCACCTCGCGCGGGTGCCGGCGCTGAGCGGCCCGCGAACGCTCGAGATCGACGTCCTGCCCGGAGCGCACTCGGTCACCGGCCAGGAGCCCCCGATGGCGATCGTCACCGCGCAGGTGGTGCTGGCGTTGGGGCTGATCATCGTCGGCGCCCAGGTCTTCGTCGGTGCGGTGGAGCACCTCTCGGCCGCCATCGGCCTCGATCCCACGATCCTGGCGCTGATCATCGCGCCCATCGCCACCGAACTGCCGGAGAAGTTCAACAGCGTTCTCTGGGTTCGCAACGGCAAGGACACGCTGGCAATGGGCAACATCACCGGCGCGATGGTCTTCCAGAGCTGCCTGCCCACCGTCCTGGGGCTGCTCTTCACGACGTGGACCTTCTCGGAGGGGAGCGCCATCACCTTCGCCTCGGCGGGCGTCGCCTTCGTCGCCACGATCGTCATCTTCGGCGGCATGATCCTCCGCGGACGGCTCACGGCGTGGGCGCTGCTCATCGGCGGCCCGCTCTATCTCCTGTACATCTACCTCGCGCTCTTCACCCCGCTCGGCGCGTCGGCGGCACCGGTCCATTGAGCGTGGCACGAGCACCTCATCGGATTGCTCGCCGGGCGTCCGAGCCGGGAGGCGCCGGTATACTTCTTGCGCTCGTCGCCCGCTGCGACCGAGGCAGCCGGCGTGCGCCGGTCATCACGCATCGGAGGTCTGAGTGCTGAAGCAGGAGCCGCGTCCGCGCACCGCGCAGGTGGAGAAGACCACCGAGCTCTGGGCGTTCTTCCGTGGAGAGTTCGTCCCGCTGCGGGAGGCCAACCTCAACGTGATGACGCACGGCTTCAACTACGGCACCGCGGTATTCGAGGGGATACGCGCGTACTGGAACGCCGACGAGGAGCAGCTCTTCGCCCTCGAGCTCATCCCGCACTACCAGCGGATCCACTCCTCCGCGGCGCTCCTGATGATGGAGGTGCGGCAGTCGCCCGAGGAGCTTGCGGAAATCACCGTCGAGCTGCTGCGTCGCGACGGCCTGCGCGAGGACGTGTACATCAGGCCCATCGTCTACAAGAGCTCGGAGCTCATCGGCGTCAGGCTGCACAACCTCGAGTCCGATATCACCATCTTCGGCGTCCCGTTCGGGCAGTACATCGACACCGACTCCGGGATTCGCGCCCAGGTGAGCACGTGGCGCCGCACCGACGACAACGCCATCCCGGCGCGCGGCAAGATCACCGGCGCCTACGTGAACGGGGCGCTCGCCAAGAGCGAGGCGCAGCTCAACGGGTACGACGAGGCGATAGTGCTCACGGCGGACGGCCACATCAGCGAGGGCAGCGCCGAGAACCTGTTCCTCGTCAAGCGCGGCGTCCTCGTCACGCCGCCCGTCACGGACAACATCCTTGAGGGCATCACCCGCCGCCGGCTCATGGAGATGGGCCGCGCCGAGCTGGGGGTCGAGGTCGTCGAGCGCAGCATCGACCGCACGGAGCTCTACGGCGCCGACGAGGTCTTCCTGTGTGGCACGGGTGCCCAGATCAGCCCGGTCATCGAGATCGACCGCCGGGCCATCGGATCGGGGCGTCCCGGGCCCCTGACGCGACAGCTCTCCAAGACGTACTTCGACGCGGTACGCGGCAAGCTTCCGGCGTACAGGGACTGGCTCACACCCGTCTACTAGCAGAGGCGGCGCGGAGGTTCGGCGTCATCGCCACCGGCCGCGTGGCCGGTCACCGCGGAGGCACATGTCAACCACCGAGGATCGCGACCGCTACCGCTGGCTTGAGCGGCTGCTCGAGATGGTGCCCGGCACCATCTCATGGGCGATCCTCATCCTGCCCCTGTGGCTGAGCTTCAGCTATCCGTGGCTCGTCGCCTACTTCGTGCTCTCGTTCGACTTCTACTGGCTGTGCCGCGCGCTCTGGTTCAGCGGGGCGGTCCTCATCGCCTTCTCGCGCGTCCGAGAGGTCCTGGCCACGGACTGGGCGGACCGGCTCGCCGGCCTGCGCGACCCGGCGGCCCGTCGAGCGGCACTCGAGGTGCGCCTGGCGGGCCTGGGGACCGACATGCCGCGTGGCGCGTTCGGCTTTTCGGCGCTGGCCCGTCCGGACGGCTCGGAGCGCCGGCGCCTGCGCAGGGAGATCGAGCAGCTGCGGCAGGTCGAGGCGCTGCCGGAGGCGCCGCCATCGGTCGAGGAGATCATCCACCTGGCGCTCATCCCGACCTACACCGAGCCCCTCGACAAGCTTCGCCAGACCGTTGCGGCCCTCGCGGCCGCGGACTGGCCGCGGGAGCGGAAGATCTGCGCGATCATCACCCGCGAGACCGATGAGCTCGGTATCGCCAACGTGAAGGCCCTGCAGGAGGAGTTCGGCCGCGCGTTCTCAGAGCTCATCCACATCCTCGACCCGCTCGAGCCCGGCATCGTCGTGGGGAAGAGCAGCGCCATGGCATGGGGCGGTCGATACCTCTATCGGCTGCTGGTCCGCGAACGCGGAATGGACCCGCGGCGGATCGTCGTCACGGACCTCGACGCGGACTACCGCGTGCATCCCCAGTACTTCACGTACCTGACCTGGGTGCACCTGACCGATCCGAATCGGGAGACCCAGCTCTACCAGCCCATCCCGTACTTCCACAACAACATCTGGGATGTGCCGATGCTGCAGCGGCTCTTCGCGGCACTGCTCACGCAGCTGCAGATGTGGCGCAGCGCACTGCCCGAGAAGCTCCAGAGCTTCGGCAGCTACTCGACCACGCTGCACATGGTCCACGACGTCGGCTACTGGGCGACCGATGCCATCCCGGAGGACAGCCGCTTCTTCTGGAAGAGCTACTTCCGCTACGGCGATCGGTTCCGCGCCGTTCCGCTCTTCATCCCGATCTACGGGGACGCGGTTCGGGCCCGCGGCTACTGGCGGACCATGGCCCAGCAGTACCTGCAGGCCCGCCGCTGGGCATGGGGCGTCACGGACATCCCGTTCGTCATCCAGAACGCCATGCGCCACCGCGAGATCCCGTTCTCGTCGCGCTTCTGGCGCATGGCGAACCTGTTCGGTGAGCACATCAACTGGGCCATCGCGCCGTTCGTGGTGATGTTCGGCGCGACGGTGCCGCTCATCATCAACCCCGCGTTCGCCGAGACGACGCTGGGGCAGAACCTGCCGCTCTTCGCGAGCGCCATGCTGACGATCGCACTCGCCAGCCTGTTCGTGCTCGTCGTCGTCGAGCACCGCATCGTCCCGCCGCGTCCGGCGCACTGGGGGCGATTCCAACGGCTCATGAGCTACCTGCAGTGGCTCGGCCTGCCACTGGTCGGCATCTTCTTCAGCACGCTGCCGGCACTGGACGCCCAGACCCGGCTCCTCACCGGCCGATACCTCGAGTACCGCGTCACCGAGAAGGACTGACCTGCCGATGCCGCGGGACGCACGAACCATCGCCCGGGTGCGGCTGGCGCGCTCCCTACCGCGCCTGCTCGCCGCGCCCCTCCTCGCCATTGCGCTCGGCGCGGCGCTGGTCGGCATCGGCCTGCTGCTCGTGGGCGGGACGCCCGGGATCGCGATGGCGGCCGGCGGCGCCGCCCTCGGCCTCCTCGGCCTGGTCGGAGCGGCCGTGCCCCTCAGCGTGCGCGTGCACATCGAGGAGTCGATCGTCCGCGTCAGGTGGCTCTTCGGCCGGCGGGTGTACCTGCTCACGCCGGGGTCGCTCACTCGCGTCCACCTGCATGGCGAGGGCGCATCTCCGCTCCGCTCCGGCTTCCGCTTCGGATGGGCCCTCGGCCCCGCGGTCCTGCGCAACGTCGAGGAGATCCACGTCGTTCGGCTCGCTCCGACCGAGACGGTGATCCTCATCCCCACGGCGCGCGGTCGCCTCGCGATCGCCACCTCGGACGAGCAGCACCTCATCGAGGCGCTGACGCAGGCCGCACACGCCAGGGCGCGGGCGGAGGAGGTGGCCGAGGCGGCGGCGCCGCCTGAGCCGGAGGCGCCTGAGCCGTCGCCCACCGCCGGCGTCGAGGGATTCGATCCCCGGCTGCTGACCGGCATCGAGCGCTCGCTCTACCAGGAGTCGCTCGCCCGCCAGGAGGCGGAGGCGCGCGCCGCACCCGCGCCGTCGCCCGAGCAGCCCGAGCCCCCATCGATCGAGCCCCCGCCAGAGCCGATCCCCCCGGCGGAGCCGCGGCGCATCTTCCGGCGTCCGTCCTGGGCACGGCGCCGCCCGAGCGGCAGCTCGCTCGAGATGCCGGCGATGCCACCGCCATCGACGGCGGTGGGCGTGCCCGGCCGAGCCCGTGCGCTCCCGCTGCGCCGGCCGAAACCGAGCTGGCTTCTGCCGCTCGTGCCGCTCGCCGTCGCAGGCGCCGCCTGGGGCGCGGGCGTGTACCTCGGGCGCATGCCCGAGCTCGGCTCCGACGGCGCGCGCCTCACCGCCCTGGCCCTGGTGCTCGCAGGGCCCGGCACGACGATCGGCGCCCTCATGGCCCGGACCTGGTGGCCGCGAACCGTCGGCGTCGTGGTGACCGGAGGAGTGGCCGCATCGGTGTTCATCGGACGGGCGCTGCTGCCCATCTGACCCTCGCTCGATTGACACCCTCCCCGGCGGCTGCCACGATCGGTCGCAGCCGGAATACGGCGTCGACGGAGTCACGGCGGCGGCCAGGTGCGATCCACGAGCGAGCCCGGACGGTGGGAGCGGGCGGCATCGCGGGCGGCAAGCCATCCCTCCAGAGCCGGATGCGCCAAGCGGCCGGAGCCGTGCGTAACGCGCCCCGGGGCTGCCACCCCGATACCAGTGGCCAGTGAGTGGGTCGGTCGCGCCGGGGGCGCGCATCGGTCAAGCGCGGGTGGTACCGCGGGAGCGCCCTCCCGTCCCGGATTCCGGGGCGGGATTCGTCGTATCTGGGGCTCACGTGTTCAAACCGGTCGAAACGAAGCTCGACGTGCCGAAGCTCGAGCGAGAGGTGATCGAGCGCTGGCGGGAGCGCGAAACGATGGCGCGCTACCTCGTTCGCAACAACGCCTCCGAGCGGCGCTTCAGCTTCCTCGACGGGCCGATCACTGCGAACAACCCGATGGGCGTGCACCACGCCTGGGGCAGGGCATACAAGGACCTCTACCAGCGCTACCACACCATGCTCGGCGAGCGGCAGCGCTACCAGAACGGCTTCGACTGCCAGGGGCTGTGGATCGAGGTCGAGGTCGAGCGCCAGCTCGGCTTCAACAACAAGCGCCAGATCGAAGAGTTCGGGATCGACCGGTTCGTCGAGCTGTGCAAGGCGCGAGTCGACACGTTCGCAGCGCTCATCACCGAGCAGTCCAAGCGGCTCGGCATGTGGATGGACTGGGAGCACAGCTACTACACGAACTCGGACGAGAACAACTACACGATCTGGGCCTTCCTGGCGGAGTGCCACCGGCGCGGCCTGCTCGTCAAGGGCCACGACGTCATGCCGTGGTGCCCGCGCTGCGGGACCGGCATCAGCAACATGGAGGCGGCGGAGGGCTACGCGGACGTCAAGCACCCCTCCGTCACGATTCGGCTCCCGATCACGAGCCCCGGCCACGAGGGCGAGGACCTGCTGGTGTGGACAACCACGCCGTGGACGCTGTCGAGCAACGTCGCGGCGGCGGTGCATCCGGGGCTCACCTACGAGCTGGTCGAGGGACGCGATGGGCGACGCTGGTGGGTCAGCGCCGGCTCGCGGGCGCGCGTCGCCGGTGACGCGAAGGTCCTCGCGGACGCAGGCGGGACCGATCTCGTCGACCTGACGTACGAAGGGCCGTACGACCACCTGCCGGTGGCCGCCGGCGTGGCGCACCGCGTCATCCCGTGGGACGAGGTGTCCGACGCCGAGGGCACCGGCATCGTGCACATCGCGCCGGGCTGCGGGCAGGAGGACTTCGCGCTGGCCAAGGCGTTCGACCTCACGGTGCTCGATCCGATCGACGAGTTCGGCATCTTCAACGAGGGCTACGGCTGGCAGACGGGCCGATACGCCGGCGCCTCGCCGGATCACGAGCCGGACGTGGCGCGCGACGTCGTGGCCGACCTCGACGAGCGCGGCCTGCTGGTGGCGAAGGAGAGCTACATGCACTCGTACCCGCACTGCTGGCGATGCGGCACGCAGCTCATCTTCCGCCTGGTCGACGAGTGGTTCATCACCATGGACCCGCTGCGCGCGCCGATCTCGGCGTCGACTCGGGCGGTGCGCTGGCTGCCCGAGGGCATCGGCCTCGAGGAGCGCGAGCTCGACTGGCTCCGAAACATGGGCGACTGGATGATCTCCAAGAAGCGCTACTACGGCCTCGCCCTGCCGATCTGGGTATGCACCGACTGCGACGCCTGGGAGGTCATCGGGTCGAAGGACGAGCTCCGCGAGCGCGCGGTCGAGGGGTGGGACGCATTCGAGGGCCACTCGCCGCATCGGCCCTGGGTCGACGCGGTCGAGATCGCGTGCAGCTCCTGCGGCGGACGGGCACGGCGGATCACGGATGTCGGCAACCCGTGGCTCGACGCCGGGATCGTCGGCCTCTCGACGCTCGGCTGGAACACCGACCGCGAGTATTGGAAGCAGTGGTATCCAGCGGACTGGATCAGCGAATCCTTTCCCGGGCAGTTCCGCAACTGGTTCTACGCGCTGCTGACGATGAGCACGGTCATGACCGGCGAAGCGCCGATGCGCACGCTGTTCGCCTACGCCCTCATGCGCGACGTGCACGGCGAGGAGATGCACAAGAGCAAGGGCAACTCCATCCCGTTCGAGGAAGCGGCCGAACGGATCGGCTCCGACGTCATGCGCTGGACCTTCGCCGCCGCGAACCCGGCGACGAACCTGAACTTCGGCTACGGACCGGCCCACGAGGTCGTGCGCCGCTTCTTCCTCCCGCTGTGGAACACGTACGGCTTCTTCGTCACGTACGCACGCCTGGACGGCTGGGTGCCGGGCAGCGGCGGTCAGGCCGATGTGCGCACCCTCCTGGACCGATGGATCCTCTCGCGGCTCGACCGGCTGGTGGCCGAGGTACGCGGCGCGCTCGACGGGTACGATGCGATGAGGGCGACTCGCGGCATCGAGGCCTTCGTCGACGACCTGTCGAACTGGTACGTCCGGCGTAACCGGCGGCGGTTCTGGAAGGGCGAGCTCGACGACGACAAGCGCGCGGCGTACGCGACGCTGCACGAGGTGCTCGGGACGCTCTCCCAGCTGCTCGCCCCGACCGTGCCGCACCTCGCCGACGCGATGTGGGAGAACCTCGTCACCGCGGTCGACGACTCGGCCCCCGACAGCGTGCACCTCACCGACTTCCCGCAGGCGGTGGCCGGACGCAGCGATCCCTCGATCGAGGAGGCGGTGGCGCTGGCGCGGCGGGTCGTCGCCGCCGGTCGCGCGGCGCGGGCCTCGTCCGGCTTCCGCACCCGTCAGCCCTTGCGCGCCGCGAGCGTGAAGCTGCCGCCCGGGGCGCGCGGCCGCATCAGCCCCGACGAGCGCGTGGCGGCCGAGCTCACCGAGCAGATCCTCGAGGAGCTCAACGTGCGGGCGCTGGAGCTCATCCCGGACGAGTCCGAGCTCGTCCAGCGCCGGCTCTATCCGCTCCTGCCGGTCATCGGGCCGCGGCACGGCAGGGACGTGGGCGCCGTGATGGCCGCCGTTCGAGCGAGTGACTGGCGGATCGAGGCCGACGGCACGGCATCGGTCGGGGGCGTGATCCTCCAACCCGACGAGTTCGAGCTGACCGCACGGGCGCGACCGGGCCAGGAGGTCGCGGAGGACGGCGACCTGCTCGTCGCCCTCGATACGACGCTCGACCCTGAGCTCGAGGCGGAGGGCCTGGCCCGGGAGGTGGCGCATCACCTCCAGGCGCTGCGCAGGGCCGCCGGATACGAGATCAGCGACCGCGTCCGGGTCGCCGTGGCGGGGGACGCCGGGGCGCTGGCGCGGCTCGCACCCCACCGGGACTGGTTGGCGGAGGAGCTCCTGGCGACCGAGGTCACGCTGGGCTCCGAAGCGGCGCTCGACTCGGCCGACCGGACCGAGACCATGCAGGTCGACGGCGCGAGCCTGCGAATCGCCGTTGCCCGCGCCTGACGGCGTGTCGGCTAGAGTGGGTTCGTGGAGGCCGGAATCGATCGCGACGCGTCGTTGAGAGCCGCGCTCCTCCTCGCCGGGACCGCGGTCGTCCTGTTCGTCGCGGACCAGGTCACCAAGGCGCTCGTGGTGGCGAGCCTCCCGTTCGGGGCCCGGCAGGAGGTGCTCGGCGACCTCGTGCAGCTCTGGCACGTCCGCAACACCGGCGCCGCGTTCAGTCTCTTTCCCGGCGCCACGTGGCTCTTCTTCGCGGTTTCCGCGGGTGCGCTGGTGATGATCGCGTACTTCTACCGAGTCTTCCGCGCGCGAGGCACGTGGATCCACGTCGTGCTCGGCGCGATCCTGGCCGGGACGCTCGGCAACCTCATCGATCGGCTTCGGTACGGGTACGTCGTCGACTTCGTCAGCGTCGGGATCGGCGACGTCCGCTGGCCGACCTTCAACGTGGCGGACTCCTCGCTGGTCATCGGCATCGGCGTGCTCGTGCTCTACTTGTCGTTCGTCGACGAGCGTCGCGGCGGTCGATCCGCCGCATGAGCCCGGTGGCCGACCGGACCGTGGAGGGACCGGCACAGACGGGACGCGTCGACATGGCGGTGGCGGTGGTCGCCGGCATCAGCCGGGCGCATGCGCAGCGGCTCATCGGCGACGGCCGTGCCCTGGTCGACGGTGCTCGCCGACGGTCCAGCGATCGCCTCCTGGGAGGAGAGCGCGTGACGGTGGAGCTCAGCGCGCCGCCGGACGAGTCGCTGGCGGCGGAGTCGATCCCGCTTCGGGTGGCGTACGAGGACGAGACGATGCTCATCGTCGACAAGCCCGCGGGCCTCGTCGTCCACCCGAGCGCCGGGCACAGCGGCGGCACGCTCGTCAACGCCCTGCTGGGGCGCGCGGTCGATCGGGGAGAGTCCCTCGGGTCCGTCGCCGGCGTGGGCCGCCCGGGCATCGTGCATCGACTCGACAAGGACACGAGCGGGCTGATCGTGGTCGCCAAGACGGACCTGGCACAGGCCAGCCTCATGCGCCAGTTCGGCGAGCGCACGATCGAGAAGGAGTACCTCGCGCTCGTTCGGGGCGACCCGCCGTCGTCGCGCGGCCGGGTCGAGGCGCCGATCGGGCGCGACCCGCGCGACCGTCAGCGCATGGCCGTGACGGCCGGTGGACGCGAGGCGGTGACGGCGTACGAGGTGCTGGCCACGGGAGGCGGCTATGCGCTGCTGTCGCTCCACCCGCTCACCGGGCGCACCCACCAGATCCGGGCCCACCTGACGTACCTGGGCCTTCCCATCGCCGGCGACGTGCGCTACGGCGGGGGACCGGGTCCGACCGGACTGTCGCGCCAGTTCCTGCATGCCTCCAGGCTGCGCCTGGATCGGCCGGTCGACGGGGAGCGCCTGCACGCGTGGAGCGAGCTGCCGCCGGACCTCCGCGCCAGTCTGGACGCGTCTGGCGTTCGGGTCCCGTCGGACGCGCTGCCCGCCGGCGTGGGCGCCGAGGTGGTCCCGAGGTGACCGCGTGAGATGAACCCCGAGGTGAACCCCGACGCGATCCCAGAGAAGCGGATGACGTTCCCGAACCCGATGCTCGTGGTGGTGTCGGGACCGCCGGGAGTGGGGAAGAGCACCATCGTCGCCGAGCTCGCCCGCCGGCGACCGCAGGTCGTGCCGATCGTCACCGCCACGACGCGCCCGCGACGCCCCGACGAGATCGACGGAGTGCACTATCACTTCCTGACCGATGCGGCCTTTCGCGAGCTCATCGAGCGGAACGCGCTCCTCGAGCACGCGGACAACCACGGCCACTGGTACGGCTCCCCGGTCGACCAGGTGCGGGGTATCCTGGCCGCCGGCCGAGACGCGATCCTGACCATCAGCCCCGAGGGCGCCCGGAGCGTCCGCCAGCTGGTACCCGACGCGCTGCTCATCTTCGTCATGCCGCCGTCCATGGACGACCTGACGGAGCGACTCCGCAGCAGGGGCTCCGAGTCGGAGGCGAGCCTCGAGCGTCGGCGCGTCGACGCGGAGCGCTGGATCGCCGAGGCGGGGGACTACGACCACGTGGTCGTCAACGAGACCGGGCGTCCCGAGCAGGCCGCGGAACGCATCTGGGAGATCATCCAGGCCGAAGCGCGTCGCGATCCACCGCGCCGACCGCGCGTCTGAGCTCCCGGTCGTGAGCGCCCTCAACGTGCCGGGCCGCCCGGTGCGGGTCGCCGTCGAGGCCCTCGCGGACCGCCCCGAGCGCACCTTCACCTACCTGCTGCCCGAATCCCTCGGGCCCGCCGAGCCGGGATCGTTGGTGCTCGTGCCGTATGGCCCACGCGCCGCCCTCGGCTACCTCATGGGCGGGCCCGCGGAGCCGGGGGCGACGGCGCTGCGCGAGGTGGAGGCGGTCGTCTCTGGGCCGATCCTGACGCCGGAGCTCCTGGCGCTGGCGGAGGAGGTCTCGGCCTACTACCGGGCGCCGATCGGCGCGACGCTGGCGGCGATGCTGCCACCCGGCCTCGAGTCGCGGCTCACGCGGCGATGGCTGGTCCTGCGCCCCGAGGACCTCCCACCCGGGCTGGCATCCAGCGCCGACGCCGACGGGCGCATCTCGGATGCCGTCCTCCAGCGCCACGCCCCGCGCAGGGGCCAGGCGGCCTGGCTCGGCCGGCTGCGCCGCTCCGGCGTCATCCGCGCCGACTGGACGCTCGAGCCGCCGGAGGTCACGCCGCGCCGCGTCCGGGTTCTGCGCCCCGTACTCGGCGGCGGCGGGCCGCCGCGTCGGGCACCCCTCCAGCGTGCGATGCTCGAGGCGCTGGGTGGGAGGGAGCGGACGCTCGCCGAGCTGGCGGCGGATCTCGACGCCGAGCCGGCGTCCCTGCTGTCACCGGCGCGCCGCCTGGTCGAGCTCGGCCTCGCCGAGCTCGAATGGCGGACCGTCGAGCGCGATCCGCTGGCACATCGTCGCGCCCTGCCGGGACTGGCCCACGACCTCGCGCCGGAGCAGGCGCGCGCGCTCGAGGCCATCCGCCGCCTGCCCGACGGCGGGGAGCTCCTGCTCGAGGGCGTGGCGGCATCGGGCAAGACCGAGGTCTACCTGGCGGCCGTCGAGGCAGCGCTGGCGGCTGGTCGCACCGCCATCGTGCTCGTTCCCGAGACGAGCCTCATCCCGCAGCTGGCGGACCGGCTTCGGACGCTGGTCGGCGACGAGCTCGCCGTCCTCCACTCCGGTCTGTCGGCGGGGGAGCGCCACGACGGCTGGTGGCGCATCCTGCGTGGCGAGGCGCGGGTCGTGGTCGGCACCCGCACCGCGGCGTTCGCGCCGCTCGAGCACCTGGGCCTCGTGGTCCTCGACGAGGAGCACGACGGCGGCTACAAGTCCGACCGCACGCCGCGGTACGACACGCGCTGGGTCGCCCGGCGACGGGCGGCGATGAGCGGCGCGCGCGTCGTGCTCGGCAGCGCAACGCCCGACCTGGTGAGCGTGGCGCGGGTTCGGGGAGGCCACGCGGAACGTGCCCGCCTGCTCGAGCGGCGGGTCGGCGGCCGGCCGGCGATCGCGGTGGTCGACCTGCGCACGGAGCTCGCCACGGGCAACCGCTCGATCTTCTCGGCGGACCTTGCCGACGCGCTCGGAGCGCTGCGTGCCGGAGCCGAGCAGGCCGTCCTCCTCATCAACCGCCGCGGCGCGGCGACCTTCATCCTGTGCCGCGACTGCGGCGAGAGCCTGCGCTGCCCGGAGTGCGAGCTGCCCTTCGTCTACCACCTCTCCGGCGCCTCGCTGCGCTGCCACCACTGCGGGCGCACCGCGTCGCCGATGGAGCGCTGCCCGAACTGCGGCAGCCCGCGGATCCGCTACTTCGGTGCCGGGACCCAGCGCGTCGAAGCCGAGCTGCGCGCGCGCTTTCCGGGGCTCCGCATCGGAAGACTGGATTCCGATGCGCTCACGGCGCGGCGCGGATTCGAGACGGTCTACGACGACTTCCGCGATGGTCGCATCGACGTGCTGGTGGGCACCCAGCTCGCGGCCAAGGGCCTCGACCTGCCGTCGGTGACGCTGGCCGCGGTGATCGCGGCCGACGTGACCCTCAACCTCCCCGACTACCGCGCCGCTGAGCGAACGTTCCAGCTCCTCGCGCAGATCGCGGGTCGTGCGGGCCGCGGGCCGCAGCCAGGCCGAGTGCTCATCCAGACATACGCTCCGGGCCACTACGCGGTGAAGGCCGCCGCGGCGCTGGACGTCGACGGCTTCGCCGACGAGGAGCTCCTTCGCCGTCGGCTGCTCGGCTATCCGCCATTCAGCGTGCTGGCGCGCCTGCTCATCGCCGATGCCGATCGCGGCCGCGCCGAGCAGCGGGGCCGCGAGGCAGCCCAGGCTGTCAGCGCCTCCGGGGTGGAAGTCCTGGGACCGCTGCCGTCATACGTCCCGCGCCGAGCAGGGCGCTATCGGTTCCAGGTCGTGATCCGCGCGCCGGACGCGGAGATGAGGGGAGCGGCGCTCGAACGCGTGCCCGCCGGCGTGGCCATCGACGTGGACCCCGAGTCGCTCCTTTGATCTCTCTACAATGCGCGGCCATGGCCATCCGCCCGATTCTGACCGCCGCGGAGCCGGTCCTCCGCGAGCGGACGAAGCGGGTCTCCAGGTATGACGTGAGCCTCCACAGGCTGCTGGACGACATGCTCGAGACGATGCGCTACGCGCCGGGCGTCGGCCTCGCAGCGAACCAGATCGGGGTCCCGCTGCGGGTCGCCGTGATCGAGGTGGATGGTCGCGTCACCGAGCTCATCAACCCCGAGATCGTGCGCTCCGCCGGCGAGCAGGTCGACTGGGAGGGGTGCCTGTCGATCCCGGGCTACGTGGCCGAGGTCACGAGGGCGGAGAAGGTGACCGTGAAGGCGCGCGACCGGCACGGCAAGGAGTTCCGGCTCCGGGGAACCGAGCTCCTGTCCCGCGCGCTGCAGCACGAGATCGATCACCTGAACGGCGGTCTCTACATCGACCTCCTCGACTCACTCGACGAGCTCGTCCGCGTCGGCGAGGCCGCCACCAGCGAGGTTGAGGAAGACGCCGCGGCCGGACTCTGATGGCCGGCATCGGGCGTATTGCGTTCCTCGGCTCCGGCACGTTCGGCTTGCCGTTGCTGCAGCGCGTGCGCGACATGGCGGGCGAGCTGCTCGTCGTCACGCAGCCCGACCGTCCGGCGGGCCGGAAGCTGCAGATGCGCGCGTCGCCGATCGCCTCCTATGCGCGCGAGCAGGGGATCGAGGTCCTGAGCCCGGTTCGGCTGAGGTCGGAGGACTCTCGGGACGCCCTTCGCCGCTTCGCTCCGGACGGCCTGCTCCTGGCGGCGTACGGGCAGCTCGTGCCGGATGAGGTGCTCGAGCTCGCCGGGCGACCTCCGCTGAACGTCCACCCGTCGCTCCTGCCGCGGCACCGCGGCGCGGCGCCGGTGGCGGGCACGATCCTCGCCGGCGACGCCGAGGCCGGGGTCACCCTCATGGTCATGACGGCGGTGCTCGACGCCGGACCGATCGTCGCGCAGTGGCGCGTGCCACTGGGTGGACGCGAGACGACGCCGGAGCTCGAGGCGCGCCTCGCGGATCTCGCCGCCTCCGTCGTGCCCCCGGAGCTCGAGCGGTGGGCGGCGGGTGACCTGTCGGCGACCCCCCAGGACGACGGCCTCGCCACCCATGTGCATCCGTTCACGCGCTGGGACGGCTGGATCGACTGGCGACGGCCGGCCGTCGAGATCGACCGCCAGGTCCGCGCGCTCCAGCCCTGGCCCGGTGCGTGGACCATGGTCGACGGGCGGCGGATCCACGTGCGCAGGGCAACGCCGGTGGCCGGGGTCGACGACGTGCCGATCGGCGCGCTGCTTCCGGGCGACCCGCCATTCGTCGCCGCCGGTGTCGGCGCCCTGGCGCTCGAGATCGTCCAGCCGGAGGGACGGCCGGCAATGCCCGCGGAGGCCTGGAGGCGCGGGCTCGACCGCGACCACGTCCTGCTCGGTGGCCGCCGCCCGGACGAGCGCAGCCGGTGACCGCATTGTCCGCGCTTCACCTGACGGCAACCGGTGCCCAACCAGGGTTGCCTATACTCATCGGCAAGCCCCACGGAGGTGGGCCTTCAACATGATCTTCGACCCGCTCTACATCTTGATCGTCCTCATCCCCACACTCGCAATCACCGGCTGGGCAGCGCTGCGGGTTCGCTCGACCTACGCGAAATGGGCCAGGGTCGACTCCGGCATCGCACTCGAGCCGTTCGACTTCGCCCGACAGCTCCTGGATCGCCAGGGACTGACCGAGGTCCGCATCGAGCCGACGCCCGGCCAGCTCACCGACCACTACGACCCGCGTGGCAAGGTGCTGCGCGTGAGTGCCTCGGTCGCCGGGCGGCCGGAGCTCGCCAGCTACGATTCGGCGGCGGGTGCGGTCCGCCTGCCTGCCGGCCGGCTGTCCGTCGCCTCCGCCGCGGTCATCGCGCACGAGGTCGGGCACGCGCTGCAGGACGCCTCGGGCGATCCCGCAATGAAGTTCCGGCAGGCCATCGTCCCCATAGCGCAGTTCGGCTCCGGCATCGCGCCGTGGCTGATCATCGGCGGGTACTTCTTCAACCTCTTCGGGCTGGCCCTCGTCGGTCTCATCGCCTTCGCCGGAGCGGTGGCATTCACCTTCGCCACGCTGCCGGTCGAGATCGGCGCGTCGGGCAAGGCGCTCGCGTTCGTGAACGGGCTCGGGATGGCCGGGGAGCGCCAGGACGGCGCGCGCGCCGTGCTCAAGGCCGCGGCCTGGACCTACGTCGCCGGTGCGCTGACCGCGCTCCTGACCTTCCTGTACTACGCGTGGCTCGTCTTCGGGCGTCGTGACTGAGCTGCCCGTCGCCGGACCCTCGCCGGCGATCAGCGAGATCGACCCGGCGTCGCTCGCCGCGTGGCTCCAGGCCCGCGGCGAGCCTGCGTATCGAGCCGATCAGGTGCTGCGCGGGGCGCATCGGCCCGACGTCGCCTCCTTCGAGGACCTGACCGATCTCCCCGTGCCGCTGCGGGAGGCTCTGGCGGAGGCGTTTCGGTTCAGCGCCATCAACGACACGCACGTCGTGGGCGCCGACCGCGGACTCACCGCCAAGGCCGTCCATGAGCTTGCCGATGGCCAGCGCATCGAGTCGGTCCTCATGCGCTACCCCGCGCGCGGCGCGACGTCCGCGCGCACCACGATCTGCATCAGCTCGCAGGCTGGGTGCGCGGTCGCGTGCCCGTTCTGCGCGACGGGCCAGGCCGGCTTCGGCCGACAGCTGACGGCGGGGGAGATCGTCGACCAGGTGCTCCACTGGCACCGCCCGCCGTGGCGCGCGCTGGGGGACGCCGGAGGCCACTACAACGTCGTGTTCATGGGCATGGGGGAGCCGCTGAACAACGCCGACCGCGTGTTCGCCGCGGTCCGCCTGCTCAACGACCCGCGGCGGCTCGGCATCGGAGCGCGGCACATCACCGTCAGCACCTCGGGCGTCGTGCCGGGGATGGATCGCATGGTCGACGAGCTTCCGCAGGTCAACCTCGCCATCAGCCTGCACGCCTCCACCGACGAGCTGCGCGACGAGCTGGTGCCGATCAACCGCAAGTGGCCGATCCGCGACGTGATCGGCGCAGGGCGGCGCTTCGCCGAGCGGACGGGCCGCCGCGTGAGCCTCGAGTACGTGATGATCGACGGACTCAATGATGGCGACGCGCAGGCCGCGGGCCTCGCTGAGCTGGCTGGTGGCTGGCGCTGCCACGTCAACCTGATCCCGCTCAACCCGACGCCGGGGTCGCGCTGGAGCGGCACTCCGCCGGCCGGCATCGAGCGCTTCGTCCGCATCCTGCGCGCCGGCGGCGTGACGGTCACGGTGCGAGACACGCGAGGCCGTGAGATCGAGGCGGCCTGTGGCCAGCTTCATGCGCAGCTCTCCGGGCGCTCGCTGCGCGAGGCGCGTGAAGCACGGGCGCTCCCGCCGGCCCCGGTCGCCACCGCATGAGCGCCGGCCCGCAGATCAGCGCCAGCATCCTCAACGCCGACTTCAGCCGCCTCGGCGAGGAGGTGGAGCGGGCGGACGCCGGCGGGGCCGACTCCATCCACCTCGACGTGATGGATGGCCACTTCGTCGACAACCTGACCATGGGTCCGGTGGTCGTCGAGTCGGTGCGCGGCCACACGCGCCTGCCGTTCCACAGCCACCTCATGATCAGCAACCCGCTCGCCCTG
>DASWGW010000055.1:0-20633 GCA_036393435.1 Candidatus Limnocylindria bacterium | reverse complement strand
GTCCGCTTCCACGGGCGGCGAACCGAGACGTGGGAGAAGAGTGGCATCCCCGTCGTCGAGCGATTCCGCTATCTCTACGACGAGCAGGAGCTCAGCGAGTGGGTGCCGCGCATCCACGAGGCCGCGTCGCGGGCGCCGGAGATCCATGTCCTGATGAACAACTGCTACGCCAACTACGGGACCACGAACGCTCGCGAGATCGCGGACCTCCTGGCGGCAGCCATCCCCCGCCTGGCCGCGGAGGGCTAGCGCGGCCGATGCGTCCACCACTCCGAGCCGCCGTGCTGGCGCTGCTATCGGCCCTCGTGCTGGCGGCATGCACCCTGCCTGCGCTCGAGAGCTCCACTCCGACGGCGCCGCCGACGCCGGGGGCCACGCGGCCGCCATCGGCCGGACCGACACCGACCGACCCCGCCGAAGGGTCGCCGTCGCCGGACGTCGCCGCCATTCCGGACTTCACCGGCGGCGACATCATCACCACCACGTTCGCCGGGCTTCGGGTGCGTGACCTTCCAGGGACGGATCGCCGGGTGATCACCGGCCTCCTGTCGTCCGATGCCGAGCTCGAGGTGGTCATGGGGCCGATCGTGGAGGACGGTCTGGGCTGGTATCTCGTCACCGACGCCGACCCCGACGAGCCTCAGTTCGAGGAGGGCTGGGTCGCGGCGGGCTTCGAGCCGGAGGCCTACCTGCGTTCCACCGGTCGCGTCGCCGAGGATTCGCCGGTCATCGTGTCATTCGCCCAGACCGGGGACGCCGACTTCGGCCCCATCGACGTACCCGACGAGCGGCACATCATCCGCTGGGTGGCGGTCGATCCCGAGGGCGTGCGATGCCAGTTCTCGATCCTGCTCGCCGCGGGCTCGGGGGAGCCGATGCCGGCCATCCGCTCGACGGTCGGCGACATGCTCATCCCGGGCATTCTCCAGTCGAGCTTCTTCGTCTCGCAGCCCGCCCTGCGCGGCCAGCTCTTCCTGACCGCCGAGACCGACTGCGCGTGGACGCTGGCGGTCATGCGCGAGGACGCGGCGCCGACGCCGGCGCCATAAGCCCTCCCCGGGCCGCGATCAGTTCATCTGGCCGTTGCCGCGCGCGCAGAAGTGTCCCTGCGGGTCGAGCGGCTGTCCGCACAACGGGCAGGCGGGCCGGCCGCCCGCGACGAGCGCCTCTGCACGCCGGACGAACGCGCGCGCCCGATCCGGGTCGAGGCGTACCCGGAGCAGGTCCGGCCCCTCGTCCGCATCGTCGGGAAGCTCGACGTATTCGCCCTGCTCCGTCGGGGTCTGCGCCTCGATGACCACCGCGCCCGATGCCGCGTCCCAGGCGAGCGCGAGTGCGCCGATTCGAAAGCGCTCGACGACCGGCTCCTCGAGATCGCCGTCGTCGTCGCCGGCAACGCCGGGCGGCACCTCCACCGCGTCGAGCAGATCGTCCATGCGGCGGGCGAGGACCGCCACCTGCGCCTTCTCGACCCCGACCGTGACGAGTGCGCCCCCTTTCCGCGCCTGGAGGTAGAAGCTGCGCTCCCCGGGCTCGCCGACCGTTCCTGGGACGAATCGGTCGGGGGAATCGAAGATGAAGACGCGTCGCGCCATGCGAGCCATCCTACCGGCTTCCGCGCGGCGTAGAGTTCGGGCAGATGAGCGCGGCGGCCCGGCCCACGATGGCGTACCCGTAGACTAATGGCACATCGCCTTCGGACGCGACTGGATCGGCCGATGGCGCGCCGCCCCGAAAGGCGTGAGCTCAGCCTCTCGCCCGGCGCACGTCGTATGGCGGGATGGGTGGCCGCCATCGCCCTCGTCGCCGGTATCGCCCTCGGTGTGCGCATCGTCGGCGGCAGCGGCGAGGGGAGTCCCGGCACCGCCCGCTCGCCGTCGCAACCGGCCGCGGACGCCCTGCCCATCACCTTCGGAACCGCGCTGGACCCGGCGACCGGGTTGGTGGCCACCGCCGAGCGCACGACACACTTCGAGGACGGTGACACCTTCGCCTACTCCGTCGCGGACATGGCGCCGCCGTCCACCGTATTCGTCGAGGTCGAGCGCGTGAGCGGCGGCCCCGCAGAGATCGTCCAGGAGCCGTCCGTACAGACCATCGCCCCGGATGCCCTGGCGATCGCGTTCACCGTGCCCGCGGCCGTGCTGCTCGAGGCGTTCGGACCCGGTGAGTACCGGATGCGGATCTACCTTGCCGGCGAGGCCGTGCCCGCGGCGCAGGGAACGTTCGTGCTCGTCGGGTCGCTTCCCGCCTCCCCCGCAGCGTCGAGCTGAAGCCGCCGGACACAGGAACGGGATCGGAGAGGTGCCCCTGCTCCAATCCCGTTCGGCCAGTCGGTGTGCCCATCCCGACTCGTCAGCACTCAGCGTACGGTCACCAGACCGTACCTGTCAACCCTCAATTGACCGTTAGTGCCTCGGTTGTTAACTCGTAGGCGCCACGGTGGTCCCCGACCTCGGCTCGCAGTTCGGCCCAGTCGCGGAGGACCTCTCGGAGCCGATGCGGCACGCGTCCGGCCCGCGCGATCTCGGCAGCCTCGCCGAAGCGACGCTCGGCCTCCTCCCCGCGGCCGGCGGCTCGCAGCGCTCGAGCGGCGGTCAGCATCGCCTCGAGCTGCGCGAGCTCGTTTCCGCTCTGTCGAGCGTGCGACGTCGCCTCCTCGGCAAGGCTCAGGGCTGCGTCCGGGTCGCCCCCCGCCAGGGCGATCTGCGCCTCCGTCTCGATCACCGCCGCCAGCAGACGCTCGTCGCCGGCGGCTTCGATCTGCCCTCGGGCCTCAGCCGCGAGCTCGCGGGCGCGACCGAGATTGCCCACCGCCAGGTACGCGAGGGCCAGGTCGTTCTCTATGCGGGCGGAGTTGGTTACCGCCCCTGCGGCGCGATAGAGTGCCATCGACTGGGTTCCCGCGCGGATCGCCGCCTCGAAGTCGCCCACCTCCCGGTACCCGATCGCCAGGTTCATGAGGAACGAGGCGCGGCGGGCGTCGTCGAGGTCCGCGGCGAGGCCTCTCGCCTCCTCCAGGTATGTCAGGGCGCGGGCGGCGTTGCCGCTGCGTGACTCCACGGCCGCCATGGCGGTCAGCACGCGCATCTGGAAGTCCGGCTCGACATGCAGGCCGCCTCGGACCTGGTCGAGCAGCCCCGCGAGGATCCTGCTCGCCTCGGGCTCGTTGTCGGACTCATAGAGGCCGTACGCGAGCCAGTAGCGGGCCAGTGCCGCATCCGGCTGGCGATTGGCAAGCTCGTACAGGCGCGCCGCCTCTGATGCGGCGGCGACTGTCTCCGGCCCCCTGTCGAGGCGTGCGAGCGCCTCGGCCATCCCGCGCAGGACGTCGGCGCGCGCCGCATCGTCGAGCCCGCCCTCGAGTATCGTCCGGTATCCGTCGGCAGCGGCCTGCCAGTCGCCGGATGCGAGGAGCATGTCCACTTCGAGCCGCGTCCAGACAGGGTGCGTCTCGTCGATGAAGTGGCTGGCCGGCAGCCCGAGCCGTTCGGAGAGGTAGCGCAGCGCGACCATCGAGGGACGCGCGATCCCGGTCTCGAGGGCGCTGATGTATGCCTTGGTGTACCGATCGCCGGCCAGCTGCTGCTGCGTCAGGCTGGCGCGCAGGCGCGCCTCTCGGATGCGCTGCCCGATGCGGCGCCCGAGATCTCGGTCGTGTGTGGTGGGCGGAGCCAGGGTCCGCGTGCGCGGCATTGCGGGAGTCTACACGGCGTGGCAAGCCTGATTTGACCGCACCCTCAGCCGAAGGTACTCCGGGTGCCCTCCCGCAACGGGACCTCCGGGTCATTGCCCGGTGGCCCAATCGGGATGAACGTGCTCCGCAGACGGCCGCAGATCAACGACTGCCGGTCGCAGCAAGGAGCAGGACCGATGCGCACGAGTCGAATCGTCCGTTCGTTCGTCCTCGCCGGAACGGCGGCGGCGCTGAGCCTTCTCAGCCTCGCCACGACCGTCATGGCGTGCACGGGCGGCGGCACCTTCCCGCACTGAGCGGGGTTTCCCACGTGCCGGCGTCGCCGGCCCCGAGCGACCCTTCGAGCCCCTAGTGCCCGTGCTGGTAGTAGGGGCTTGTCCCTGCCTGGTGGTCGGTGACGTCCTCGATGGCGTGAATCGCCGGCACCGCGTTGCGGATGGCGGTTTCCACCCCCTTCCGTAGCGTCACATCCACCGCCGCGCAGCCCTGGCAGCCGCCGCCGAGCCGGAGGTAGGCGGTCCCGTCCTTCACGTCGACCAGCGTCACCATGCCGCCGTGGCTGCCGACGCCCGGGTTGATCTGGCGGTCGATGACGTCCTGCACGGCTCGCGCCACCGGGTCCTGCCATCCCTCGTTCGGGTTGTCGATGCGCAGCGAGCCGCCCATGACCTCGGAGTCGAGGTCGATGGTCGCCCCGGTGAGATCCGCGGCGCTCTGGGGGTCGACGACGACGGTCAGGTCATCGGCCTGGAGCGTCAGGTCGTCAGCGGCGCGGTCCTGCGGGTCCTCGAGCGCGATCTCATACCGGAAGCGAGGTCCCTCCTTGGCGAGCACGCGCACGCGCAGGACCGCATCGGGAAACTCGTTGAACGTCCGGACGCCGTCGATCTTCTCGCGCGCCTCGGGAGTGACGGTCAGGGTCGGTGAAATCATCGGATCGCCATCGTAGCCGATGCGGACGCGCCGAGACGTCACCCCATGCTCGGCAGCTCCTGCTCGTCGCCCAGGACGCCGGCGAAGAGGTCCCCGCGCTCCGCGAGACGGGCCGCGGCTGTCCGGATCGTCCAGCGGTCCGGTCGCAGCTCGGGGTCGTCCAGCTCGTCCCAGGCGATCGGCATGCTCACCGGCGCGCCGGCGGCCGGGCGCGGGCTGTACGGAGCGACGAGCGTCTTGTTGATGGCGTTCTGCGTGAAGTCGAGCCGTGCCTTCCCGTGGCGCGCGCGCTTGGCCCACTCCCAGCTCACGAGGTCCGGGACCGTCGCGCCGATGGCGCGCGAGAGGGACTCGACCCAGTCGCGGGTGTCGTCGAAGGTATAGCCGCGGCGGACGCCGATCCAGACCTGGATCCCGCGCTTTCCGGTCACCTTGGGGTGGCCGCGCACCCCGAGATGCTCGAGTGCGGCGCGATACAGGCGACTCAGCACGAGCACCTCGTCCCACGTCGTGTCCGGGCCAGGGTCGACGTCGATGAGGGCGTAGGTCGGGAGCTCCGGCGCATCGGTCCGGCTCGTCCACGGATGGAGCTCGATGGCCGCCTCCTGGGCCAGCCAGGCGAGCGTCGCGCGCCGGTCGACCACCGGGTAGTCCTTCGGTCCCTCCCTCTCGTGGTGATACCTCCAGCGGTTCACCCACTGCGGGGTGTGTTTCGGCAGGTCCTTCTGCCAGAAGCCGCCCTTCTCGACGCCGTCGGGGTACCGATGCACCGTGGTGCCGCGTCCGTCGAGGTACGGGATCATCGTCGCGCCGGCGGTCAGGTGATAGCGCAACAGGTGGCGCTTGGTCACCGGATCCTCGCCGTCCCGAGCGGGGAAGAGGACCTTGTCGAGGTTCGTGACCCGGACCTCGACGCCGTCCACGCTCAGGCTTCCGGTCGCGCCGAGCGCATCGAGCTGCGCGACCGCGTCCGTGTCGACGGGCGTCGCCACGTATGGCGCCGCGGACCGACGCTTGCGGGTGGCACCGGCCTGCGCCGACCGCCGCTGCCTGGTCGCGGTCTCGACGGCGCGCTCGGCCTTCGCGGTCGCCTCGGCGGTCGCCGTGGCACGCTCGCGGCGCACCGCGAGCGGGTCGCGGTCGATCTCGAACCCCTTGAAGGCGGCCTGCCGCAGGAGGTTGTCGGCGGTCCACTCCGCGAACTCGACCCGGATGACGATCCGTGGCTCGACCCAGCGCGCGTCCCTGATGCGCGGCACCGGATCGAGCGGCGAATTGGGACGCGACAGCTCGTCGAGGCGCGCCCGCAGCTCGCGCCGGGTTCGGGTGTCGAAGCCGCTGCCGACCTGGCCGGCGTGGACCCATCGGTCGCCCTCCCGCACGGCCACGATGACCGATCCGAGGTCCTTGTGGGTCCCCTGCCCGGGCAGCCAGCCCACGACGACGACCTCCTGCTCGGCGCGGACCTTGAGCTTGAGCCAGGCCGGCGACCGCCGTCCGGGCTCGTACGGCGAGCGCCGCAGCTTGGCGACGATGCCCTCGAGCTCCTGCTCGCGGGCGGCGGCGAGGAACGCCTCGCCGTCGGCCTCGACGTGGCCGGCATAGCGGACCAGCGGGTGAGAGCGCAGGCGGGTCCGCAGCACCCGCTTGCGGTCCTCGAGCGGCACCTGCAGCAGTGACTTCCCGTCCAGATGGAGCAGATCGAAGGCCTGGAATACGATCGGCGCCGGCTCCCCGCGCGTGCGTCGCGATCCCGGCTCGCGGCCGGTCCGTATGCCGGTCCGATCCTGGAGCAGGCTGAAGCGCGGCCGCCCGTCCTCGTCGAGGGCCACGACCTCACCGTCGACGATCGCGTCGCGGGCGTCGATCCACGGCGCGGGGCCCACCAGGTCGGGGAAATATCGGCCCGCGTCCTGCCGGTTGCGGGTCCAGAGGCGGGCCGTGCCGTTCTTGACCACGGCCTCGACGCGGTAGCCATCCCACTTGACCTCGAAGAGCCATGCCGGGTCCGAGAAGGCCGTGGTGGCCAGGGTGGCTTTCATGGGCGGGATGAACTCGGGCAGCGGCTCATCCATGGCCGCGGCGAGGTCGAGGTCGCCGAGCTCACTCGGCGCGTCGGCGGTGAAGCGCGGTTCCTTGCCGGCGACGACCTCGTCGTTCGTGCGGCCGGTCTTCACGCTCATGGGGAAGTCCTCGGCGTCCCAGCCCTCGACGGCCGTCTCGTCGCGCTTCTTGATGAGCAGCCACTGCTCGCGCTCATCGGACCCGGCACGCCGGCCGCGCCGTGCCCCGGTGCGCAGGATCGTGAAACGGCCCCGAAGCTTCTCACCGTGAAGCACGAATTTCAGCTCGCCGTCCTTCAGCGCCGCTGCCGGGTCCGGCGTGTCCGGCTCGGGCTCGAAGATGCCCCAGTCCCAGACGATGACGTCGCCCGCGCCGTACCCGCGAGGAATGACACCCTCGAAGTCCAGGTACTCGGTCGGGTGGTCCTCGGTGGGCATCGCCAGGCGCTTCTGCGCCGGGTCGAGGGTGGGCCCTCGGGGTACCGCCCAGCTCACCAGCACGCCACCGATCTCGAGGCGGAAGTCCCAGTGGAGCGCGGTCGCACGGTGCCGCTGGACCGTGTACCGCCCGCTGCGGTCGACGATCTCGGCCGGCGGCGGCTCCGGCGTGCTGCGGAAGTCGCGCTTGCGCCGGTACTCCTCGAGGGGCATCGTCGGCTCAGGTCCCCAGCTCGAGCTGGTCAAGCGTCTCGACCACCACGCGCGCGCCGGCCCTGCGAAGTGCGGCTCCGTCGACGGCCGCGCCGGCGAGGACGCCGATGCCCGGCATGCGGGCCGCGGCCGCCGCCTGCATGTCCCACGTCGAGTCGCCGACGTACCACGTCGCGTCGGGCTCCTGCCCCAGCTCGCGCGCGGCGAGGAGCAGAAGGTCCGGGGCCGGCTTCGCGTTCTCGACCCGGCTGCCGTCCACGATGCGCGGCTCGCTGCCCAGGCCGAGCGCCGCCACAGAGCGCGCCACCTGCTCCGGCCGCGACGAGGTGGCGATCGCCCACGTCAGCCCCCGGGCGTCCAGGCCGGCCAGCAGCTGTCGAGCGCCGGGAAGCGGCCGAGGATCGCGGTTCCGCTCGTCGAACAGCTCACCGGAACGCCTGTCGAGCTCCTCCGCCTCCTCGTCGCTCAGCGTTCGGCCGGCCTGGCGGGCGACCTCGCGTGCCAGCCGCCGGCCGTCCATGCCGATCATCGGCTTCAGCTGCTCGCGACTGACCCCGATCGAGCGCTCGACGAACGTCGCCGCCCAGGCCTCGATCCGATCAGCCACCGTGTCGACCAGGGTTCCGTCCAGGTCGAAGACGATCGCGGCAGGGGAGGGTGGCGTCGGCATCGGCCGTACGATACCGGGCACCGATGCCGATGGAGCTCGACGACCTCGATCCCGATCCCGTTCGCGAGCTCGCGCGTTGGCTCGAGGACGCAGAGGCCGCAGCACTGCCGCTTCCGAACGCCTTTGCGCTCGCCACGGCCGATCTCGAGGGGTCACCATCGGTGCGTTTCGTGCTCCTGCGGGGGCTCGGCGGCGACGGGCTTCGGTACTTCACGAACCGGGCCAGCCGCAAGGGGCGCGACGTGGCGGTGAACCCGCGCGCCGCCGCCGCGTTCTGGTGGCCCCAGCTCGACCGGCAGGCCCGCGTCGCCGGGCGCGTCCAGCCGCTCGGCGATGCCGATTCGCTCGCCTACTGGCGCACCCGGCCGCGCGGCAGCCAGCTCTCGGCCGCCGCCTCGGAGCAGGGTTCCGAGATCGGCGCGCGAGCGGATCTGGAGGCGGTCGTCCGGACCCTCTCGGCGACGTACCCCGACGAGGTCCCCCTGCCCGAGACGTGGGGCGGCTACCTGCTGGTGCCGGAGCGGATCGAGTTCTGGACGAGCCAGCCCGACCGGCTCCACGACCGGATCGAGTACCTCCTGGAGCCCGGTGGCTGGCGGCGGCGCCGCCTCCAGCCCTGAGCCGGGCTCGCGCCACTCGCCCGCGGCCCCGCTCGGGCATACTCCGCGGCGTGGCAGCGCACGTCGTCGTCGTCGGCTCGATCAACGTCGACATGGTCGTCCACGCCGATCGGCTGCCTGTCCCCGGCGAGACGGTCCTCGGCGGTCGCTTCGCGATCCACGATGGCGGCAAGGGCGCGAACCAGGCGGTGGCCGCGGCCCGCGCCGGGGCGCGCGTGAGCATCATCGCCGCGGTCGGAGCGGACGCCAACGGCGTTCGGGCGGTGGCTGCTCTCGAGAGCGATCACGTCGACGTCTCCCGCGTGCGTCGCGTGGAGGCCGAGCCCACGGGGGTCGCCGTCGTCGCGGTCGGCCCGCGCGGCGAGAACCAGATCGTGGTGGCCCCCGGGGCGAACGCCACGCTCGAGCTGGACGACGCCGATCGCCAGCTCATCGGCGGCGCGGACGCGCTCCTCACGAGCCTGGAGATCCCGATGGCCACGGTCGTCGACGCGCTCCGCCACGCGCGCGACACGAGCGTGCCCGCCATCCTGAACCCCGCTCCGGCGCATGCCCTGCCGGCCGAGGTGCTCACCCTGGGCCCCATCCTCACGCCGAACGAGCATGAGCTGGTGGTCGCCATCGGCAACGACCAGGCCGCCAGCGCGCTCGACGAGCTCGCTACTCGTCACGCCGGCCCCATCGTGGTCACCCAGGGAGCCGCCGGAGCGTTGCTGGCCGACGGCGACGAGCGGGAGCACTTCGATGGATTCGCCCCACCGCAGGTGGTGGACACGACCGGGGCCGGCGACGCGTTCTGCGGAGTCCTTGCTGCGTCTCTGGCCGAGGGCATGTCCCTGCGGAACTCCATCGTGCGTGCCAACGCTGCGGCCGCGCTCTCCGTCGCCGCCGCCGGCGCTCGCGCGGGGATGCCGACCCGGGAGGCGATCGAGGCCATTCTCGGCCACGGGTGACCAGGATCGGCTGTGCTCAGGCCCCGATGACGTCCGGGAGCGAGGCCAGGCGAGGCCGAAGCGGCACGCGGGCCACCGGCCTCGACGCGCCCACCTCGGCGGCCACGCGCCGGAGCATGGCTCCCGCCTGCAGTGGTCGAGCGAAGAGGTAGCCCTGGGCATAGTCGCAGCCCATGAGCTGCAGCCGATCCGCCTGCGCCGCGCGCTCCACGCCCTCCGCGACGATCTTCAGGCCGAGCCGCTGGCCGAGGCTGACGATGGCATGAGCGAACGCCCAGTCGTCCTCGTCGGCGACGTCGACGAAGTCGCGGGCGATCTTGATCATGTCGACCGGGAACTTGCGCAGGTAGCTCAGCGACGAGTACCCGGTCCCGAAGTCGTCGATCGCGGTGCGAACCCCCATGCGCTTGAGAGCCGCGAACTTCTCGGCGCTGCCCTCGGGGTCCTGCATCATCAGGGTTTCGGTCACCTCGAGGACCAGGCGATCCGGCGGGAGGCCGCTCACCTCGAGCGCCGCACCGACGTCCGCCAGGAAGGAGTCCTGCTGGACCTGGCGCGCAGAGAGGTTGACGCTCACCCACGGGGCCGCGCCCCGTGCCGGATCCCAGCGGCGCGCCTCACGACAGGCCTCGACGAGGACCCAGCGCCCGATGGGCAAGATCACGTCGCTCTCCTCGGCGACGCCAATGAAGTCAGCGGGCGCCACGACCCCCCGGACCGGGTGACGCCATCGGATGAGCGCCTCGGCGCCGACCGTGACGCCCTCGGCCAGTGAGACGACCGGCTGGAAGCGAAGGAGGAACTCGTCGCGGCCGACCGCCCGATGGAGGGCCGCCCCGAGGTCATGGCGCTGGATCATCGTCGCGTGCATGGCGGGCTCGAAGACAGCCGCCTGCCCCTTACCACGCGCCTTCGCCATGTACATCGCGACGTCGGCGTTGCGGAGCAGCTCCTGCGGTGCCTCCACCGCACCGGTGCTGGCGGCGATGCCGATGCTCGCGCCGACGCGGAGCTCCTTGCCGCCGATGGCGAACGGCGTCTTCAGCGCGGTGATGATTCGCTCCGAGATCGCATGCGCCCGCGAGAGCCTGGCGTCGTCGACCAGGAGGATCCCGAACTCGTCGCCACCCAGGCGCGCCGCCATGTCGTCGTTGCGGACGCATCCGCGAAGTCGCTGGCCGATCTCGATGAGCAGGGCATCGCCGGTGCCGTGGCCGAAGCTGTCGTTGACCATCTTGAAGTCGTCGACGTCGACGAACAGCACGACGGGAAGCTCGTCGGGCTGGTCGCTGAGCTGGCGGTCAACCTGCTCGATGAAGAGGGCGCGGTTGGCGAGGCCGGTGAGCGGATCGTGGTACGCCTGGAAGCGGAGCTCCTCCTTGAGCGAGGAGAGCTGGGCGAGGCTGCGCTCGAGCTGGCCGTTCTCGAGGGCAGTCGAGGCGTGGTTGGCGACTGTCTCGAAGAGCTGGAGGTCATCAAGCGTGAAGCTCGTCAGCGCGCCCAGGCGGCAGCCGACGAGCATGACCCCGATCGGGCCGGCGTCATCGTGCAGCGGCGCCACCATGGCGCCGCGCAGGCTGAACGGCGCCTGCTCCTCTTCTCCTTCCTCCTGGTGCGGAACGATGAGCGCCTTTCCCTCCTTGACGAGCCGTGACCTGAGCCACTCCGTCTGCTCGCCCTCCTGCGGCTGCATCACCATGGTCTCGCCGTCCGGACCGACCGAGGTCGTGAGGACCCCTCCGCCCTCGGACTTGGGGTAGAGGCGGATCTCCGCCCGCTCCGCGCGGAACATGAGCCGCGTGTGCTCGAGCAGCGCGACGAGCGCCGAGTCGAGCTCGGGAGATCGCTGGATGATCCGGCTGGACTCGTACAGCAGCTCGAGCATCTCGTGCTGCTGGTACTCGGCGAGGTATGACCGGTAGCCGAGGAAGAGCATCGCCATCGGGATCGTCAGCAGCCAGATCGCCCGCACGTCGGCGATGACCAGGGCCACCGCCAGCAGCGCCAGGGAGACGTTGGTGACCGCCACGACCGTGCTCATCAGGGCCATCTGCCGCATCTTGGTGTAGCGCGGCCGGCCCTCTGACAGGGAGATGACGGTCGTCACGCTCACCATTCCGAAGAAGTTCGACGCGAGTACGGCCAGGATCGCCGCCGCGGCCTGAACCGGCCCGAATTCCCCGCCGGGGGCCAGCATGCCGAACAGCGCCACTGCCAGACCCGTCCCGAGGCCGAAGGTGGCGACGTTGAAGGCGAGCTTCATCGGCTTCTGTCGGCGGTGAATGAGCAGGGCCGCACCGCCAGCCAGGGCGTGCGCCAGCACGATGTCGCCCGGCGTCGCGAAGAAGAGGCCGATGACCAGCGGCACCTCGCTGAGCGAGAAGGAGTGCGCCCCCCGACGGAAGTGGAGGTGAACGACCTTGATCTCGATCACGTAGAACGCGACGGCCATCACCACGAGAGGGAGGGTGAGAGGGCCCTCGGGCGGCGGGAGATGGCGTACGACGCCGACGTACAGCGCGACGGCGAGGGTGGCCAGGACGCCGATGAACAGCCAGACCCGCACCGCCGGGGCGATGCCGCGGCGTATCGGCCAGGCGGGGGTCCGGCGGCCCAGGCGGCGGACCGCGGTCAGTGGCTCGCGGACCATTCCATTGTCTGCCAGCCCTGGCTCGACCATTCGCTGCCGGACCACTCGTTGGCAGACCACTCGCTGGCAGACCACTCGTTCGCCGACCACTCGTTCGCCGACCACTCGCTGCCGGACCACTCGTTGCCCGACCATGTATAGGACGACCACTCGTTTCCGGCCCAGCTCAACGACGACCATTCAATGGTCGACCACTCGTTGCCCGCCCAGCCGGGTCCGGTCCACACCGAGCCGTTCCAGGTCCCATCCGTCCATGTGGTGCCGGCCAGGGTTGGCGCAGCCATGGCCGCGGAGTCGAACGGGGCGCCGAAGATGTCGCGCTCGCCCTCCAGCGTCACCCCGTCGAGGACGAGGTGGTTTCGCCCACGGGCCAGCTCGAGCGAGCCGGTGCCCGTCGAGCGCGCCCAGGCCTGGATCGATGGCGCGGTGGGCGTGCGGAATGCCGCGGCGAGGTTGAGGATGCCGGCTCCCTGCCCGCGGACGTCGGCGGCAAGGAGGTCGTCGGCCGTGGACGTCAGGAGCGCCTTGAGCTCGTCCGGGGTGATCTGCGGTCGCTGCTGGATGACCAGCGCGGCCGCGCCGGAGACGATAGCGGCCGCCTGGGACGTGCCGCTGCCGCGGAAGAAGCGATCCGTGATGCGGGCGGCGGGGAAGGTGATGTCGATGAACGACCCGGGCACGCGCAGCCCCTGCAGCGATCGTCCCGGAGCCACGAGGTCGGGGTTCCGGATGCCATCTCCCCGTGCGGATGACGACAAGAGCACGTCGTCACTCGTGGGGACGGTGCCGTTGGGGTCGGCCGCGCCCACCGCCATCACGAACGGATCCATGGCCGGATTCATGAGCCGTCCCGACTCGGGCGCGTTGTTCCCGGCGGAAACCACCACGAACACGCCCGAATGCCACGCCACCTCGGCGGCGAAGGCCAGCGGGTCGAGCGCGTAGGGCTGCGCGCCGTAGGTGCCGAAGGAGAGGTTGAGCACGCGGATGTTGAGGCCGGCATCGCGTCGGTGCTGGACGACCCAGTCAATGGCCGCGATCACCTGCGAGACGTCGGTGGCGCCGCGGGCGTCGGCGACCTTGACGCTAACGACGCGAGCGCCGGGGGCGACCCCCGAGTACCCGCGCAGCGCCTGACCGGGGTTCACCGGGGCACCTGGATCACGCCCGGCGATGAGGCCGGCCATGAACGTCCCGTGCCCAAATGTGTCCAGGTAGCGGAGGTTCGGCGCCTGGGACTCGAACGAGATGTCTGGCCCGCGGATGATCTTGCCGGCCTCGTCGAGACCCCTGACCGGACTGACGCCGGAGTCGATGATCGCGACGTCGACGCCGCTGCCGGTGAAGCCCCCAGCCCAGTACGCGTTCGCGCCGATGAGTCGCGTGGTGCTGTGCATCGAGCCGACGTCGGATCCGGGGGAGTAGGCGCCGCCCTGGAGCTGGAGGGACGCGTTCGGCGTTATCGAGACGACGGCCGGATCGGCGGCGATCCGCGCGATGGCGTGGCGCGGGACCTGAGCCGCGAACCCGTCGATGATCGGGAGAGGCAGCGTGACGCTGCCGCCACTCGACTCGACCAGTTGCTCGGGCAGGGTGCCGGCGCCAGGCGCCTCCCGCACGATCACCGAGATGAGTGCGCCGGCCAGACGTCCGCTCTGGGCCGCCGGCAGCAGCAGGGCGAGGATGAACAGCCCGGCGAGGAACGCAGCGGGATGTCGCCCGCGCGACACGGGCGTGCTCTGAGGACTGAGGCGAAGGGTCATTCGGATCCCCGCAGGGTGTCCGAAGCCGGCCGATTGCGTCGTCGGCCGCTACCGGAGGCAGCCGCATAGCCCCACTCGACGGCGCGACGGAGAAGTGTGTCGAGCCAGAATCGCGCGTGCATCCGAAACCTCCGCAGGTCTGCTGCACGGTTTCGGTAGCCGGGCGGTCTCTGGGCGAGATCCCTGGCTTTGCGTCCCCACCTTGCGATGGGTTTGCCGTTATCGGGCCGGGCCTGTGACAGCGGTATCCCGCCGTCTGCGGCCGACAGTAGGTAAGAGGTCCCGTTGCGGCCATGGCCGAATGGTCCGCGGCACGGCGGTACTTTGGGGTCAGTGCGCGCGTGCACCACCCGTGCGGGGAGGCGCCCCGGTCCATGCTGGCCCTTCGCGGGCGAGTGCGCACACGCGCCGCGTGGCACACAATGGAGCGGCAATGACGAGCAGGCCCTCCAGGCGCACGCCTCCCCGATGGCAGCTTGCGCTGCTCGTCGTGGCCGTGGCGGCGCTGACCGGCTTCACCACCGTCCGCACGAACGCGCTCGGCGCCGCGGACCGCCTCGATCGCGTCATCGACCGGGTCGCACTCTTCATGGATCCCCCACCGGACCGGCCGACACTGGAGACCGTGGTCGTCACACCACGCCCGTCCGCCACCGCAGCGGCGATTCCGGCGGCGATTGCCGGAGGTGCAGGCCTTGTCGCACCCGACGAGATCCCGTCCCGAGGACCGGTTGCGACCCCGACGCCGGCTCCGGTCCGCCAGGCGGTCGACGTGCGGATCGTGGACGACCACGACGCCGTCTTCACCTCGCAGGTCACCACCGAGGACTGCGCCGTGGCCGCCACGCAGATGATCCTGACCATCCTCGGCCTCGGAAACCCATCGCATGAGTTCCAGCTGGAGATCGGCAGGCGCATCGGCGAATGGGAGTCCTCCTACGACAGCCACAACGGCGGCTGGGGCCCTGCGGCCGTATCGCTGGCGCTCGAGGCGTACGGCGCGCCGGGGTACAAGGTCTGGGCCTACGCCTCCTACACCGATGCACTGCGTGACGCGGCGATTGCCCTGAGCACCACCGGAAAGCCCGTGGCGCTCTTCCCGTGGTGGGGCGCCCACACCTGGGTGATGACCGGCTACCAGGCTGATGCCGATCCAACCGTCTTCGCCGATGCCACCGTCACCGGTCTCTACATCCTCGACCCGTGGTACCCGCGAGTCTCGAGCATCTGGGGCGCATCCGACCCGCCGGGCAACTTCGAGGACCTGGCCGAGATGAGGCGCAACTGGCCGGTCGGAACCGCCCGGGACGGCTGGACACGTCCGGGGGGCGTCTACCCAGACCGCGACGGACGGTTCGTCGTCCTGCTCCCGACCACGCCCATCGCCTCAGGCGGGTCGGACATCGGCTCCTGAAGGCTGGGCCAGCGGCTCCGGCTGGAACCGGCGCAGACGCCAGGCGAGGACGAGCGCGAGGAGCGCGACTCTCACGCCCATGCCCACGCTGAACCCGATTGGTATGGCGAGCACCTCCAGCTGCGGCACGAGCGCCACCGTGACGCCGATCGTCGTGCCGAACCCGACGAGCGAGGCGCCGACCTGGAGGAGCGTGTGGCGCGTGGCGTATATCGCCCTGCTGAGCAGGTGCGTGAGGCTCTCGAGCGGGACTGATATCGCGAAGGCCGACAGGACCAGCGTGGTCGCATTCAGGTCAGCCTCGTCGAACGCGCCGCCGCGGTAGAGGCCCAGCACCAGGCGACCGAAGATGAGCAGCCCGACGGTGGCCGCGAGAGCCAGGAGGGTCACCGAGATCAGGTTCGACCCGAGAACGGAAAGGAACCGGCGCCGGTCTCCCGCGGAGAAGGCCGCCGAGAATGCCGGGAAGGCCGCCAGCGAGAATGAGACCCCGATGAGGCTGACCCATGCGCTGGGGAAGTCACGCGCGAAATTGACGATCGAGATGCTCCCCGCGGCGAGCCCGGATGCAACCGCGGTGAAGAAGAGGAACGTGAGCTGGTCGGTCGGCTGGCTGAGCATCTTCGGCAGCATGAGCCGGACGAACGTCGCGATGGCCGGCATGCGGATCGCGAAGCGCGGGCGGATCCGGAAGCCCGTGCGTCGTACGCCCCACGCCCGGATCGCCAGGAACATGAGCGCTCCGATGACCGCGCCGAGCGCTGCGGCGTGGATCCCGAGCCGATCGCTGAGCGTGACGGTGCCGGCGATGATGCCGAGCTGGTACAGCGCGGGCGCGGCGCCGTAGAACAGGAAGCGCCTCTCCGCGATGAGCACCTCGCCGAGCGCGAGGGAGAGCGCGAAGAGGACCGGCGTCAGCAGCATGAGGCGGAAGAGGTCCACGTAGAGCGCGCGCTGCTCGGGCCCGAACCCTGGGGCGATGAGCGCCGCGGTCTGCGGGGCGAGGACGAACAGGACGAGCGCGGCCGCGCCCATGACGAGGACGGCGCCGGTGAGGATCGTCTGGCCGAAGGCCTCCGCGGCCTTCGCGTCCTCCTGCTTGAGCCCGATGAAGAGCGGCACGAACGGGGCCGCGAGGCCGCTCGCCACCAGCACGCCGAGCGTGAGCTCCGGGATCACGAATGCGGCGTTGTAGGCGTCGAGCTCCGCGCCGGCGCCGTACGTGCGCGCGAAGACGAAGTTGCGGCCATAGGCGAGCAGGTAGTTTCCGAAGACGAGGACCGAAAGGATGATCGCCCCCCGCGGCAGGAAGCGATCGGCGACCGGACGGAGGGCCTGGGCGAGCCTCAAGCGCCCCGGCTCACAGCGCCCCGAACCGCAACTGGCGAGGGACCGATCCAGGGCCGCCGGTCACGTCCGGTCCCCCTTCGACGGCCGGCGCGAGGGGCAGGACGAGCAGGAAGCCGGCCGGGATGTGCGCGCTCCAGCGTCGCTGCTCACGGAAGACGAACACCTTCGCAAGATCCTCGGCAGAGAGGAGCTGATTCGGCTCGGGCGAGGGGCCCCAGATACTGCTGCCGTACGGATACAGCGGGTCGACCACGCGAATGCCGGTGACCGAGAAGTCGCCGGCGGCTGGATCGCCCATCGACTCGAAGCCGCTCATCACCCATGCGTGGCGGCCTCGCCACATCAAGAGCCCGACCGGGCGGCTGGTGTCGCGCATGGCCTCGGCGGCGACCTTCAGCGCATCGTCGTACTCCGGCACCGAGACCAGCTCGTACGGCCCGAGCCCGAGCTCGTTGAGCAGGTCGCTCCAGCCGCCACCATCGGCTCCGCGATACGGGTTGTTCGACAGCTCGCGCGCTTGCTCCCACAGCGTCTGCTGATCGTCGCGCGACGCGCGAACGTCGGGCTGGACCATGTTCCAGGCCATCTGGACGCTCGCCGCCACGCACCACTCGAAGGTGTATTGCGGGACGAAGTCGCCCGCCTCGAAGAGGCTCATGGCGAATGGCTCGAGGTGCGCCTGGGGGGCCGGCGCCACGGCGACCGGGGGCGCGGCCGCCGGCGACGGGGCCGTGGCCACAGACGGCGGAACGCGGCCGAGGTCCGCCGGCGAGTCGGGGCTGCTGACCAGCGGACCCACGCCGCCGCCCGTGACGGCGTCGGGAGTGGCCCTCGGCGCGAGCTGCGATGCCGCCCCATCGACCGCCGTCGAGCACGCCGCGATCAGCACGACCGCGAGGGCGGCGAGCACGGAGCGGGGTACCGCCCGAGGTCTGGTGAGACGGCGCTGGATCAAGAGTGGGCTCCCGACGAAGACGGGCCCGCGAACGAGCCCGCACTCACCTGATGATACGTGCCGGGCTACAGATGCTGCATTTCGGTTGTCATGTGCCGATCCCGCTCGGTAGAGTGTTCACCGTTCACCCCACCCGAGGAGCGACCGGAATGCCTGACAAGGGACCTGGCTCGAAGAGCGGCGGCAAGAAGCCGAAGGGCGGAAAGGCAGGCGACAAGAAGAAGAAGTAGGCCGCCCGCCCGCCGCCCCGCGGGCAGCGGGCGACGTCCTTTCTTTCGGGACGCCCCCAGCGGAGCCGCGGGCCGAAGCAGCAGAGCGGTCAGATGGCACGCGGCCCTCGGAGCAGCGCCAAGAGCTCGTCGTGCACCCGGCCGTTGCTCGTGAGCAGCTGCGGGTCGGTCCAGCTCGGCCGGCCGTCCAGATCCGTCATCCTCCCCCCGGCGGCGGTGACCACGACGTACGGTGCGGCCATGTCCCAGGGCGCCACGCCATCCTCGACCATGGCCTCGGCCGAGCCGCCGGCGACGAGCATGTGTCCCCAGAAGTCGCCGAACCCGCGGTCGCGCCATGTCCCGCGCGATGCTTCCGCGACACGGCCGTCCAGGCTCAGGGCTTGGCCATACAGGAGCTGACCGTCGGCAAGACGCGAGACGGATGAGACGCCGATGCGCCTCTCGGCGCCTGCCCGACGGCGCCAGGCACCGTCGGATGCGGTCGCCCACCAGCGCTCCCCCATCGCCGGTGCCGACACGAGGCCGAGGACGAGCTCGCCGTCGACGCGACACGCGAGCAGGGTGGCGAAGACGCCGATGCCGCGGACGAAGTTGTTCGTCGCGTCGATCGGGTCGATGATCCAGCCGGTCGCGGCGTCGTCCGCCTCTGCCCCGAACTCCTCGCCCATCATGCCGTGATCCGGGAAGCGCTCGGCGATGCGATCGCGGATGGCGCGCTCGATCTCGGTGTCGGCGACTGTCACGAGGGTGCGATCGACCTTGCGGCTGGCGGTGACCCCGGCTTCGAAATGGCGGAGCGCCAGGGCATCGGTCTGGTCGAGCAGGCGGTGGGCGAACTCGGCCAGCTCACGGACCAGCCGATCGCGGGCCGCCGTCACGCCGATGCGCTCGCCTGCGCCCGTCGGGCGCGCAGGATCGCGAGAACGCGCTCGAGGGGGACCTCGCGGGCCGCGAGCAGGACGAGCAGGTGGTACAGGAGGTCGGCCGCCTCGCCGGCGAGTTCGTCGTCGGTGCCGGCGAGGGCTGCCCCCGCGGTCTCCCCCGCCTCCTCGACCACCTTCTCCGCCGGGCGGCGGGGGCCGCCCGCCAGGAGCGAGGCGGTGTACGAGCTCGCGGCATCGGCGCCGCGACGCCGGTCGATCAGGGTCGCGAGCTCGGGGAGTATCCCGGGCGCATCGGTCTCGCCGAAGCAGGTCCGCGTGCCCTCGTGGCAGGCCGGCCCACGGGGTCGCACCCGGTACAGGATCGCGTCGCCGTCGCAGTCGGCGGCGATGCCCGCCATGAGCATCACGTTGCCGCTCGTGTGGCCCTTGCGCCAGAGCCGATCCCTGCTGCGCGACCAGAAGTGCGCCTCTCCGGTCCGCTCCGTGGCGGCGAGTGCCTCGGCATTCGCCCACGCCAGCATGAGGACCGTGCCGTCGTCGGCATCCTGCACGACGACCGGCAGCAGGCCCGCGCCCTGCGGCCGCCGGTCGGTCACCCAAGCCACGCGGCCACCTCCTCGGCGCTGGGTGGCGGCGTCGCCGGTCGCACCGGGACACCGCGGGCAGCGAGATCGGCCTTCAGCGCGGGAATGGTGATGATGCCGAGGTGGAGCAGCGATGCGAGCAGCGCGGCCTGGGCGCGCCCCTCGGTGAGCACCTCCACCACGTCGCTGCTGCTGCCGGCTCCTCCCGAGGCGATGACGGGCGCCCGCACCGCATCGGCGATGCTGCGAGTCAGCTCGATGTCGTAGCCGCTGCGGGTCCCGTCGCGATCGATGCTGGTCAGCAGCAGCTCGCCCGCCCCGCGCTCGACCGCCTCGCGCGCCCATTCGCGTGCGTCGCGACCCGTCGCCTGCGTGCCGGACACGCCGCGGACCTGCCATGCGGGCCCTCCTCGTGCCGCGTCGATGGCCACCACGACCGACTGTGACCCGAGCCGCTCGGCGATGCGCGCGATGAGCCCCGGGTCGCGCAGCGCCGCGCTGTTCAGGCTGACCTTGTCGGCTCCGGCGTCGAGCAGCGCCGCCGCGTCGTCATAGCTGGAGACCCCGCCTCCGACGGTGAGCGGGACGTCGAGCGCGTCGGCCGCACGCTCGATCAGGTCGATCATGGCCGGCCGCCGGTCGCGCGTGGCCGCGATGTCGAGGATCACGATCTCGTCGGCGCCCTCCGTGGCGTACCGCGCGGCGAGCTCGACGGGATCGCCGGCCTCGACGAGGTCGACGAAGCGAGTGCCCTTCACGACCCGGCCGTCCGCGACGTCCAGGCAGGCGAGGAGACGCGCGGCGAGCGGCATCAGGCCACTCCCGGCGCGCGCTCGCCTGCTGCGTCCACACCGTCAGCGATCGAGAGCGATCCGTCGACGAGGGCCAGGCCGACGACGGCGCCGTCGAGCCCGAGCGCCGCGAGCTGGCGCAGGTCCGCCGCCGTGCCGATGCCGCCCGCCGCGACGAGCCGCGTTCCGGGAACGGCATCGCGCATTCGCGCCAGCAGCCGCTGGTTCGGGCCGCGGCGCGTGCCGTCACGCTGCACGTCGGTCACGATGAGGTGCGCGGCGCCGGCGCTCGCCATCGCCATGGCCAGCCGGACCGGGTCGTTCTCGGCCGTACGGGCCCAGCCGTCGACCGCAACCCGATCGCCGCGCACGTCGATCGAGACCGCGATCCGGCCCGGCCAGCGCCGGACGCTCGCCGCCAG
>DASWGW010000054.1:0-13750 GCA_036393435.1 Candidatus Limnocylindria bacterium | reverse complement strand
TCCCGGGTCGAGGAGTTCGGACTGGTGTCCATGAAGTCGGTCACGCCGGTCAGGATGGCGCCGATCCCGGACAGCCAAACGAGGCCCACCACCCAGGTCGTGGCGTCGGCGAGGCCTTCGACGCCGAAGAAGACGCGGAGGACGTCGAGCAGCACGGCCGCAGTCGCCCCGCCCACCACGACGTCGACCAGCACCGCATGCAGGGAGTGGCCGAGCCACGTGCCGTTGAGGAAATCCTGGAGCAGGCGACCGGGCAACCGCAGGGCGTGGAAGAACGCATGCACCACGGATGCGGTGCCGTTTCCGAGGCCCCGAAGCGGCCGTGCGACGCGTTCCAGCATCCCTACACCCCCGTGCCCGGGCGGCCGATGCGGAGCATCACGTCCCCGACGGTAGTGCCCGGACGGTGGCCGGTCAACCTCCGCCGAGGTTTGGGTGGCCGGCTTCGAGCGTGGCCACGCCCACCTCGCGGCGCCAGGCTCCGGTCGCGTCGGCGAGCAGCTCGGCGACGTCCCTGACCGCGACGTCGGTGCGGCCCAGGTCGGTCGTGCCGTCGCGCAGCATGATCAGGCAGAACGGGCACGCGGTGGCGATCTCGTCGGGCGACTTCTCGAGCGCCTGCTCCACGCGCTTGTGGTTGATCCGCGTTCCCTCGCGCTCCTCCATCCACATCCGCGCTCCGCCGGCGCCGCAGCACATCCCCTTCCGGTGGTTGAGGTCCATCTCCACGACGGTCTGCCCCGGCACCGATTCGACGACCCGGCGTCCCTCGTCGTAGACCTGGTTGTATCGGCCCAGGTAGCAGGCGTCGTGGTAGGCCACAACGGCCTCGTGATGCTCCGCCGGCACCAGGCGGCCCTCGGACACCAGCCTGTCGAGCAGCTGCGTGTGATGGATCACCTCCACCCCGACGAGGCCGAACTGCGGGTATTCGTTGCGAATGGTGTTGAAGCAGTGCGGGCAGGTCGCCACGATCGTGCTGATTCCGTGCTCGGCGTGCGCGGCACTGAGCGTCGCGACGTTCTCCTGCGCCAGCATCTGGTACAGGTACTCGTTCCCGGCGCGGCGCGCGGGATCGCCGGTGCATGTCTCCTGCGCGCCCAGCACCGCGAAGGGCACATCGGCCTGCCTGAGGAGCTGGGCCATGGCGCGCACGACCTTGCGGTTGCGGTCGTCGAAGGCGCCGGCGCAGCCGACCCAGAGGAGGATGCGGCCGGCGAGCGCGTCGTCCATCGGCCTGCTGGAGTGGATGGTCCGCCAGGGCCGATCATCCGAGCGCGACGGCGGCGGCATGCGACGATCGGTGGCTCCCAGGACGTCCAGGCCCAGGTCCTTGGCCCAGTCCAGGCGAGCCGACTTCGGCTGGCCCCATGGGTTGCCGGCGCTCTCCATGTTGCGGAACGCCGCGTTGAGCTCCTTCGGGAAGCGGCTCTCCTCCAGGACGGCGTTGCGGCGGATCTCGACGATGGTGTCGACGTGCTCGATGAGCACCGGGCAGCCCTCCACGCACCACCCGCAGGTCGTGCACTGCCAGACGGCCTCCTCCGGGATGGCGTTGTCCATCAGTGGCAGGCTCAGGGCCTCGCTCGCACGCGCCTGTGCCAGCCCGAGCGCATCCTCGGATGCGGCCGCTCCACCCCTCGCTCCCCCCTTCCAGGCGCGCTGGGCGCTCGCCGCGGCCGCCAGCGCGGTCTCGGCCGCAACCATCTGGTCGCGGAGGCCCTCCATGAGGTGCTTCGGGGAGAGGGTCTTGCCCGTCATGCTCGCCGGGCAGAACTCCATGCACCGCCCGCACTCGGTGCAGGCCAGGCCGTCGGCAAGGTGCCGCCAGGTGAGGTCCTTCAGGCCGCGCGCGCCGAAGACCGGCAGCTCCTCGCCGGGCTCGGGCTCCGCCTCGAGGTCCATCGTGCGCAGCGCCCCTCGGGACTCGAGGTTGCGGAAGTAGACGTTCGGCTCGCTGCTGATGATGTGGAGGTGCTTGCTGTAGGGCAGGTAGGCGCCGAAGCCAAGGACGAGGAGGATGTGTGTCCAGCCGATGACGCCGAAGCCGATGCTCGCCGCCTGCGGGCCGATGGCCTCCAGCGGCAGGCTGAGCGGGCCCGCCATCAGCGCCCACGAGCGCGAGCTCGCGTCGGGCTCGACGACGTAGGAGAGCGCGTCGCCGATCCACTCGGTGAGGACGATCCCGAAGATGAGCGCCAGGATCACGAATGCATCGCGCGTCAGCGCCAGCCGGGTCGGTCGGACCACCGTGCGGCGCACGACGTAGTAGACGACCGCGACGAGCACGAGCGCCACGAACGCATTCGCGAAGCCGATGGTGACGTTCCACACGAGGCCGTCGAAGGGCCAGGCGACGATCGCCTCGACGAGGCCGTTCGTCAGGTAGTTGCCGGTCGTGGCCAGGAGGACGATGAAGCCCCAGAAGATGAACGCGTGCGCCAGCCCCGGGCCGATGTCCTGGAGCAGCCGCCTCTGGCCGAAGACGAACACGCCCAGCGACGCGATGCGCTCCGGGACGCGGTCGAATCGGTCGAGTGAGCGGCCGGAGCGAATGACCGCCATGTGCCAGCGTGCCCGGCGCCAGAACAGGTAGGCCGCCGCCAGGATGGGCACAACGATGAGGGGGTAGTACGGGATGGAGGCTTCCATGGCCGCGCCATGGTAGCCGCGCGGTCTCCCGGCTCACGGTCCGCTGGACCCACCAGCGCACGCCAACCGGATGGATTCACACCGGGCGCGCGTTACGCGCAGTCAACCCCGCCCCAGGCGTCCCCATTCACGCGAGGCGTGCACCTGGACGCTTCAATGCCCTGCGATGCGGCCCAACGCACGCTCCGTGTGAATTCGTACAGCTCACCACGTCCAGGGACCTCAGTGGTCGGCCCCCGCCAGTTGGTCGAGCGCGTGGCGCAGCAGGGGGAGGAGCGCCTCCAGCGACTCGCGCGCCCCGCGAGGAGATCCGGGCAGGTTCGCGATCAGCGTCCGGCCCCGGGTCCCCACCACGCCGCCGCTCAGCGAGGCCATGGGGGTCGACGCGAGCCCCGCCGCCCGCATGAGCTCGGCGAGGCCCGGCGCCTCGCGCTCGATCACCCGTCGCGTCGCGGCCGGCGTCACGTCGGTCGGCGACAGCCCCGTGCCGCCCGTGGTGAGGATCAGCCGATGACCGGCGTCGGCGAGGCGCGTCAGCAGCGCGGCGATGGCCGCCGCGTCGTCCGGCACCACGTGCGCCTCGGGGGCGACATCGAACCCGGCGCCCCGCAGCATGTCCACCAGGATCGGTCCGCTCTCATCGGGCCGCTCCCCGGCGGCCGACCGGTTCGAGCACGTCACGACCGCGGCCTCGTGGGCCGTCGGCTCGGGCATTGCGGCCTGTCGTCCCGATGCGGCGTCGGCCGCATCGCGCTCGTAGTCACCGGATCGCCCACCCGACTTGGAGATGAGCTCGACGCGCTCGATGACCACGTCGCGCTGGAGGGCCTTGGCCATGTCGTACAGGGTGAGTGCGGCGATGGCGGCTGCCGTGAGCGCCTCCATCTCGACCCCCGTGCGGGCGGTCGCGCGTGCCTCCGCGCGCACGCTCACGACCCCACGGTCCCGATCCGGGGACAGCTCCACCTCGACGAGGTCGAGCGGCAGCGGGTGACACAGCGGGATGAGGTCGGCAGTGTGCTTGGCGGCGCCGATCCCGGCGAGGCGCGCGGTGACCATCGCGTCGCCCTTCGGCCCGCCGGCGTCGAGCAGCGCCGCGAGGACGTCCGGTCGCATGCGCACGGAGGCGCCCGCGACCGCCCGACGCGCGGTGACCGGCTTGTCCCCGACGTCCACCATCCGGGGCGCGCCCTCGTCCCCGAGGTGCGTCGGACGCGTCATTCGATGGCCCCGATCACGATCGCCTTGTACGCTACCCCCGGCCGCGTCGCGGACTCGCCCTCCGGTACGACGAGCAGCGCGTTGGCGGTCGCCAGTGGAAGGAGTTGCGAGGAGGCCTGCCCCCCGGCCGAGACGGCGCGGTAGCCGTCGCCGTCGGCGCAGACGCGCACCCGAAGGTACGCGCGGCGGGCCGGGTCCTTTCCGAGCGCCTCATCGATCCGTGCCGTCACCCGCGCCCGGCCGTCGCCGGCCAGGCCGAGCATCCGCCGCAGCATCGGCCGGACGAAGAGCTCGAAGGTGACGAGCGCGCTGACCGGGTTTCCGGGCAGGCCGATGACCGGCCGCCCGTCGACTCGCCCGAAGGCGAGGGGCTTTCCGGGCTGCACCGCGATGCGCCAGAAGTCGAGCGTTCCGAGGCGCTCGATCACGGCTCGCACGTGATCGTGCTCTCCGACGCTCACGCCGCCGGACACGATGAGCATGTCCGCGGCCAGCACGCCCTCGCGAATGCGCCGTTCGACCTCACCGGGGTCGTCGCGAGCGGGCGCGAGGAGCAGCGGCGCGCCGCCGGCCTCGCTGACCGCCGCGGCCAATGCGGGCCCGTTCGCGTCGTGGATCTGGGCCGCCCCGAGCGGCGCGCCGACCGGGACGAGCTCGTCGCCGGTTGACAGGATCGCCACCCGCGGTCGCCGCCGCACCTCGACGTCGCCGTGGCCCATGGCGGCCAGCAGGCCGATGACCGACGGGGTGATCGGGCCGGCCGAGAGCGACAGCGCGGTTCCGACTGCGACGTCGTGGCCGGCGGCCCGAACGTGGACGCCGGGATCGGGCGGACGGCCGACCTCCAGCCAGCCCTCCGCCTCCGAGGCGTCCTCGATCGGCACCACGGAATCGGCTCCCTCCGGCATCGGCGCCCCGGTCATGACGCGCACCGCTGTCCCCGGCTCGACCCGTGGCGCTTCCGGGCCACCTGCTCGCGACTCGCCGATCAGCCGGCGCCGCGAGTCCCCATCGGCTGCCTGCACTGCGAAGCCGTCCATCGCCGAGTTCGAGAAGGGCGGCACGTCATGTGTCGCGACGATGGGATCGGCCGTCGGCACGCGCCCGAGCGATTCCGCAAGTGGAACGGGCTCGGCGTCGGTTGGCGCGAGGCCGCGCAGGAGCCGGTCGAGCGCCTCCTCGACGCTCAGCATCGGCTCACAGCCCGAGCTTCATGCGCGCCTCGATGAGGCGCAGGATGCCGCGCCGGGTGACGACGCCGACGGGCTCGCGGCCCTCGCCGAGGACCGGCAGCAGTCCGACGTCGCGTTCCTGGATGACTTTCAGGGCCTCCGCCAGTGGCTCGTCCGGACCGATGGTCGCGAGGTCGTTGAAGCGGGTCATGATGTCGGTCACCCTGGCTGCCGGCCAGTCGTCGCGGGGCAGGCGCCGGACGTCGCCGAGCGTCACGACCCCCGCCAGTCCGCCGTCGTCGTGCCGCACGAGGAACGAGCGGTCCTCGCCGCGCAGCATCCGCTCCGAGACGAGGTCCGCGACCGACTCGTTCGGCGATACCGAGGCTGGATCGGCGTCCATGGCATCGCGGACGCGCACGCCGCTCAGGCTCCGCTCGACTCCCGCCTGGACGGCGGTGGCCTCGGCGGCGTTCGACAGGAACCAGCCGATGAGCGCCAGCCAGATCCCGCCGAACAGGCCTCCGGGGCTGAGCGCCCACAGCACGCCGAGCGCGATGAGCACGTATGCCATCCCACGTCCGACGAGGGCGGCGTTCCGGGTGGCGGCCAGCCGGTCGCCGCGGAGCCTCCAGAGCAGCGCCCGGAGCACTCGGCCGCCGTCCATGGGGAACCCCGGGATGAGGTTGAAGGCGCCGAGCACTAGGTTGACGACGCCCAGCCAGCCCACGAGCGCCGACACCTGCGGCTGCTCGATCACGGTCCCGACGCCGACGAACGCCGCGCCGAGGACGATGCTCGTCGCCGGGCCGGCAAGTGCGATGAGCGCCTCCTCGCGCGGTGAGCGCGAGTCGGAGTCGATGCTCGTCGTCCCGCCGAAGATGAACAGGGTGATGCCCTCCACCCGCAGGCCGAAGCGTCGGGCGACGAGGGCGTGCGACAGCTCGTGAGCCAGCACGGAGGCGAAGAAGAGGAGCGCCGTGGCGGCGGCGACGATCCAGTACAGGCCACCCGACCATCCCGGGAACTGGTGTGGGAACTGGGCGACGGCCAATGAGTACGTGATGAGGAAGGCGATCACCAGCCAGCTGGGGTGGATCGCAAGCTCGACGCCGGCCACGCGGCCGACCCTCCAACCGGGGCCCATGCGGCGAGTGTAAGTCAGGCCGCCGCGAGCGTGGTGGGCGGGCGCCTGCGCCCCCATAGCCCGATGCCGAGCACGACCAGGGCGCTGAGCACGACGGTCGCGCCAGCGACCAGAGTCGCCTCGAACCAGAACCCCTCGGGAAACAGCGTGATGAGATTCGACCCGGGCGCGAACAGGTACGTGCCTGCCGGGAAGAAGACGACGTGGAAGGCGAGGAACGCGGGCTCGAAGGCGACGGCGAAGATCAGGCCCAGCAGGAGCCCTGCGGCGCCGATGGCCGACCCCGTCGCGACCAGCACGGTCGCCATCCTGCGCGGCTGGCCGCGCAGGAGGACTCCGCACACTGCGGCCCCGATCAGGGCGACGACCGCGGTGAGCACCAGGAGTCGGACCAGCCGCGAGACGTCGGCCATGTGCGAGCGCTCCGTGTCGTCCAGCAGCGGCCGTCCATCGAGCTCCGCGTCAAAAGCGCCGTCGGTGAACAGGTCGGCGAGGAACTCGCCGGTGACCCTGTCGATCTCGGCCTGCGACGTGTCGAACGCCCCGGCGACGTCCTGTCGCGCCTGGAGCGACGAGACGAACCACGGGTTGAACAGCAGCAGTGGGCCGGCAAGTACGACCAGCAGGCCGATCGAGGCGCCGAGGAGCACGCTGACCGGCCACGGAGCCCGACGCATCGGTCCTCCGGGAGCCGTCAGAAGAGGCGTCGTCCGGTGCCGATGACCAGCGAGAGCGCGAAGCCCACCAGGCTGATCACGATCGAGCCGAGCAGCGCGGCGATGAAGTCCAGCACCTGGAAGCCAAGGTTGAGCTCGGCCGAGATCGCGCTCGTCAGGAGCAGCATCAGCGCGTTGATGACGAACAGGAAGAGCCCCAGGGTCATCATCGAGATCGGAAGCGTCAGGATGCGCAGCACCGGGCGCAGGAACGTGTTGACGAGGCCGAAGATGAAGGCCACCAGCAGCAGCTTCCACCACTCGCCGGTGAAGGTGATGTTGGGCACGATCAGCTCAGCGACCCACAGGGCTGCGGCGTTGACCAGGATCTGGAGGATGCGGTCCATCGGCTCCTAGCCTAGCCCATGCCGTCCACCCCCTGCGGCCCGTCGAGCAGCCGGCCGCGCACCCAGGCCGCACGAACCATCTCCGGGTGCGGCCGGAAGATGAGCCTGCTGGCGAGGTCCGCGGGCTCGGAGGGCGGCGCCTGCCCCGGCAGCGGAGCCGTGAGCCGCGGGTCGATCGCGATGAGGTCCGCCTCCTTCCCGACCTCCAGCGAGCCGATCTGCCCCTCCAGGCCGAGCGCGAGCGCGCCCCCGAGCGTGCCCATGCGGAGCCAGTCGAGCGGACCGAGGATCCCTTCGGCCGGCATCGCTCCGTGCGCCGCGAGCGCCCGCTGCGTGAGGGCGCCGGCGCGCATGACGCTGAACAGCGACAGCTCCGGTCCCGCCGCCACGTCGCTCCCGAGGCCGACGGTCATGCCGGCCGCGCGGTACTCCGCGAGCGGCATCATGCCGCTCGCCAGGAACAGGTTCGACGCGGGGCAGTGCGCGACGCGCGCGTCGCTCTCCACGAGCCGACGCACCTCGCGCCCCGACAGGTGAATGGCGTGGGCCAGGATGCTCCGCGCCCCGAGGGCATCGGCCCGGTCGTACACGTCGAGGTAGTCCCGAGACGCCGGGAAGAGCGAGGCGACCTGGGCCAGCTCGCCGGCATCCTCGGCGAGGTGCGTCTGCCAGTACGCCCCATGCGCGCTGGCGAGCGCCGCCGACTCGCGCAGCATCTCGGCGCTGCAGCTCACGGCGAACCGCGGCGTGAAGGCGTACTGCAGCCGTCCGGCATCCACGCCGTGCCAACGCATGGCGAGCTCGTCGGACTGCGCCAGGCTGGTCTCCAGGATCTGGCGCGGATCGATGACGCGGTCATAGCTCCCGCGATCCATCATCACCTTGCCGATCACGGCACGGATCCCGTGCGACTCGGCAGCCGCGAAGGCGGCGTCGGTGGAGTCGGGCCACAGCGCCGCGTAGGCGACGGCGGTGGTCGTCCCCGCGGCGGCAAGCGCTCGAAACGCGGCCGGCGCCTCGATCTCGGCCCGGGCCCGGTCGTAATCCCGCTCGAGCGGGAAGATGTGGCGCTCGAGCCAGGTGAGCACGTCCAGGCCACCTCCCAGCCCCGCGTTCGGCAGCTGCGGCAGGTGCACGTGCAGGTCGACCATCCCCGGCATCAGCACCAACGGGCGAAGGTCCAGGACCGATGCCGGCGCCTCCGTGCCGGGCCATGCACCAACCCGTTCCAATCTGCCTGCCACATCGACCTCGAGCACGCCGTCGGGCTCGTGGAGCAGCCTTCCGTCGGGCAGGGGCGAGAGGAGCCGAGCACGGAGCGCGAAGGGCGGGCGCTGCGGGAGCTCAGGCATCGGCCCGGATGCTACATCCCGGATGGAGTACCCTTGACGCCTACTGTTCTACGGAGGCCACAGATGGCCACAGGTACCATCAAGAAGATCGTTGCCGATCGCGGCTTCGGCTTCATCACCGGCGAGGATGGCAAGGACTACTTCTTCCATCGCGACGGTCTTTCTGAGTCGATCGACTTCGACCGACTCAATGGCGGCGAGGCCGTGACGTTCGACATCGAGTCGAACCCGCGTGGTCCTCGAGCCGCGAACATCACGGCCGCCTAGGCTGCCGACCCCCAACATCCGATCTCACGGCGGGCCTCGCCACGGCGAGGTTGACTGGATTGCCCGTCCCGCCGTGACGATCGGTGATGCCTCCGCGTCATCCGGGGCGATCTCCGCGCGAACCAACGCTGACCTCGGGCCGCACCTCGCCGCCCACCTCCTCGCGGGCTGACTCGATCTCATCGAGCAGTTCAGGGTGCCTGATCGCCTCGCCGTCCAGTCGCGCGCGGGCGTTGTCGAGCAGCTCGACCGACCGATGGCTCAGGCGCCGCCGGGCATCGGCCCCGCCACCCCTCGGATAGAGACGGCGCAGGCGCAGGTTCTCGGACCGGAATGCGGTCAGCACAGCCCGAATCTGCATTCGCGTGAGCGCTGCCAGGTCCATCCCCCACCTCCATCGGGCTCGAAAGGCCGATGAACCGCAAGGCGCGTGCCGCGCGCGCCGCGAGTACGATCATCGGGATGACCGACGCGAAGGCACTGCTGCCCCTCCGAGAGGTGACGAGCCGGCTCCGTATCCTCGGCCAGCACGACGTCGGCGTGCGCACGATCCCGATTGCCAGCATCATCGGCTCGGTCGATCGGACGGTCGACTTCGACCGCTTCTTCCGCACGGGCCGGCGCCAGCTGCGCAAGCGGCTCGACGGCCTGCGTGCCGCGTTCGAGGGCCGCGAGATGCCACCCATCTCCGTGTACGAGGCGGGCGGCATGCACTTCGTGATCGACGGGCACCACCGCGTCGCGCTGAGCCGCGAGCAGGGAAGCGAGTTCATCGACGCCCAGGTGATCTCGATCCACACCTCGGAACGCCTCCATCCGGGCGTCGACTTCCTGGAGCTCATCCACACCGAGCAGCACCGCATCTTCAAGGAGCGAACCGGCCTGCTCGTGCACAACCCGGACGCGAAGATCCTCTTCTCGCGGCCGATCGGCTATGCCGAGCTCCTGCAGGTGGTCCAGGCGCATGCGTACGAGCTGAGCGCCCCGCGCGGCGAGCTCGTACCGATGCCAGAGGCGACCGCGGACTGGTTCGCGAACAGCTGGCGGCCAGCCCTCGAGGCGATCGCCGCATCCGGCCTCGCGCAGCGCTTCGACTTCAAGACCGAGGGCGACCTGTACCTGTGGACCAACGCGAAGTTGCGAGAGATGCGCACGGTGAATCCCAAGGCAACCTGGAGCGACGCCGCGGCCGCGCTGTCGCGCGAGCCCGTCACACGCGCCCACCGCAGGGAGACGCTCCGGCAGCGGCGCAAGCCGCTCCCCACGAACTAGTTGGTCGGGGCGAAAGGATTCGAACCTTCGACCTCCTGAACCCCATTCAGGTGCGCTACCAGGCTGCGCTACGCCCCGACCGTTTCGTCAGTCTAGCGCACCTCCGAGGGCCTCTACCGCAGCCTGGATTTCGGCCGTGGCCTGAGCCGGGTCCGCGTCGATGGCGAAGCTGAGGGGCTTGCCGAACACGACCTCCGTGTCGCCACGCAGGGCGGTCCCACCGGTGCCCTTGTCGAATCGGCTGTAGCGATGGACCTTCAGCCGCATCGGCACGACCGGGATCGCGCCGTGAATGGCCACCAGTCCGGTGCCGGATTTGAACGGCTGTAGCGGCCCACCCACCGTCAGCTCGCCCTCGGGGTAGATGAGCACGCTGAAGCCGCGGTCCAGGCGCGCCCCGAGCAGCTCGAAGCTGCGCCGCACACCGCCGCCCTTGCGGACGATCGGGAATGCGTTGCCCAGCACGGCCGCGGCGAAGCCGCGCCATCGGCTCGCGAAGATCCCGTCCGCCGCACCCGCCACCGACAGCTTCCACCTCCACGCCACTGGCATCGCGCTCAGGATCAGCGCGTTGTCGTTGTGGAGGTGATGGTTGGGAGCGAACATGACCGGTCCGCGCAGGCCCTTCAGATGCTCGAGGCCGCGCACGCGTCGCCGGTAGAACAGCGTCAGCATCGGGATGATCACGGCCTGGAAGAGGCCTATGCGAAGCGCACCCACCAGCGGGTTGAGCGGCCAGCCGAAGATGCCCTTCGGCGCGGCCTCCCCCGCGCCGGCATCCACCATGGCCTGAAGCTCGGCGAGGCTCGTATCGGGCTCGACGTCCGCGTCGTCCACGTATACGCCGAGCTCCTCCTCGATGAGGGTGAGCAGCTCCACGCGGCCCAGCGAGTCGATGTTCAGGTCGGACGAGAGGCGCGCCTCGGGACGGATCGCGTCGCGCGTCACCCCGTCCAGCTGAGCCGCCAGGCGCGCGACGGCGTCCAGGCCATCCGCTGCGGGGCCCGATGCGGCGGCCACCGGAGCCGCGGCGGCCGTGTCGCCCAGCCACGCGACGATCTCGGCCTTCTTGACCTTGAGCGACGGAGTCCGTGGAAACTCCTCGTCCGGCCAGACGGTGAACCCGCGGATCTGCTGGTGGCCTCCGAGGTGCGTGTTCGCCTCGCGCACCACGTCGGCGCCGTCGGCGGCGTCATGCAGGATCAGCACCGCGTGGACCTGGAGCTCGCCCGCGGAGCGCTCGAGCCCCACCGCCGCCGCCTCGCGGACGCGCGGATCGCGAGCGACGACGCGCTCCACGTCGTCCGGGAACACCTTGGTGCCGTCGGGCATGACGAGCATGTCCTTCTTGCGGCCCTGGAGCACCAGGAAGCGACCCTCCTCCAGCCGCCCGTGATCGCCCGTGTGGTACCAGCCGTCCTGGAGCACCGCCGCCGTGGCGTCTGGCCGCTCCCAGTAGCCCTGGAAGACGTTCGGGCCACGCACGAGCACCTCCCCGTCGTCGGCGAATCGCACCTCGACCCCAGGGATGACCTCCCCCACCGTGCCCACGCGGTTGCGCTCGATCCGCGTGAAGGACACGACCGGCGACAGCTCCGTGGCTCCGTACCCCTGGAGCGATTCGACACCCATCTCCTCCCAGCGCCGCGCGGTGGTCGGATTCATCGAGGCCGCCCCCACCGCCAGGTAGCGAATGGCCCCTCCGAAGCCCTTCAGCACAGGCCGGAACAGCAGGCGGCGCAGGGGCAGCGGCAGGTGGCGAGCGATGGCGTGCAGCCGCTCGAACGTGGCACGCTTGCCGGCAGCATCGACCCGGCGCTCGACCGCGTTGTTCAGCAGCTTCACGATCTGCGGCACCGCCAGGAGCATCGTGACCCGGTTCTCGCGGAAGGTCCGGGCCAGGACCGGCGGCTGGAGGCTGGTCGGGTAGACCACCAGCGCGCCCGCCAGCAGCGGCGCCAGCATCCCCGGGTTGAGGCCGTACATGTGCGACAGCGGCAGGATCGACAGCAGCCGCGTCTCGGGACCCAGCGGCACCACGCTCCGCAGCGAGGCCGCGTTGCTGGCGATGTTGCGGTGGCTGAGCATGACCCCCTTCGGATCACCGGTCGTGCCCGAGGTGAAGACGACCTCCGCCAGCGTGTCGGGATCCACGGACGGCCGCGGGAGCGGCGCATTGTGGCGCGCGCGATCCACCAGTGACTCGATTGCCAGGGCGGGCAGCTCGAGCCGGCTCGCCATCTTGAGCGTCGGAAGCGCCGCGAGGATGAGCTTCGAACGAGTCTGCGCGGCCACCTTGGCGGCGAACTCATCGGTCGAGCGGAAGTCGAGCGGTACGACGACCGCGCCGGCCCACATCGCCGCGAGGAACGAGATGCTCCACTCGGGGCGGTTCACCGCCCACAGGAGCACCCGGTCACCCGGCTCCACCCCGGCGGCACGCAGCGCGCTCGCGACGCGCGGCACCTGGTCACCCAGGTCCGCGAAGCTCCAGGTGCGGGTCCGAAACCCGGGCTTGATGCGCAATGCGGGGTGAGTCCCCCCGCGCGCGACCGAGTCCTCGAAGAGATCGATGATCGTGTCCACAGCCATGCCTCCGTGCGGCGCCCTTGCGCGCTCAGGGAGAGCCTCGCTCGGCAACCCTGCGGTCCGACTGCGGCGGGAGGCGCATCGCTGCCAGGAGCATACGCCCGGGTCTGCGGCCGGCCGGCTACGAGCTCAGGGTCGCGAGCTCGTCCTTCGGGCTGCGTGACATGAGCTCGGCCACGGCCGCCATGGGCGGCTGATGGTCGAAGACGACCGCCCGGACCCGCTCGGCGATGGGCATCTCGACACCGTGCGTGGCCGCGAGCCCCAGTGCGCCATCGAGCGTCCAGACGCCCTCCGCCACGCCCGCAATCCGCTCCCCCGCCTCGGGCCATGGGACGCCTGAGGCGATCAGCTCGCCCGCGCGGCGGTTGCGCGAGAGCGGCGACATGCACGTGGCGATCAGGTCGCCCACGCCGGCAAGCCCGGCGAAGGTGAGCGGGTGCGCACCGGCCGCCACGCCCAGGCGCGTCATCTCGGCGAGGCCGCGGGTGATGATGCCCGCCTTTGCCGAGTCCCCGAAGCCCAGGCCGTCGACCATGCCGGCGGCGAGGGCCACGACGTTCTTGAGGGCCCCGCACAGCTCCACGCCCACGAGGTCCGGGTTGGTGTAGACGCGGAATCGCTCGCTGCTGAGCACGGCGGCGAGCTCGGCCGCCAGGTCGGGATCCTCCGAGGCGATCACGGAGCCCGCGGGCTTGCCCGCGGCGATCTCGCGCGCGAGGTTCGGTCCCGACAGCGCCGCCACGGGACGGCCCGGCAGCTCCTCGGCAACGACCTGGCTCATGCGGCGGAAGGTGCCCTGCTCGATGCCCTTGACGACCGACAGGATGGGCGCATCCGGGTGGAGGCGGGCACCCACGGCTCGAAGCGTCGCGCGGACGTGCGCCGACGGGACCGCGAGCACGTAGAACCGATGCGGCTCGGCGAGATATCGATCGTCGGTCACGACGCGGACATTGGGAGGGAAGACCACTCCGGGGAGGTAGCGCTCGTTGGTGCGGTCCTGCGCCAGGCG
>DASWGW010000053.1:0-8284 GCA_036393435.1 Candidatus Limnocylindria bacterium | reverse complement strand
GCTCATGCCCGCGCAGGAGACGCCGCACCATCGTGCCAGCCCCGAACTTCGAGGTCATCGCCAGCCTCGCCAAGCGCCGCGGCTTCATCTTCCCGTCGAGCGAGATCTACGGCGGGATGGCCGGCTTCTGGGACTACGGCCCGCTCGGGGTGGAGCTGAAGAACAACGTCAGGACGGCCTGGTGGCGCCACATGGTTCAGCTCAGGGACGACGTGGTCGGCATCGACGCGGCGATCATCATGAACCCGCGCGTGTGGGAGGCCTCCGGCCACGTCGCGGGCTTCAGCGACCCGATGGTCGACTGCCGCAACTGCAAGCTGCGCTTCCGCGAGGACGACCTCAAGGGCCCGCCATCCGAGATCGCCTGTCCGAACTGCGGCGCGCGCGGCTCGCTCACCGAGGCCAGGCAGTTCAACCTGATGTTCTCGACGCACGTCGGCCCGGTGGAGGAGAGGGCCACGATCGCCTACCTGCGTCCCGAGACGGCGCAGGGCATGTTCGTGAACTTCGACAACGTGGCGACCACCATGCGCCGCAAGCTGCCGTTCGGCATCGCGCAGATCGGCCGGGGCTTCAGGAACGAGATCACGCCGGGCAACTTCATCTTCCGTGACCGCGAGTTCGAGATGATGGAGATGGAGTTCTTCGTCCACCCGCGCGACGAGGACGAGTGGTTCGCCTACTGGGTCGACGCTCGCCACCGCTGGTGGACCGATGCGCTCGGGATCGACGGGACTCGCCTCCGGCTCCGGCCTCACGAGGCCGATGAGCTCAGCCACTATTCGAAGCAGACCACCGACATCGAGTACGAGTTCCCCATCGGCTGGTCGGAGCTCGAGGGCATCGCGGATCGGACCGACTTCGACCTCAAGGCCCACGCAGCGGCGAGCGGCAAGCGCCTGGCGGTCTTCGACGAGGAGACGGGGGACCACGTCGTGCCGTACGTCATCGAGCCCGCCATGGGCGTCGACCGTGCCGTGCTGACGGTCCTCGTGGATGGCTACGAGGAGGAGAAGCTCGCGAAGGAGTCGCGCGTGGTGCTGCGCATGGCGCCGATGCTGGCGCCGGTCAAGGCCGCCGTCCTCCCTCTGCTGCGGAACCGGCCCGAGCTCGTCGATCGCGCCCGGCGCCTCACCGCCGACCTGAAGGCGCTCCTCCCCGCCACGTACGACGACACCGCCTCGATCGGCAAGCTGTACCGGCGCCAGGACGAGATCGGCACGCCGTACTGCATCACCGTGGACGTCGAGAGCCTCGACGACGGTGCCGCGACGATCCGTGAGCGCGACTCGATGACCCAGGAGCGCGTGTCGCTGGACCTCATTCCAGGGCGCATCGCGGACCTCGTCGCGGGGCGCTCGGAATGGGCCGGCGTCCCTCGCGCCGACCCGGAATGACGTGCCGAGCCTGACCGACGTCCAGCAGGCCGTCGAGCGCGGCGACCACGATGAGGTGCTGCGCCTCACCGATGCCATCGTCGCCGAGCGCCCCGGGGACGATGCGGCCCACGAGCTCCGTGCCCGCGCCCTCCTCGCCCTCGGCCGCCTGGACGAGGCCGAGCGCCATGCGGCCGACGCCGTGCGGCTCGACCCCGACGAGATCCGCTATCGCGAGCTGCTTGCGAACGTGCTGTCGCGTCGCGGCGCGCACCGGGACGCGGCGGCCGAGTACGGGCGCCTGTCCCGCAACGACCCACGGCAGCCGGACTGGACGGTTGCCGAGGCGCGCGAGCGCATCGGTGCCGCGCAGGCCTCGATGGGCGTGGAGGCGGCACGCCGCGCAGTTCGCCTGGATGCATCGAACGGTCGGGCCCGGCTGACCCTGGCACAGGCGCTCGCCCGCACCGGTGACGCGCGCGGGGCGCTCCAGGCGGCGTCTCGCGCCGCTGAGCTCTTGCCCGGGGAGCCGGCCGCCCTCGAGGCCCTCGCGGACGCCCTCTGGCTGGCGGACCGCGACACGCTGGCCTTCGACCGGTTTCGCGCCCTTGCCGCCGAGGTCTCAGGCGCCGATCGCGACCGCGTTCTCGGCAAGGCGCGGGCCCTCTATCGGCAGCGTGCGGGCCTGATCGGCAGGGCGATCGCCGCCGTCCGTCCCATCTTCGAGCTGGCGTTCGATCGCGGATGGCTGTCTGTCAGCCCGTGAGCGCATCGCGACGGGTCCGTACCGTGTCCACCGACGAGCTGTCGGCCGAGGAGTTCGCCGGGATCAACGCGCTATGCGAGGCGGCCTTCCGCTTCCCGTTCGCAGGCGTGTGGGAGCGGGTCGGGCAGGGGATCCACGTCATGGCCGAGTCCGAGGGTGGCCTCGTCGCCCACGCCATGATCGTCGACCGGCGCATCTACACCGGCGCGGAGCTCGACACGGCGCTCGACGCCGCGTACGTCGAGAACGTGGCCACGCAGCCAGACGCGCAGGGACGCGGGCATGGGACGGCCGTGATGCACGAGGCCGGGCGCATCATCGGGGAGGAGTACGAGATCGGCGCGCTGGGCACGCGCGACCAGGCGTTCTATCGCGGCCTGGGCTGGCTCGTGTGGGCCGGCCCCACGTTCGTACGCACCCCCGACGGCGAGCGGATCCGCACGGTCGGCGCCGACGGCGAGGTCATGGTGCTGCGCACGGCCCGGACCCCGCTCGGCATCGCGCTCGAGGAGCCGATCGCCATCGACTGGCGCCCCGGAGAGCCCTGGTAGGGTCCCGGGCGCATCGGTACCCTCCCGTGACCGGGACCATACGGCCGTGGACGGCGGGCCTGCCGGACATGACGATGCCCGGGAAATGTCTCGAATCGTGCGCGCCCCTAATCCCATCACGTGCCCGAGCTGCGCGATGGTGAGCGTGCGTGCGCCCCACTACTGTCCGGGCTGCGGGTACGACTACTGGAGGTCGGCGGCCGGTCTCACCCTCGCACCGCCGATCGCCACGCCGGCTCCGGCGCAGGCGGACGGACGGCTCTCCGCCGTGCTCATGGTGGCAGGCCTCGGCGGGCTTCTCACCACGGCGATCATCACTGCGGTGGTGGTGCTCGGCGGCATGGAGCAGGATGCCTCGCCGCGGATCGCCAGCACCCTGCCGTCGCGCGGCCCCGAGGACTTCCTCATCCTGCGGTTCTTCCGCGAGGCACGAGACCCACGCGCCGCCTTCACCATGACCAGGGAGGCCACCGTCCGGCAGGTCGAGCCGCCCGGCCCGGACGTGGTGACGAGCGAATCGGTCGCGCTTCACGGAGACGACTGGTTCGCCGACAGCACGGCGGTCTCCGGCGCCGACACGATCCAGACGTCAGGGGCCTCGGTCGACGGCGTGTACTACCAGCGCGCGGGCCCGGACGCCGCCTGGAGCCAGGTCGAGGTGTTCGGTGACCCGGGCCCCGTAAGCCCCTTCGCCCGCATCTCGGCCGTGAGCGAGGTCGAGTACCTCGGCCTGGAGACCACGAGCGGCATCACGCTGCACCATCTGCTCGTCACCAAGTGGCTCGGCGGCAGCGGCCTCGACTTCCGGATGCTCGGCTTCGACGGCGTGACCGAGAGGGAGAACCGCTTCGACGTCTGGGTGAATGACGACGGCGTGCCGGTCCGCGCCCGTCACCGCGCGACGCTGGCGGTCGTCGAAGGAGGAGTGTCGTACACCCTGACCGTCGACGCGCAGCTCACGTTCCGTGACTGGGGCATCGTCGAGCCGATCGACCCGCCCGCGTAGCGTGGAGGACTGAGCGCCCGCGGTACAATCGGCGCTCCCCACGTCCCTTCGCACAGGAGTCGACCCTCCGCATGGCCACGACCACGCGCAAGCGCGCGACGACCAGCCCGAAGCCGCGACGCACCAGCACCAGGGCGGCTCCAACTGCCGGCAAGCTGATCTACACCTTCGCCGAGGGGAACGCGCAGATGCGCGCGCTCCTCGGGGGCAAGGGAGCCGGACTCGCGGAGATGACAAGGGCCGGACTGCCGGTGCCCCCCGGCTTCACGATCACGACCGAGGCGTGCAACGCGTATTACGCCGCGGGCAAGGAGCTCCCGCCCGGGCTGTGGGACGACGTCGTGGCGCACATGCACGACCTCGAGGCTCAGACCGGAAAGGGGTTCGGCAACCCCGAGAGCCCCCTGCTCGTCTCGGTCCGGTCCGGGGCGGCGTTCAGCATGCCCGGCATGATGGACACGGTCTTGAACCTCGGCCTGACTCCTGACACCGTGCAGGGGCTCATCCGCCTCACGGGCAACGAGCGCTTCGCGTGGGACGCGTGGCGCCGGTTCGTGGCCATGTTCGGTCGGATCGTGCTCGGCATCCCGGCGGCCGAGTTCGACGAGCCGTTCGACCATGCCAAGGAGCGGGCCGGAGTGAAGCTCGACACCGACCTGAGTGCGGACCAGCTGCGCGACGTCGCCGACCGGTTCACGCAGATCGTGCGCGAGAAGACCGGGGAGGCTTTTCCGACCGATCCGTATCGGCAGCTCGAGCTCGCCGTGCGTGCCGTCTTCGACTCCTGGTTCGGGAAGCGCGCGCACGACTACCGCGAGTTCAACAGGATCCCGCACGACCTCGGAACCGCCGTGAGCGTCGTGACCATGGTCTTCGGCAACATGGGCGACGATTCCGGCACCGGCGTGGCCTTCACCCGCGATCCGAACACCGGCGAGAAGGAGCTGTACGGCGAGTACCTGACGAACGCCCAGGGCGAGGACGTCGTGGCGGGCGTGCGGACCCCGGCCAAGATCAGCCATATGCGCGAAGAGCTCCCGGAGGTCTACGCGCAGTTCGAGGAGATCGCCCAGCGCCTGGAGCGCCATTACCGCGACATGCAGGACCTCGAGTTCACTATCGAGCGCGGCACGCTGTACATGCTCCAGACGCGCTCCGGGAAGCGAACGGCGCCCGCCGCGGTGAAGATCGCGGTCGACATGGCGAACGAGGACCTCATCACGCGGGACGAGGCGCTCCAGCGCGTCGACCCCGCGCAGATCGTCCAGCTCCTCCTGCCGCGCTTCGACGAGGCCGCCAAGGCGGGGCTCGCCGACCGGCTGCTCGGCAAGGGCCTGAACGCCTCGCCCGGCGCGGCGGTGGGCCAGGCCATCTTCGAGCCCGATCGGGCGGTCGCCGCGCGTGACGCCGGCAACCCGGTGATCCTGGTCCGCATCGAGACGAGTCCCGACGACGTGCACGGCATGCTCGCCGCGAAGGGCGTGCTCACCGCGCGCGGTGGGGCGACGTCGCACGCGGCCGTCGTCGCTCGCTCGATGGGATTGCCGTGCGTGGCCGGCGCGGAGACCCTCCAGATCGACTACTCCGCCCGCGTCATGCGGGCCGGCGATCAGACGATCCGCGAGGGCGACCTGATCAGTATCGACGGCACGACGGGGGAGATCTTCGCCGGGGAGCTGCCGACCATCGAGGCGCGCTTCGAGGACGAGCACGACCTGGCGACCCTGCTCGGTTGGGCCGACGAGGTACGCCGGCTCCAGGTGTGGGCCAACGCGGACTACCCGCGTGACGCGGAACGAGCCAGGGCATTCGGCGCGCAGGGCATCGGCCTGTGCCGCACGGAGCACATGTTCTTCGAGGAGGACCGCCTGCCGACGGTGCGCCGCATGATTCTCAACGCGCACGCCGCCACGGCCGCCAAGGCCAAGGCCGATGCGGGCGGCTCGTTGACCGATGAGGAGCGCGAGTCGGTCACCACGTTCGACTCCGCACTGGAGGAGCTCGAGCGCCTCCAGACCGATGACTTCGCCGGCCTCTTCCGGGCCATGGATGGCCTTCCGGTCGTCATTCGCCTGATCGATCCGCCCCTCCATGAGTTCCTGCCCAGCCACGAGGAGCTCGTCGCCGACGTCACGCGCCTGCGCACGCTGCGCGAGGTCGCCGGCCGGGGCCTTCCGGAGACGGTCACCGACCGCGTCAGCCCCGCCCTCGAGAAGACGCTCACCCGCCTCTTCGGGGAGAAGGACGCGACGCGGGCCCTCAAGGTCCTCACGCCGGGGAAGCGCGGGCGCGTGCGCGCCGGCTCGCACGACGCCGAGCTGGCGGAGAAGGAGGAGCTCCTGCACGCGGTCGAGGCGATGCGCGAGCAGAACCCGATGCTCGGCCTGCGCGGCGTGCGCCTGGGGCTGATGGTGCCCGACATCGTGAAGATGCAGGGCCGCGCGATCCTGGCGGGGGCCGCCCGGGTCGCCGCGGAGGGACGCACCCCGCTGCCCGAGATCATGATCCCGCTCGTCGGGCACGTGAACGAGCTGCGCGAGACGCGGACGATCCTGGAGGCCGAGGTCGCCCGCATCGTCGAGAAGAGTGGGCAGCAGGTGGATTACAAGTTCGGGACGATGATCGAGGTGCCGCGCGGCGCCCTGACCGCGGACGAGATCGCGGAGCACGCCGTCTTCTTCAGCGTCGGCACGAACGACCTGACGCAGATGGGCTTCGGCTTCTCGCGAGACGACGCGGAGGGCAAGTTCCTGATGCAGTACGTCGACCGCAAGATCCTGCCCGAGAACCCGTTCCAGGTGCTCGACACCGCCGGGATCGGCCAGTTGGTGCGGATGGGCGTCGAGAAGGGACGCGCCGCCAAGCCCAAGCTCAAGATCGGCATCTGCGGCGAGCACGGCGGCGACCCGCAGAGCATCGCCTTCTGCCACGAGGTCGGGCTCGACTACGTGAGCTGCTCGCCGTTCCGCGTCCCGGTCGCGCGGCTGGCCGCCGCCCAGGCGGCGATCTCGAGGACCGAGCAGCGCGACAAGTAGGGCTACGGCGTCGGGCAGTCCTCGGTCGGGTGGCTCAGGGTCACGAAGAGAGACGTGGCCCGGGAATCCGGGCCCGAACCGAGCTGCTCGGTGTACCGCTCGAGCGCAGCGCAGTACACCCGGTTGGTCCTCTCCCATTCGGGGGTTCCGCGTGGGTAGCTCTCCCGTACGACCAGGTAGGCGTCGGCCATCTGCAGGTTGCGTCGCAGCCCGCTCGCCGCGTCCGCGTTGAACACCTCGGCTGCGTGATCGGCCGCGCGCAGGGCGCCGAGGTCGTCGCCCGCGGCGGTGAGCAGCGCGGCCTTGACCAGCGGGTAGTAGGGGTCGAAGGGGCGCAGCACGATGGCGCGCTCGATCGCCTCGTGGTCGTGATCCTGGACCGCAGTGTTCATCGAGTCCTGGGCCTGCTCGATGTCCGAAATCGTCCTACTGGAGGCACCGGCGCCACGGACGGCCGGATCGTCGGAGGCGGCGAGGTCGGTGGCGGGCAGAACCTCCAGGATCTCCTCGGTGGTGAGCCCCGCGCAGCCCGACATGGCGACCGCCAGCAGGCCTGCGGCGAACGAGCGCCAGCGCGTCATGGCCGAGTGACCCCGATCAGGATGGCATCCTGGCTCTGCTCCGCGCTCAGCTCCCCGGCGATCATCGCCCGCAGCGTGTCCACGCTGGCGGTGAACGTGATCACCAGCGGTCCCTCCGCGTCGCTGGCGCGAACGTTGACCACCAGGCGAGTGACGTTGACGGCGATCGCCGCCTCCGCGTTCAAGACCGCCTCGAGCTCCGGTCCCGCGTCATCGGGAAGCGCGCCGTCTGCCAGCGACTCGTCGACCTGCAGCACGAGCAGCGCCTCGCCGGTGCCGGCGACGGGTAGGACGTGGACGTCGAGCACCGCGACGTCGAAGCCGTTCGCGGCAAGCGTGTCACGAAGCCGGGCGGCTGCCCCGTGGTATGGGGTACCGCCGAGCGCACGCCCGCCATCCGGCGGGGCCGACGGAGCGGCGCCGCTCCCGGTGGGCTCGAGCGCGTCCAGCAGGTCGTCCGGCACCATGGAGGGTTCACCGGCAGCGCTGCCACTCGGCGCCGAGGTATCGGGCGCGGCGGTGCCCCCACAGGAGATCAGCGCGAACGTGAGGGCCGCCAGAAGAGTGAACTGGAGGGCGTAGCGGTCACGCATTCGCGGAGCCATCTCGACTCAGAGTGCCGGATATTGGCTCGCACGGCAAGCGCTTGCCCGCATGGCGTTCGACCCGCGGCAACACCGCGACGAGAGCCCGCCGCGCCAGGCGCGGGCGGATCGTGCGGCCCGGCTCTCGAATCGTCGCCAGGACGTATCGGAACCGACGAGCCAGGTGGTATCGCCTCGATCATCGCGGACGGAGTGGGTCGCGTCCAACGAGCGCGAGCCGGGAGGGGCTCGTCGACATCCGTAGACTTGACAAGTGGTAAAATAGGCCCCGTGGGACTCCATAGGCTATTGACAAGCGCATCACCGCGCTGGGGGCTCTGAGCATCGCAACAACCTCCTCCGGGATCGTCGCGGAGATCAAGTC
>DASWGW010000052.1:0-1755 GCA_036393435.1 Candidatus Limnocylindria bacterium | reverse complement strand
GGAGACGGTGCGCGACATCGCCCACCGCCGGCTCGGCGACGCCGCTGCCCCGATCCCCGCCAGGCAGCGCGCGGAGGCGGAGGCCTTCTACCGCGCCACGCTCCTGCGCATCGAGCCCACCGTGGCGGAGGAGATCGGCTCAGCGCTGCCGGCGGCGCTCGAGACTCCGGCCGTCGTCGACCGCACGCAGTGGGTGGACCTGAACCTCGCCACCTTCCGCACGCTGTTCGACCGCATCGAGCGGGCGCTGCTGGAGTCGCAGAGCGGTCCGGACACCGCGGGGCGCGCGGTGTCGCGCTGGGTGAACCGCAGCGTCGGCAACCAGCAGCTCGGCTTCATGCTCGCCTTCCTGGGCCGCAAGGTGCTCGGCCAGTACGACGTCAGCCTGCTCGCCGCCGGGCCCAACCGCGGGCGGCTGCACTTCGTGGAGCAGAACATCGTGGCGACCGCGGCCGCGCTGCGCATCCCGCGCGACGACTTCCGGACCTTCATCGCCCTGCACGAGGCCACCCACGCGTTCGAGTTCGAGGCCCACCCGTGGCTGCGCCCGTACTTCGCGGACCTGGTGGCCGAGGCGGTGGAGCAGCTCGCCAGCGAGTCCGGCGGCCTGGCGGCTCGCCTGCGCGACGCGATCTCCGGCGGGGAGGGGCACTGGCTCGAGCGCATCATGACGCCGAAACAGCGCGGCACCTTCCAGCGCACCCAGGCGCTCATGTCGGTGCTCGAGGGCTACTCGAACCACGTCATGAACGCGGCCGGCGCCCGGATCCTGACCAACTTCGCCGAGCTGCACGACCGGTTCGAGCGGAGAGGCGAGCGACGCAGCGCGGTGGAGCGGGCGATCATGCGGCTCACCGGGCTCGACCTGAAGATGGAGCAGTACGCGGCGGGGGAGCGCTTCGCCGATGCGGTCATTGCCCAGCGCAGCCGCGAGTTCCTCAACCGGGTGTGGACCGGCCCCGAGATGCTGCCGACGCTCGATGAGATCCGCGCCCCGGAGCGATGGATCGCGCGAGTGGAGGGAGGCGCAGCCTGAGCGAGCCGGCCCTCACCGTCCTCGCCAGCCCTATCCTCGGCGCCCCGCTGTCCCGCGAGCTCGCCGCCCGCATCGAGGCAGTCGACGGCGTGCGCTGCGTGCGCATCGCGGCGGACGGCCGCATCCACGGCGACCAGGACGAGGCCGCGGTCTTCGAGCAGGCCGAAGTGCTGCTGCTGGGAGCGGTGCCGGCCTCCGTCCTGGATCACGTCGTCACCCGTGCGCCGAAACTGCGCTGGATCCACTCGGCGTCCGCCGGCGTGGACCGCGTCACCACCCCCGCCGTTCGCCAGCGCGGCCTGATCGTCACGAACGCTCGCGGCGTCTTCAGCCGGCCGATCGCGGAGTACGTCGTCATGATGGCGCTCGCCATCGCGCGGCGGCTGCCGCAGCTCCTCGAGCTCCAGCGCGAGCGGACCTGGCAGCCGCTCCGGGGCCGGGAGCTGTCGGAGCTGACCGTCGGCATCGTCGGCTACGGCGACATCGGTCAGGAGGTGGCTCGGCTCCTGAAGCCGTTCGGCTGCCGCATCGTCGCTACCCGGCGCCATCCGGAGCGCGGTGCCGGCGAGGGCTCGAAGGTCGAGCTCTACGGCCTCGACCGCCTGGACGAGGTGCTGCGCCAGAGCGACATCGTGGTGGTCGCCGCGCCGCTCACCGAGGAGACCGCGGGCCTCATCGGCGCCGAGCAGCTGGGCGAGATGCGCGAGGACGCGTGGCTC
>DASWGW010000051.1:0-11392 GCA_036393435.1 Candidatus Limnocylindria bacterium | reverse complement strand
CGACCCGAGCGGCATGTTGTCGGTGAGCCTCGCGTGGCCGATCCAGGCGGCGACCAGGGCGACCGCGGGGCCGGTGATGCGCTGGAGCTCCACGAGCGTCGCCGCATCGGCCACAGAAACGTAGTCGACGCGCGCCTTCGGCTCGCGTGACAGCACGTCGGTCATGCGCCAGCGGAGGACCTCGGCCGACCGTTCGCCGGCGTCGTACGCGGCCTTCGCGGCAGACAGCGCCGCGTACAGGCACGTCGCCGCGTGCCGCTCCTCGACGCCGAGCAGCGCGTTCGCGCTCGACACGGCCAGGCCGTCGTCGTCGCGCACGGTCGGGCACACCACGAGCTCGACGTTCAGGAACAGGTCACGCAGCAGCCGGCGCACGATCACCACCTGCTGCGCGTGGCGCTGTCCGAGGTAGAGGCGCGCCGGACCGACGAGGTGCAGGAGCTTGAGCATCACGGTCGTCAGGCCGTCGAGATGTCCGGGCCGCGAGGCCCCCTCGAGCTGCCGCGTGAGGCCCTCGACCGTGACGCGCGTGGTGTCGTCGGGTGGGTAGAGCGTCGAGACTTCGGGCACGAAGGCGATGGCGGCTCCCTCGTGCTCCAGGAGGGCGAGGTCGCGCGGGTGGTCACGGATGCCCGGATGCGCCTCGTCCAGGCTCTTGAACTCCCCGGGGTTGACGAAGCTCGAGACGACGACGCAGCCGTTGTCCTCCGCCGCTCGGCGCACGAGCGAGAGCTGGCCCGCGTGGATCATGCCCATCGTCGGCACGAAGCCGATGCTGTCGCCCGCCCGACGGCGCTCGAGGATCGCGTCCCGCAGCTCGTCCGCCCGGTGGACGACGATCACGGTTGGGCGACGCGGACCGGCGCGACGCGCGCGGAGCCGCCGGTCACGTTCGGCGGCGCCTCCGTCCGGGGGTCGCGGTCGTCTCGGCCTCCGTCCGGGCGCGGTCGCGACGGTATCGGTCTCCGATGAGGTCCCACAGCCGCTCGGCCACCTGCCGCTTCGGCAGCATCGGCCAGTCCGTCAGGGCTCCCTCCGCTCCGAAGACGGTGACCTTGTTCTCGTCCGAGCCGATGGCGTCGAACGGCCCTCCCACCACGTTGCCGACGATGAGGTCGAGGCCCTTGTCGCGCAGCTTGGCGGCGGCGTTGGCCTCGAGGTCGGCGGACTCGGCCGCGAAGCCGATGAGGAAGGGGCGGACGTCGTCGGGCATCTCGCCCACCTCGGCGACGATGTCCGCGCTGGGCACGAGCTCGATCTGGAGGTTCGCCCCCGAGCGCTTGATCTTGCGCTGGGACGGGCGCGCCGGAGCGAAGTCGGCGACCGCGGCGGCCATGACGAGGATGTCGGCCTGCGGCGCGGCGCGCACCACCGCCTCGCGCATGGTCTGTGCCGTGGTCGCCTCGATCACCGTGACGCCTCGCGGCGCCGTCACGCTCATGGCGCCGGCGATGAGCGTCACCGCGGCTCCCCGGTCACGCGCCGCCTCCGCGATGGCGGTGCCCATCTTCCCGGACGAGCGGTTGCCGATCCACCTGACCGGGTCGAGCGGCTCCCGGGTGCCCCCGGCGCTCACGACGACGTGCAGGCCCTCGAGGTCGCCGGAACGGGCGAACAGGTGCTCGACCGCGCTCACGATCGTCGCCGGCTCGGCAAGGCGCCCGATGCCGGTGAGGCCGCTGGCCAGCTCGCCGACTTCCGGATCGACGATGAGGTAGCCGAAGTCGCGCAGCGTGACGACGTTGCGCTGGGTGGCGGGATTCGTCCACATCCCGGCGTCCATGGCGGGCGCCACGATGATGGGCGCGCCGGTCGCGCAGGCGATCGCCGTCACCGCGTCGCCGACCAGTCCCGCCGCCAGCTGGCCGATGAGGTTCGCGGTCGCCGGCGCGAGCACGACCGCATCGGCCGCCTCCGCAAGCTCGATGTGGGCGATCTGCTGGTCGCCGTCGAGCTCGAGGACGTCGTCGAGCACCGGGCGGTGGGTGAGGCTGGCGAAGGTGAGCGGGCCGACGAAGCGGGTCGCGGACGGGGTCATCGCGACGTCGACCACCGCGCCACGCTCGGCGAGGAGCCGCACGAGCGTCACCGCCTTGTACGCGGCGATGCTGCCCGAGACGCCGACCACGATGCGGCGACCCGCCAGGCTCGCGTTGCCCTCGGTCACGCCTCCGGTCACGCCTCGGCGCTCCGCGCGGTCGCGCGCCGCCGGTCGCGCATCGCCGACCACGCGTAGCGGATGCCGCGCAGCGTCAGGTCCGGCTCCACCGCGTCGATCCCGGGCACCTCCCGCAGCCACGGCTGGTGCGTGTAGCCGCCGGTGGCCACGACCGTCACGCGGCTGCCCTTGGGAGACCGCTCGGTCAGCTCACCGCGCAGGGCGGTGAGGAGGCCGCTCACCAGCCCGATGTAGCCGAGCACGGCGCCGGACTGCATGGCGTGGACGGTGTTGGCGCCGATGGCCGAGGGCGGCCGTCGCAGCTCGATCCGCGGCAGCTTGCTGGCGCGTCCGACGAGCGCCTCGAGCGACAGCCCCATCCCGGGCGCGATCGCGCCGCCGATGTACGCGCCGTCGGCGTCGACGAGGTCGAAGTTCGTGCTCGTGCCGAGGTCGATGACGATGGCCGGGCCGCCGAACTCGGTTCGCGCCGCGAGCGCGTTCGCGAGGCGGTCGGCGCCGGCCTCCGCGGGCCGGTCGATGCGGATCTCCAGGATCCCCTCCAGGGTCGCGGCCTCGAGCAGTGCCGGCTCGACACCGATGCGCTCGGTGGCCAGCCGCTCCCACGTCTCGGTGAGCGGAGGCACCACGCTGGCGAGGGCGACGGCGTCGAGCTCGTCGAGCCGATGCCCGTCGAGCGCCAGGAGGCCCGCCAGCACCGCGGCGACCTCGTCGGTCGTGGCGTTCGGGCGTGTGATCGCGCGCCACGAGCGCGCCAGGCGGTCGTCCTCGAACAGGCCGATCGTGACGTTCGTGTTGCCGATGTCTGCGGCCAGCAGCTTCACGAGGCGTATCGTAGCAGCGGTCGCAGGCGCCTCCGGCGCGCCGGCGTCGCGGTGTAGACTCGGAAACCACCCGCTTTTCGTGCGTAAGCGAGCCGATGTCACAGGCGCCCGCCAAGCTCTACATCAATACCGGCGTCGTCACCGGCAAGAACGACATCTACAACATCCTGCGCCCGCTGCTGAAGCAGACCGTCAGCTACACGTATTACCGCGGGCCGCGGGCGGAGTCGAGCGGGACGGGCTGGGTGGAGCGCATCGTCGTCGATCACCCCGACGTCGCCTCGTACTTCACGCCGCTGGCGATCTGCCTGAACCTCGACTCCTTCGACTACCTGCAGTTCGACACCACCAGCGACCAGCTGCTCGTCTACACGCTCGTCATCGGAAACGAGCGGGTGGTGCTGGAGTTCGCGACGGCCGGGGTCCCGCGTCTCACGGAGCCGGGTGAGGCCGATGAGCCCGCGGCCCAGCCCGGCGGCCGGCCGATCCCGCGAAATGCCGGCGAGCTGGCGCGCGACCTCCGCTTCATCCAGATGGAGCTCCTCATGTCGGCCGAGGCCGACGGCGACGGCGAGCGATCGGACGAGGACGAGGACGGCGCGTGAGCGCCACCCAGGCGCGGGCGCGAACGCGCTCATCTCGTAATCCAGGCTCGCACCGGCGGACGGTCCTGCCGAGCGGCCTCCGCGTCGTCACGCAGACCATGCCCGGCGCCCGGTCCGCGAGCGTCGCGCTCCTCGTGCTGGTGGGGTCGCGGCACGAGACCGAGCTGCAGGCCGGGCTGTCGCACTTCCTCGAGCACCTCGTGTTCAAGGGCACCCGCGGGTTTCCCGAGGCCGGCATGCTGTCGCAGCTGGTCGAGGGCGTCGGCGGTGCGGTCAACGCCAGCACCGACCGAGAGCTGACGGTCTACGGCGCCAAGGTGCCCGCCGAGCGCGCCGGCGTGGCGCTGCAGGCGGTGAGCGAGCTCGCGCTGCACCCGCTCCTGCGGCGGCGGGACCTGGCCGCGGAGAAGCCGGTGATCGTGGACGAGATCCGCATGTACGTCGACTCGCCCGCGGATCACGTCTTCACGATCTTCGACGGCCTCCTGTACGGCCGGCACCCGCTCGGACGCGAGATCGCGGGCTCGATCGGCAGCGTGCGGCGGGCGACGCATGCCCGCGTGGTCGGGCACTGGCGTGCCGCATATCGCACCCGGCGGATGGTGCTCGCCGCCGCCGGAGCGATCGGCCACGACGAGGTGGTCCGCATGGCGGCCGAGTGGCGCGCCGACGGCCCGCCGCTCGACGAATCTCCGCCCGCCCGGCCGCCCGTGGCCGCGCCGGCCCCGAAGCCCGCGCCGCCCGGGTCGATTCGGGTGTCTCACCGGCGCCTGGCGCAGGGCAACCTGTGCCTGGGCATGCCCGGCGTGGCGCGCGACGATCCCGACCGCTGGACCCTCGACATCCTCGGCGCCATCCTGGGCGACGGGATGGGCAGCCGCCTCTTCCTGGAGCTCCGCGAGCGTCGCTCGCTCGTCTACGACGTCTCCACGTTCAGCGCGTCCTACGCCGACGCCGGCACCTTCGGCGTCCACGCGGGCTTCGACCCGACCGATGCGGCTCGCGTCATCCGCGGCATCGTGGAGCAGCTCGACCGCATTGCCGGCGAGCGGGTGCGCCCGGAGGAGCTGGATCGCGCGCGTGCGTACGCGCGGGGGCGGCTCGAGCTGCGGATGGAGGAGAGCGGGGCCGTTGCGGGCTGGCTGGGCGCGGGCGAGGCCCTGCTGCCACGCATCCTCACCGTCGAGGAGGTGGTCGAGCGGCTGGAGGCGGTCACGGCCGACGACGTGCTGCGGGTGGCCGCGCGCTACCTCGCCCCATCGCAGGCCCGGCTGGCGGTGCTCGGACCCTTCCGCTCGCGCGCCGGCCTCGAGCGGGCGCTGCAGCGCCCATGACCGACGACACGCCGCCGCCCGAGGAAGGCTCCGACCGCGAGGTCCACCTCATCGACGTGCTCGTCGACGAGCTCGCGCTGGCGCGCGCGCAGATCGACGCCGGCCTGCCCGGGCTCGCGGAGGGCACCGTGCGCCGCCGGATCGCGTGGCTCGAGGCCTCGGGCATCGGCGGTGGCGACGAGACCGACGCGGCTCGCACGCTCCTCGCGGAGGCGCTCTGGCGCCAGCAGCGCCTGCTGGCGGCGCGCGCCGCGCTCGACGGCGTGCGCCCGGGCAGCCCGCAGCGGCGACTGCCGATCGCCACGATCATTGAGGCCGAGGTGCTCGCGGCGGCGGGCGAGCTCGACCGCGCGGCCGGAGCGGTGGAGCGCGTCGTCGACAACATCGGGGTGGACGACACGTTCGCCCTGCGCGCGGGCGCGCATGGCCGCGCGACGTGGCCCCTGCCGGCCGAGCTGCTGCCGGAGCCGCCGCGGCGGGCGCGGCCACCGTGGTCGGCGGATCGACCGCAGGACGACCTGCCGGACGAGCCTCCGGACGACGCGCGCAGGGCCGCGGCTCGCGGTCGAATGGAGGAGGCGCGGGTCGCGTACGTGTCGGGCGCCATCGACCGCGGGGACGTCGAGATGTCGATCGCCGTGCGGCTCGATCCGTCGCTGGCCGGTGACGGCGTCGCCATCCTGGAGCCCACCCTGGGCGCGCAGCCGTCGTCGGACCGTCTGCTACTCTACGGCGACCTGCTCCGCGCCGCGGGACGCGAGGTCGAGGCCAACCAGGCGTACGACCGCGCCGCCGACCGGAAGGCCTGACCCCCTGTCAACCTGCGCCCGCCGCGCATGCGGCGGCATCGGTCACCACCGCTAGAGCACCGTCCACATGCAGCGCACCCTCGTCCTCGCCAAGCCCGACGCCGTTCAGCGCGGCCTCATCGGCGAGATCCTCGGCCGCTTCGAGCGCAAGGGCCTCAAGGTCGTCGGCCTGCGCTTTCTGAGCGTGCCGCGAGACATGGCCGAGCGGCATTACGCGGTCCACGCCGGAAAGCACTTCTACGCCGGCCTCGTCGAGTTCATCACGTCCGGGCCGGTTGCGGCCATCGCGCTCGAGGGCCCCGACGCCATCGACACGGTGCGCCTGATGGTCGGCAGGACGATGCCCAACGAGGCCGAGCCCGGGACGATCCGCGGCGACCTGGGCATCAGCGGGCTCCGCAACCTCGTCCACGCCTCCGACGCGACGAACACCGCCGAGGCCGAGCTCGAGCTGTGGTTCGGAGCCGATGCGCTCTCCGACTACGCGCGCGACGTCGACGCCTGGATCGTCGCGGAGGAACCGCCCCGCGGCTGAGGCGACCTAGGGTCGCGCACCCGACGGCACGAGCCGCCCGCTGGCAGGCTCCTCGACCGCCAGCGACGGGTACTCCGGACGCTCGATGAGGCCCACGCGCTCGAGCGGAAAGTAGCGCAGCCAGGCGCGGCCCAGGATGAGGTCCTCCGGGATCGGGCCGAACGCCCGCGAGTCCTGGCTCTCAGGCCGGTTGTCGCCCATGACGAAGTACGAGCCCTCGGGCACCACCCACTCGGTGACCGGCTCGCCGTTGCGCGGGAGCGTCGCGGCCGTCGAGCCGTCCTCCTCCCGTACCACGTATGGCTCCTCGATGCGCACCGGGCTCTCGCCCGGCCGCGTGACGAATACGCGCCCGTTCTCGAGGCTCACCGTGTCGCCGGGCAGGCCGACGACCCTCTTGATGAACGGGATCCCCTCGCTGTCCAGGCCGGAGCCCACCGGAGGCTCGAAGACGACCACGTCGCCGTGCTCGTAGTTGCCGAAGCGCGGGGTGAGCTTGTCGATGAGGATGTACTCGCCCTCGACGATGGTCGGGAACATCGACTTCTGCTGGACCTCGAACGGCTGCGCCACGAAGTTGTGGATGACGAGGTAGATGACGAGCGTCAGGACCAGCGTCTCGACGATCTCGAAGGCGCAGCCCAGGGCGCGGCGCGAACCGGCGCGCTCGCCTGGGGCGGGCGCGCCGGGGTCGGCTGTGTCGTCGTGGGCGTAGGTCATCGGGTACCGAGCGGGGCGGGGCGGCGAAAGGATAACTCACACGCACGGGTAGACTCGGGCCGCAGATGGGCAGCCTCATCCTCGTCCGTCACACAACGACCGCCGCATCGGAGAGCGGACGCAATCTCGGCCGGCGCAGCGACCCCCCGCTGGCCCCCGCGGGTGAGCGGCTCGCCGTCCGCCTGGGCGCCACGCTTGCCGCGGAGCTCGAGGAGCTGCCGCACGACGAGCTGCGTCTCGTCTCCAGCCCTGCCCTCCGCTGCCGTCAGACCGCGGCGGCGATCGCCGGCGGCCTCGGGCTGGCGGATGCCGTCGAGGCCCTCGCGGGCCTGATGGAGATCGACTACGGCGCGTGGGACGGGCTGACCGTGGAGGAGTGCCGGGCGCGCGATCCCGAGCGCCGGGCAGCGTGGGAGGCCGATCCGTACGGGACGCGCTGCCCCGACGGCGAGAGCGGTGCGGACGTCGCACGGCGCGCCTTCGCCGTCCTGCAGCCGCTCGAGGCGTGGCTCGGCGAGGACCGGGCCCGCTGCGCCATCGTGGTGGCGCACAACCATGTGAACCGCCTTCGGCTGTGCGCCCTCCTGGGGTGGCCGATGCGCGACTACCGCGAGCGGCTCGCCAACGACCCGGGCGCCTACAGCCTCGTCACCTTCGGGGCCGATGCGCCCGTCGTCCGCAGGGTCAACGCCGCGCCCCGCTAGGCGCATTCCTCTACTCTTGCCGTGGAAGCGATCAAGCCCAACGTCTCGAGGTCCCATGTCCATCGAGGTCAGTCAGCAGCTCCAGCCGGTACTGCACGTCAAGGTGACCCCGAAGCAGATCGCCGCGAACTACATCCTGCAGATGAGCTCGGTCGAGCTCCAGGAGGCGATCGCACAGGAGCTGGAGGAGAACCCGGCGCTCGAGATGCAGGAGCTCTCCTCGTGCCCGATCTGCGGCCACCCGGTGACCGGCAACTACTGCACCGAGTGCATGCCGCGCAAGAACGAGGGCGAGGATGCTGGTCGGCTGCTGACGGCCGATGACCTCCCGGGCGACGGGGGGGTCCGGATGCGCGACGAGGACGACGAGTTCGACCCGATCGCGCGCGCCGAGGCGGACTTCACGCTCGAGGACCACCTGACCTGGAACCTGCACGCGCTCCTGCCGTCGCGACTGCACCCGGTCGCGGACCACGTCATCGGCGCGCTCGACTCGAACGGCTTCCTGACCCAGAGCGATGCCGAGATCGCCGATGCGACCGGTGTGACGCCGGCGGACGTCGGCCAGGTGCTGCTCGCGATGCAGGGGCTCGAGCCGATCGGCATCGGCTCACGCTCGATCACCGAGTCGCTCCTGGCCCAGGTTCAGTACCTGCGCGAGCAGGGCGAGATGGACGTTCCTCCCCACGCGGAGGCCGTCATCGGCAAGCACCTCGCCGACCTCGGCGAGCGACGCTTCCGTGAGGTGGCCGCGTCCATCGGCGCCACGCAGCGAGAGGTGGTCGCCGTCTGGGAGTTCGTGAAGAGCAATCTCAACCCGTATCCGACAGCTGCCTTCACCGCGGCCGTCAGCGGCGACACGTCGCGGGCGATCATCCGCCCCGACGTCCTCATCCGCGAGATCGACGACGAGCTGCAGGTCGAGGTGGTCGAGTCGCGTCGCTTCGCCCTGCAGGTCGCGCCGATCTACTCCAGCCTGTCCTCCAAGCTGCGGAGCAGCGAGACGACCGAGGACGAGAAGCAGCACGTGCGCCAGTACGTCGGGCGCGCGAAGTTCTTCATCGACAACATCAACCGTCGCCGCGCGACCATCCAGCGCATCGCCGAATGCCTGGTCGAACGCCAGCGCGACTACCTCCTCAACGGCGTCCAGCACCTCGTGCCGCTGACGCGGGCGGAGGTGGGCGAGCTCATCGGCATGCACGAGTCCACGGTCAGCCGGGCCACCGCGGACAAGTACGTGATGATCCCCTCGGGCGAGGTCGTGCCGTTCAGCCACTTCTTCACCGCGTCGCTCGGCATCAAGGACCAGATCAAGCGGATGATCGAGACCGAGGATCCGCAGCACCCGTACTCGGACCAGGAGATCGCCGACGCGCTTGCCGAGCTCGGCATCGCGCTCGCCCGGCGGACCGTCGCCAAGTACCGCGACGAGCTCCAGATACTCCCCGCGCGCCTCCGACATCGCTGAACCGGGCGCTCTGCGGTGCGTCTGATCGTCTTCCGCAGCCTCGTCGTCCTCTCGGTCGGCGCGCTCGTCCTCCTCGCGGTTCTGTACGTCGCCAGCACGGTCGACGCGCGGCCGCCGGAGGTGCTCGGCTTCGAGCTGACCCAGTCGCTTCCCGACGATCGCGAGACGGCCCTGATCACCACGAGCCTCGAGGTGACCTTCAACGAGCCCGTGCAGGTCGACGCCGGGACGGCCCCTCTGGTCCTGGCGCCGGCCGTCGAGGGCAGCGTCTCGTGGAGCGGCAGCACCATGATCTTCACGCCGCGCGACCGGCTCGCGCTCGAGACGACGTACGTGGCCACCGTCGGCAGCGGCATCCGTGACCTGTCCGGCAATCGCATCCGCACCCCGCCTCCGACCTTCACGTTCACGACATCCGGCCGGCCGGCCGTGGCCGAGACGCTCCCCGAGGACGGCGCGCGCGACGTCGCGGTCGAGGACCCGCTCCAGATCACCTTCTCGACCTTCATGGACACCGAGTCGGTCGAGCGCGAACTGAGCATCGAGCCCGAGATCCCCCACGAGCTGCGGTGGAGCGGCGAGGTGCTGGAGATCGTGCCGGCCGACGCGCTGGCTCCGGGTCGGGCGTACGTGATCCGCATCGGCGGTGCGGCGGCCGACGTCGCTGGTGTGGCGCTCGGGGAGCCGGTCACCATCTCCTTCCGGACTGTGGCCGCGGGACTCGAGCCCGTGGGCGTCTTCCCGGCCGAGGGCGTCGACGGGATCGCCCCGAGCACCTCGATCGCCGTCGTCTTCGATCGGCCCATCGATCCGGATTCGGCTTCGGCCGACCTCGTCACCATCGGGCCGGACATCGCGGGCTCGCTGGAGGTCGTGTCGCCGGAGGGCTCACCGGTCGAAGACGCCGATGCGACCTCGGGGACGATCCTGCGCTTCACCCCCTCCGGCCCGCTGCCGCTGAACACGACGTTCGAGGTCTCCATCGCGCCCGGCCTGCGCGCCGTCGACGGTGGCCGGATGGCCGAGCCCCTGACCTGGTCCTTCACCACCGGCGCCCCGGCCGCGGCGCTCTCGAACCAGGTCACGTTCATCAGCGATCGAGCCGGCATCGCCAACGTGTGGGCCATGAATCCCGATGGGTCCGGCCAGCACCAGGTCTCGACCGAGCTGAGGCCCGTGCTGGACTACGCGGTCTCGCCCGACGGCAGCCGCATGGTCGTCGCCGACGGCCGGCGGCTCATCGCCATGCGCGCCGACGGGTCGGGACGCGAGGTGCTCACCGACGAGGGACACCTCGAGTTCGACCCCGCCTATGCGCCCGACGGCCAGCGCCTCGCCTTCGGCCGCGCCGACGCGGCGACGGGCGAGGGCCTTGGCCTGTGGATCAGCTCGGCGGACGGCGACGACCCCAGGCAGGTCGAGCTTCCGGCGGAGATCGGAGCCGACCCGACCCCGTCCCCCTCGGACGGCGACGGCTCCGGCCTCCTCCGCGCGCCCCAGTTCTCGCCCGACGGCCAGGCCCTCGCCTTCGTCGACCTCGCCGGGAGCGTCGCGATCCTGGAGCTCCCCTCCGAGCGGCTGACGAGCGTGGAGTCCGTGGCGGTCGCACCCCCGGCCTGGCTGCCGGACTCATCCGCCATCCTCGTCACGCACCGCCCTCGCGCAGTGGGCGTCCGACTGCTCTCACCGGACGGCCTCGTCCACCCGATGGAGGGCCAGGCAGAGGACCTCTCGGTCGGCCTGATGAGCCGATCCGGCACCGCACTCGGCGAGACCGCCATCGGGGCCGGGACCACGCTCGCGGGCATCGACCGCAACGGCCGCGTGGCCTACCTGGCGGGGGGCCGCCTGTACCTGAGCGATGGCCCGGACGACGCCGGCGAGCTCGTTCCCGCGACCGCCGACGAGGAAGTGCTCGGGGCGGCCTTCGCGACCGGCGAGGACGCGATGGTCCTGGTCGTGGCGCCAGGACGCCTGGAGCTGCTGGATCTCGAGACGGGGGAGCGGACCGTGCTCGCACCGGAGGGTTCGCGCCCGCGCTGGCTTCCGTGACGTGGCCGTTGCGGGCCGGTTTGGGGCGGTCCGTGCTAGAATCCGCCGGCACTCGCTGGCGGGGGTCAACCCTGCCGGCGTTTCCCTTGTCTCAACCCCGGTCGGCCGCGTCCGCCCATCGTGACCGCCGACCGTACTCGGAGGATTCATGGAGCTGAT
>DASWGW010000050.1:0-4473 GCA_036393435.1 Candidatus Limnocylindria bacterium | reverse complement strand
GACCTGCTGCTCGATCGCCGGGACTGATACTCAGGGCCGATGGCCCTCGACGCAGGTGCAGCCGTCCGGCCCGACGACCGCGGCATGGAGCGTCCGCGGCGGCAGCACGAACCCCGTCCCGGGCGTCAGCTCGACCGGCGTGGACTCCGGGCCGATGAGGAACGTGATCGAGCCCTCGGCGCACACCAGGAGCTTGGTGTAGCCGTGATCGTGGGCCCCGTACCGGTCGCCGGGACCGTTGCTCCACGCCATCGGCTCGACTCCGGCCGCGCGCAACCTCGCTTCCGCCGATGCGAGGCCCGATGCCGCGGGGCCCGCGTCCGGGAGCGCCTTCAGCGGCTCAGGGAGCGCCGGCATCCACGTACAGGATCGCCCGCGTCACCACCAGGTCGCCCTCGAGGCGCGCGACGCTCACGAGCCGCTGGAGCGGGATGAGCCATGACCGGACGTTCGCGACGTAGCCGTCGTGCGCCTCCGTGGTCGCGACCATCGCCTCGAGCGCCTCCCGCGCCCGAATGAGATCGAGCCACATCGTCGCCGTGTTCGTCGATCCCCCGAGCTCGGCGACGGCCTCGCTGTAGCCCGGGTTCACCGCGAGGGATCCCGTCGCCTCGACGGCGAGCACACGCTCGACGAAGGCATCGCCGATGCCGACGAACGCCCGCGTGTCGGTGACCGCGTATTCGACCACGACCCCGTCAGGTGCGAGGAATGCGGCGCCGCCGAGAGCGTCAGCGGGCGGTTGCCAGCGGATGGTGGTCACCGTCACGGATTCGTGGTCGGCCGTTGTGACCGTCACGCCGCTCGCCGGATCCAGCGCCGCGAGCTCCGCGAACGAGCCCAACTGGCCCAGCCGGCGCTCGGCGGCCTGCATGTCGGTCGGGACGAGAATCATCCCGCCGTACCACTGCGTGCCGTCCCACCCAGCAACGACCGCGCCGTCGCCGATCCAGCTCACCAGCTCCTCGAGATCAGCGCCGAGCGCCGCCTCGGCGATCCGGATCTGCTCCGCGGCAGCGGGATCGCTCGCCAGCCCATCCTTGAGCGCGCCGATCGTGGCCTCGTACGACGGCCCGAGGTTGCCCGCCTCGCTGAAGAACAACGCGTCGCCGGGTACCTCGTCGGCGAGCCCGCGGTCGGCGTTCTCCACGGCGAACGCCCCGGTCGGCGCCTCGGACACCGCGTCCATCACGATCCCGTCCTCGGACGCCGAGATGCTCATGGCCGCCCGCATCGGCTGCTCCTCGAGGAGCGACTCGAACGCCTCCGTCATCTCCGGGGACTCGGTGCCCATCTGGGCGAGCGCGTCGGCCATGAGCCCGCTCATGTCGTACGTTGCGAGGACGAGCCAGTCGGCGGGAAGCTCCGTCGTCAGGTCGCTCATGCCCTGCGATCCCGAGAGCGTCCTGCCGGAGGCGTGCGCGTCGAGCGCGTTGCGGATGGCGTCACCACCCATCGCGATCAGCAGCTGATCGTCGGTGAGCACGAAGGCGCCGAAGCCCTGGGTCGACTCGCGGATGGTGAAGCCCGCGTGTTCCGAGTCGGTGAAGGTCATGCCCGCGCCTGCGTCGGCGAGGATCCGCTCGATCGCGTCGGATGCCGCCGCGCGGTCCGCCACGCCGAGCATGAGCATTGCGGGAATCTCCGGGATGGCGGTCATGGGATCGTCAGGCGGCGTCAGCATCGTTCCGTCCGTCATCGCGAAGGCGACGCGACCGTCGAACCATGGCGCGACGTCCTGCGCCCAGCTGAGCTCCGCGCCACCCGAAGCGAGGAGATCGTCGAGCCGTTCCGTGAGGCCCTCGTACAGCGGACGCTCGAGGTCGACCCCGTCGATCGCTGGGAACCAGCCGAGCAGCTCGCGAAGCGCGGCGTCCTGCTCGGCCGATGGCTGGACCCTGAGCTCGACGTACATCGGCGCGTCGGCGGGGACGTACGACGCTGCGGCGCCCATGCCCGCTCCGCGGCCACCCAGCAGGTAGGCGCCCAGGGCGGCACCGATGCCGACTGCGAGCAGCGCGACGAGGCCGATGACGGTCGCGCGCCAGGCCGGCGCGCGGGACGCGGGCGCGGTCGTGATGTGCCCTTCGGCGGGCGCCGGTGAAGCCAGCACGGAAGTCTCTCCCCGTTTTCGGTCCGGTGCTCGGCGGCCGGACGACGCGGTCAGGGTACGCCCGCCATCGGTCACGGGCCATCCCCCGATGGTGCCACCCGCGCAACCCCGGGCCCGCGGCGCCTGCGCTAGAGTCCGGCCCATCTGATGGCGAGCGCCCGCGCTGGGTCTCTCGCGCCGTTTCGGTACTCCCTGTTCATCGAGGGACTCGAGCCGATGCCGCCTGCCGGAATCGCCTATGGCCTGCTCGCGGCACTCGCGTTCGGTGCCGGCGACTTCGTGGGCGCCACCGCCGCGCGGCGCGCCGGGGTCCTCGTGGTCGTTGCCGGGGCTCAGCTCGTCGGCCTGGCCGCGCTCCTCGTGGCACTGCTGATCGTCCGGCCCGAGCCACCTCCGGCCGAGGGGATCGCGCTCGGCCTGCTTGCCGGCGTCGCCGGTGCGATCGGCCTCGCCGGCCTCTTCGGCGGCATGGCCGTCGGCAGCATGGGACTCGTGGCGGCGCTCAGCGGTGCCGGATCGCTGTCGGTCCCCGTGCTGGTCGGTGCCCTGACCGGAGTGCGCGTGGCGCCCCTCCAGCTGCTGGGTATCGGCGCCGCGGCGGCGGCCGGCGTCGCGGCCAGCGGCGCCTCGAGAGGGGACCTCGGACGGCGCGCGCTGCTGCTGAGCGCCGTCGCCGCTCTCGGCTTCGGCTCGTGGTACGTGCTCCTCGACCTCGGGGCGCGCGTGGGCGACCCGCTCTGGATCCTCGTGCTGAGCCGGGGCGCGTCGGCCACCGTGGCCACGATCGCCGCGGTGCCGCGCTTCGACCGCCGTCGCTACCCGATCCGGTTCGTCGTGGCGGCGGGGCTGATGGACGTCGCGGGCAACGTGCTGTACCTCGCGGCGCGCGGCGAGATGGCGGTGGGCCTGGCGGCTGCGCTCAGCGGCCTGTATCCCATCGTCACCATGCTGCTGGCCCGCTTCATCCTCAGGGAGCGCCTCTCGCCGCTCGGCCTGCTGGGCGTCGCGCTGGCGGTCGCCGCGGTCGTCCTCATCTCGATCGGTGCGTGACCGGCTCCCGGTAAGCGGGCGGTAATCGGCCGGTAAGCGCCGATCCGCTCCCATGTCCGGCGACGCCGGACCCAAGGGTGGCAGCGGGCCACCCGATCCGGCGCCGCTCGGAGGTGCTACCCGTGCTTCGACATCCGATGCGTCGCGCGCTGCTCAGCTCGTCGTTCATCGCGCTCGTCGCCCAGCTGGTGCTGGCGGCGGCGGCGGCGGCGTGCACCGGCGGCGGCACATTTCCCAGTGTCTGACCTTCCCCGCTGCCTAAAGTAACCCTCGTCGCCGTCCCCGACGGCGGTATCATGGAGCGGCCCTGAGCCAATCCATCCGAGCCTGACCGCCGCATGACCTGGGATCGCGTCGCCATCGTCGAGCGTCAGCTCGACACATACATCGCAGGTGCCGTCCCGGCGTCGGCTCGGCTGGCGCCGGGCTCGCGCCTGCACGACGCGACCGACCTGACCGCCGCCCAGGCTCGGGCGCTCTTCGAGGACCAGCTGGTCTCGCGTCAGCTGGACGTCGTGGCCAGGGCGCTGAAGGCGACCGGTCGCAGCTTCTACACCATCGGCTCCGCCGGCCACGAGAACAACGCCGTGGTCGGCGCACGGACGCGGCTGAACGACCCGGCCTTCCTCCACTACCGGTCGGGCGGCTTCATGATGGCCCGCGCGCGCCAGCTCGCGGGCACCACGCCGACGCTGGACACGCTCCTCGGCATCGTCGCCTCCAGCGACGATCCGATCGCCCAGGGCAGGCACAAGGTGTGGGGCAGCCGGGCGCTCTGGGTCCCGCCTCAGACGAGCACCATCGCCAGCCACCTGCCGAAGGCCATGGGCCTGGCCTTCAGCCTGGCACGCGCACGCCGGCTCAACGTGGACAGCGGCCTGCCGGACGACGCGATCGTCGTCTGCTCGTTCGGCGACGCCAGCGCGAACCATGCCACCGCCCTGTCCGCGATCAACGCAGCGAGGTACGCGGTGCGGCTCGGCCAGGCGATGCCGCTCCTGCTCGTGTGCGAGGACAACGGGACCGGCATCAGCGTCCCCACCCCGGATGGCTGGATCGCACAGACGTTCAGCGAGCAGGCACACCTGCGCTACGTGGAGGCGGACGGCGAGATCGACGACGTCTGGAGAGCTGTCGGCTCCGCGGTCGATCACGTTCGCGCCAGCCGTCAGCCGGCCTTCCTCCACATCCGGACCGTGCGCCTGTGGGGCCATGCCGGCAGCGATGCGGAGCACGTCTACCGGACCATTCCCGACATCGAGGCCGTGGAGACGCGCGATCCGCTCCTTCGCAACGCGCGGCGCCTGATC
>DASWGW010000049.1:0-7558 GCA_036393435.1 Candidatus Limnocylindria bacterium | reverse complement strand
CATCTTCGACAGGAGCGTACTGACATTTGATCGATGAGACGAACCGGGCCACCACGGGCGCCACCGAGACGCCCGAGCCCAAGCAGCCCGGTGACGACTCCCGCACGGCGCAGGACAGCGCCGAGCAGCCCGCAGACGAGGGCATCGCCACATCCCCTGCGGCCGACGGGCGCGAGACCGATGCGGCAGCGGCAGGCACCAGTGCTGACGACGCGCTGACGGCTCCCAGCGCGGAGGCCGATGCGCCGCAGGCCGCCGAAACGACGGAGGCCGATGCGCCGCAGGCCGCCGAAACGACGGAGGCCGATGCGCCTCAGGCGGCCTTGACGCAGGCCGATGCGCCACCGCCCGCCCCGGCGGAGCGGTACGAGGACGCAGCCGCCACCATCGCCATCTCCGTCGACCAGGGCCCCCAGACGGTCGAACCCGCGTCAGCCGATGCCGGCGAGCCGGTCAGCGCCCCGACCTCCCCCGCGGAGACCGCGGCGCCCGAGCCCGCGAGGGCTGCAGTCGATGCGACTGCCGAGCCGGAAGAGCCGATGACGATGGCGCAGCTCATGGAGAGCCCCGACAACGAGGTGAAGAGCCTCAAGCACGGCGACGTGGTCGAGGGCACCGTGGTGCGGATCGATCCGGACGAGATCCTCGTCGACTTCGGCGGCAAGAGCGAGGGAGTCGTCAGCAACCGCGAGCTCATGAGCCGCCGCGGGCCGCGAGAGGGCGAGGAGACCCGCCCGGAGCTGTCGGTCGGCGACGAGGTCCTCGTCTACGTCCTGCAGCCGGAGTCCCCCGAGGGCCACGCGGTCCTGTCGCTGCGCCGTGCCGGCCTCGAGCGCAAGTGGCGCGCGATGCAGGAGCGCTTCGAGGCGGGGGAGATCGTCGAGGCGCGGGTCATCGACCACAACAAGGGCGGCCTCATCGTCGACCTGGGCGTCCGCGGCTTCGTGCCGATCAGCCAGATCGTCGACTTCCCGCGCCGGCCGCGGGACGAGCAGCCACGCGACGCCGCGCAGGAGATCGCCGAGAAGCTGCAGCCGTTCGTCGGCCGCACCCTGCGGCTCAAGATCCTCGAGGTCAACCGCAAGGCGAACCGCCTCATCCTCTCGGAGAAGGTCGCCCTCTACGAGGAGCGTCGGGAGAAGCGCGACGAGCTCTTCAGCAGTCTCCAGGTCGGGCAGCGCGTCACCGGCGTGGTGCGCAGCATCGCCCCGTTCGGCGTGTTCGTGGACCTCGGCGGAATCGACGGCCTCGTCCACAAGAGCGAGCTGTCGTGGAACAAGGTCAACAACCCGGAGAGCGCCTACCAGATGGGCGACGAGGTCGAGGCCGAGGTCATCGACATCAACCACGAGCGCGGGCGCATCAGCCTCTCCATCCGTCGCCTCCAGGCGGATCCGTGGCAGGAATCGGTCGCCAAGTACAAGATCGGCGACGTCATCGACGGGACAGTCACGAAGCTCGTGAACTTCGGCGCGTTCGTGCGCGTCGAGGAAGGGCTCGAGGGCCTCATCCACATCAGCGAGCTGTCCAGCCAGCGCGTCGCGCACCCGGGCGACGTCGTGCAGGAGGGTCAGCAGGTCAAGCTGCGGATCATCAGCCTCGACTCGGAGCGCCATCGGCTCGGGCTCAGCCTCAAGCAGGCGGAGGACCGGCCCGCGCCGGCAGCGCGCGAGGAGCGGCCGCGCCGCGAGCGGACGAGCAGCAACCGCCGCGACCGGCCGGAGTACCGGCCGGAGGACGCGACCGCCGAGCCCGAGGGCGGGATCGACAGCACCATGGCCGCCGCCTTCGCGTCGTCCGGGCTGCTCGACCAGTTCCGGGCGTCGCAGGAGGGATCCGCCGAGGCGCCCACCGAGAGCCACGCGACCGCCGCCACCGAGGCGTCCGGCGCAGCCGACGCAGCTGCCGAAGCCGATGCCACCGCTGCGACCGTTGAGGCCCCGGCACCCAACGCCACCGCGCTCGAGGACGACCTTCGGGCGACCGATGCGGCCGCCCAGGCGGCCGGGGACGAGGCGCAGGCGGCCAAGGCAGAGCCGGTCGCCGACGAGCCCGACGACGCATCGGCCACTGACGGAGCCGAGGCGGAGGACGGCAAGGCCGCCAAGGCCGGAAGGGCCGTCAAGGCCGAGAAGGCCGAGAAGGCCGAGAAGGCCGATAAGGCCGAGAAGGCCGAGAAACCCGAAAAAGCCGAGAAGGCCGACAAGAAGGCCCGCGCCTAGGCCACCCGCCACATCGATGGCCCGCTCGACGGGCGAGGCGACCGAGACGGACCGGGCCGGCGCCCAGGTCCGTTCTTGTTTCGTGCGGAACAGTGAGCGAATCTGCCACGTCAAACGTACCTAAGTAACACCCGAAGAGCGGCGCGCGGCAGCCGCACCCGGACGCATCGGTGCCGTACACTCCGAATCAAGACCACGCACAACGAGCCCGGCGACCATGGACCGATTCGACAAGTTCACCGACAGGGCGCGGAAGGTCCTCACCCTCGCGCAGGATGAAGCGCAGCGCTTCAACCACAACTACATCGGCACCGAGCATCTACTGCTCGGCCTCGTCCGCGAGGGCGAGGGGGTCGCCGCGCGCGTGCTCGAGAACATGAACGTCGAGCTGTCGAAGGTCCGGACCGCGGTCGAGTTCATCATCGGCCGCGGCGACCGGCCGGTCGTCGGCGAGGTCGGCCTGACTCCGCGCGCCAAGCGCGTCATCGAGCTCGCCATCGACGAGGCCCGGCGGCTCGGCCACAACTACATCGGTACCGAGCACCTGCTCCTCGGCCTGGTTCGCGAGGGCGAGGGAATCGCGGCGGGCGTGCTCGAGAGCCTCGGCGTCAACCTCGACAAGGTCCGCCACCAGGTCATCCACGTCCTGAGCCAGTCGAGCAGCGCCGCTCCGGCCCAGGAGACGAAGCGCCCCTCCAAGACCCCGACGCTCGACCAGCTCGGCGTCAACCTCACCGAGCTCGCGCGCGCCGGCAAGCTCGACCCGGTCATCGGCCGCGAGAAGGAGATCGAGCGCGTCATCCAGATCCTCTCGCGGCGCACGAAGAACAACCCCGCGCTCATCGGGGAGCCGGGCGTCGGCAAGACGGCCATCGCGGAAGGGCTCGCCCATCGCATCGTGAAGGGCGACGTGCCCGAGACGCTCACCGACAAGCGGGTCCTGACGCTCGACATCGGCTCGCTGGTGGCCGGAACGAAGTACCGCGGCGAGTTCGAGGAGCGCCTGAAGAAGATCATCGAGGAGCTCCGGTCGAGCAGCGACAGCGTTCTGTTCATCGACGAGCTGCACACCCTGGTCGGCGCCGGTGCCGCCGAGGGTGCGATCGACGCCGCGAACATCCTGAAGCCGCCGCTCGCGCGGGGCGAGCTCCAGTGCATCGGCGCCACGACGCTCGACGAGTTCCGCAAGTACATCGAGAAGGACGCGGCGCTCGAGCGCCGATTCCAGCCGGTGATGGTCGACGAGCCGACCGTGGACGAGGCTGTCGCGATCCTGTTCGGCATCCGGGAGCGCTACGAGGAGCACCACCGCGTCAAGATCAGCGACGAGGCCGTCCACGCCGCCGTCGACCTGTCGGTGCGATACGTTGCCGACCGAGCGCTTCCGGACAAGGCGATCGACCTCATCGACGAGGCGGGGTCGCGCGTTCGGCTGCGCACGTCATCGGCTCCCCCCGAGATCAAGGCCGCCCAGGCCGCGCTCGAGGACGTCACGCGCCAGAAGGACGAGGCGATCGCCGGCCAGGACTACGAGGCCGCCGCGCGCCTGCGCGACGAGGAGGCGCAGGGCAAGGAGGGCGTCGAGGCCATGCGGGCCGCCTGGCACGACGACCAGAACAAGGAGACCCCGATCGTCACCGACGAGGACATCGCCCAGGTCGTGAGCATGTGGACCGGCATCCCGGTCATCCGCATCAGCGCGGAGGAGTCCGAGCGGCTGCTGCACATGGAGGACGCGCTGCATGCCCGCGTCGTCGGGCAGCAGGAGGCGATCCAGACCATCTCGAGGGCCGTCCGCCGCGCGCGAGCGGGCCTCAAGGACCCGAAGCGACCGATCGGCTCGTTCATCTTCATGGGGCCGACCGGGACCGGAAAGACGCTGCTCGCCCGCGCGCTCGCCGAGTTCATGTTCGGCTCGGAGGACGCGCTCATCAAGATCGACATGAGCGAGTTCATGGAGCGCCACAACGTCTCGCGCCTGGTCGGTGCCCCGCCCGGATACGTCGGCTATGACGAGGGTGGCCAGCTGACCGAAGCCGTCCGCCGCAAGAGCTACTCCGTCGTGGTCCTCGACGAGATCGAGAAGGCGCACCCCGAGGTCTTCAACATCCTCCTCCAGATCCTGGAGGACGGCCACCTGACCGATGCGAAGGGCCGGCGCGTCGACTTCCGCAACACCGTCATCATCATGACGAGCAACGTCGGCGCGCAGCTGCTCCAGAAGGACACGTCGATCGGGTTCCGCGCGAGCGGCGGGTCGGAGACGGCGGAGGCCGCCGCTGATTACGAGCGGATGAAGGAGAAGGTGCTCGGCGAGCTGAAGAACACGTTCCGCCCCGAGTTCCTCAACCGCATCGACGCGACCGTGGTGTTCCGCGGCCTGACCCGCGAGGAGATCCGCGAGATCGTGGACCTGCTGCTCGAGCGCGTGAGGGGGCAGCTGGCGGGCCAGGAGATGGAGCTCGTCGTGACCGATGCGGCCAAGGACGCGATCATCGCCAAGGGCTACGACCAGGCGTACGGCGCGCGGCCGCTGCGGCGCGAGATCCAGAACCAGATCGAGGATGCGCTGGCGGAGCGGATGCTCCAGGCGAGCTTCTCCGCCGGCGACACGGTCACCGTCGACGTCGCCCCCGATGGCACGCTGACGATCGACAAGGCCTCGCCCCCGGCGAAGCGCCAGCCGGCCCGGGCCGGCCGGTAATCCGCCGGTAACGCGGCGGTAATCGGCCGCGTGGGACGCTCGCGGACGACCGTGCCTGTCGCCCGCACGACCTACCTCTGCCAGCAGTGCGGCGCCGCGTCGCCGAAGTGGGCGGGGCAATGCCCGTCGTGCTCGGCATGGAACACACTGGTCGAGACGGTTGCCGCGCCGCGCGCCGCGGCGAGGGCGTCGAGCCGCGCCGCAATCGCCGGATCGGCCGCGGTGGTGCCCATCGCCAGCGTCACGAGCGCCGAGGCATCGCGCCTCGCGTCGGGCATCGGCGAGGTGGACCGGGTCCTGGGAGGTGGCTTCGTGCCGGGGTCGATCGTCCTGTTCGGCGGCGACCCGGGGATCGGAAAGTCGACGCTCCTCCTGCAGCTCGCGGCACGCATCGCCGGCCGTGACGGCGCGCCGGTCCTGTACATCACCGGCGAGGAATCGGCGGCGCAGGTGCGGGGCCGGGCGGAGCGGATCGGCGCCGTCGTCGAGGGGCTGAGCCTGGTGACGACCACCGACCTGGAGTCGGCCCTCGCGGCGATCGACGCGGAGACGCCCGCGCTCGCCGTGGTGGACAGCGTCCAGACCATGACGAGCGCCGAGCTCACCGGCCCCGCCGGCAGCGTCGGACAGGTTCGCGAGGTCGCGGCGCGCCTCGCCGAGGCGGCGAAGGGCGGCGGGACGTGCGTCGCGCTGGTCGGGCACGTGACGAAGGAGGGGACGGTGGCGGGGCCTCGGACCCTGGAGCACCTCGTGGACGCGGTGATCTACCTGGAGGGCGAGCGCCTCGGTGCGACGCGGCTGCTGCGCGCCGCGAAGAACCGGTTCGGGTCGACCGACGAGGTTGGCGTGCTCGAGATGCGCGGCGACGGCCTGGCCGAGGTCGCGGACGCGAGCCGCTTCTTCATCGAGTCGGACGAGACGCCCACGGCGGGATCGGCGGTGACGATCGCCCTCGAGGGCACGCGACCGCTGGCGGTCGAGATCCAGGCGCTCTCGGCGCCCGCGAGCTACGGGTCGCCACGACGTGCGACGACGGGGATCGAGGTGAACCGGGTGCTCATGCTCATCGCGGTCCTGGCGCGGCATGCCGGCCTCAACCTCACCGCTCACGACGTCTACGTCAACGTCGCCGGCGGCCTGCGCATCGATGAGCCGGCGGCCGACCTCGCGGTGGCCACGGCGCTCGCCTCGAGCCTTCGCGAGCGCCCGGTGCGCGCGGCGACCGTCCTCGCCGGCGAGGTCGCCCTGTCCGGGCGCCTGCGGGGAGCCGCCCGCGCCGAGCGGCGCCTTCTCGAGGCGCGTCGCCTCGGCTTCGAGCGCCTGGTAAGCGGTCCCGCGCGAGGGGCCTTGGAGGCGAGCGGAGGCGGCGGGCTGGTCGTCGCACGTGACATCCGGGAGGCGCTCCAGATCTCGCTCGAGTCCTGATCGAGCAGGACGATCGGCCCAACAATCGGGCCATGCCGGCGCATCGGCCGCGGGGAAGTCGCGTGCTACTGTCGAGGCGGCGCGGCAACCGGGATTCATCCGTTCCTCTCATCCGCCGGTCGACGCGTGCTGAATTCATTCGCGGACTCATCGGCCCATGACACGAATCATCCAGCTCCTCGGCGCCGTCACCGGCACCGTGCTCGGCTTTGCGGTCGGTCTTGCGCTGCTCGACCGCGCCCACGGCCTCCTGACTCAGGCCAACGCCCCGGCCTTCCTGACCGCCTTCGTGGTGACCGGATTCCTGTTCGGCTACCTGCTGAGCCCGTACCTCACCATCTACCCCGCCCATCGCGCGAAGGAGCGGCTCGGGGAGGCCGGAGCCGGCGAGTTCGCCCTCGGCGTCGCGGCGATCGTGATCGGCCTGGTCATGGGCCTCCTCATCGGCGTCCCGCTGGCGAGCGCAGGAGGCACCCTGGGCTCCATCGGTCCGCCCATCGTGGCGGTGGTGCTGGCGGGACTCATGCTCGCGGCGACGTTGTTCAAGCGACGAGAGCTGCTGGCGGCATTCGACGGCCTGCTGACCCCACCCGGCCGCCGCAGCGGGCTAAGCAACCGGGTGGTGGTGGACACGAGCGCGGTCATCGACGGCCGGATCGTCGACATCGCGCGCACCGGCTTCATCCTCGGGACCCTCGTCATCACCCAGTTCGTCCTGGACGAGCTCCAGCGCATCGCCGACTCGCCCGATGCGCTCCGTCGCAATCGTGGCCGCCGCGGGCTCGAGATGCTGTCCGCGCTCCAGAGGGATCCGGCGGCTCCCGTCGAGGTCAGCGAGGAGACGTACCCCGAGGTCGCCGACGTCGACGCCAAGCTCATGGCGTACGCGCGCGAGCACGGCGCGGCGATTCTGACCAACGACTACAACCTCAACCGCGTCGCCGAGCTCCAGGGCATCCGCGTCCTCAACCTCAACGAGCTGGCGAACGCCGTGAAGGCGGTCGTCCACCCGGGCGAGGAGTTGCGCGTTCGCATCATCCAGGAGGGAAAGGAGGCGGGGCAGGGGGTCGGCTACCTCGAGGACGGGACGATGATCGTCGTCGAGGGCGGCCGGGGGCTCATGAACGAGGAGGCGACCGTCAGCGTCACGCGGGTGCTGCAGACGGTTGCCGGGCGCATGATCTTCGCCCAGCCCAAGCGCGACGGC
>DASWGW010000048.1:0-1869 GCA_036393435.1 Candidatus Limnocylindria bacterium | reverse complement strand
TGGCGGACTACCGCTTCAAGGAGCTGACCGTGCTCACCGGCCGGCACGAGGTGTGGCGGGGCGACGAGCCGGTGAAGCTGACGCCGACCGAGTTCGCGCTGCTCACGGCGCTGGCGCGGAACGCGAACCAGGTGGTGACGCACCACAAGTTGACGGCGGCGATCTGGGGGGCGGATGCGACGAGCTCGCGACGGCACCTGCGCGTGCACGTCCGTCACCTGCGGGAAAAGCTCGAACAGCGGCCCGACCGCCCGGAATTGATCATCACGGAAAAGGGGCGGGGCTACCGCCTCCGCGTCACAGAGCAGGAGGCCGCATGAGCAGCAACGTCTTGCTCGTCGAGGCGGATGGACCGGCGCGCGTCGCCGCCGCCCGCGAGCTGGAAGCGTCGCAGTACCAGGTGATCCAGGCGAGCAACGCCCTGGAGGGGCTGCGCGAGGTGTACGAGCACCGGCCCGACGCGGTCGTCGTGAACCTGGCGATGCCGGAGATGGACGGCGAGGAGTTTACGCGGATCGTCCGCGCACTGGCCGACGTGCCGATCCTCGCGATCGGTCCGGCCGGCGATCCGGAGCTGATCGTGCGAGTGCTGGACGGCGGCGCTGACGACTACCTCGAACAACCGGTGAGCGAGATCGAGCTGGTGGGGCGGCTGCGCGCGGCGCTGCGACGGGTGGCGCGGCAGACCGCAGCCGAGCGTGCGCCGGTGGTGCGCACGGGCGCGCTCGAGGTGGACCTCGGCGAACGGACGCTCCTCAAGCGGACGCAGGTGATCCCGCTGACGCCCACGGAGTGGGGACTGCTGGCCGCGCTGGCGCACCGGGTGGGGCATGTGGCGCCTCACCGGTTCCTGCTGAGCACGGTGTGGGGCGAGGAGTACGTCGACGACACGCACTACCTGCGGATCTACATCGGCTACCTGCGCAAGAAGATCGAAGACAACCCGTCGGAGCCGGAGTACCTGCTGAGCCAGTGGGGGACGGGGTACCGGCTGGCCGATCTGCCGCCGACGGGCGGACCGCCGATGCTGGTGCCGGTGCGCCGGAGCGACGAGCACGGCCCCGATCACCGAGCAACGGGCTAGGGTCTTCGACCCCTTTCGACGCTTCGCGCCCGATTGAGTTGCCCCGAGTGTGGGCGCACGCTGGGGGTCGCTGCGGTGACCGGCTCAGCCGGCTCGATCCTCGGTGGGGGCTAGCCGAGGACGCGCTCGGCGGTGACGACGTAGCGGTGGTCGTACTCGCGCACCGAGTAGTCGAAGCTGCCGCCGCAGGTGAAGAGGGTGATGGTCGAGGGGCCGGAACGGCGTCCAAGTACCTCGCCGAGCGAGGCGTCGGCGGAGACGGAGCGGCTGGCGGTGACGCGGTAAACGAGCGGCTCGGCGGTACCGTCGACGTAGATCAGGTCGCCCGGGCTGAGCTCGTCAAGGCGGTCGAAGACGCCGACGGAGCCGGCCCAGTTGAGGTGGCCGCCGAGGAGGGCGTTGCCGGCCGCGCCGGGCGCCGACGAGATGTCGTACCAGCCCACCGAGTAGGCGTCCCAGGGGACACCGAGCTGGCCGTCGGCCTGGACGCCGAGCTCGACGATGCGCGAGTCGACGCCGAGCACCGGGATCCGCAGGCGTATGCCGGCGCGTGCCGCCGATCCACCGGACGATCCGGAGGAGGCACCAGCCGACGTGCTAGCGACCGCATCATCCCCGTCGTCGGAGCCCTCGGAATCCAGGGCGTCGGCAGGGAAGACGGTCGTCGGCGGCTCAACGAGATCGGGACCGGCGTTGGCCACGGTCGACGCCGAGCCGGCCGGCATCGCCTCGAGGCTGGACGTGCGGTCCGTCAGGCTGGTCCCGGCGGGGTCGGAGGCAGCGAG
>DASWGW010000047.1:0-22072 GCA_036393435.1 Candidatus Limnocylindria bacterium | reverse complement strand
CCGCTCTTCCTGGACGCGTGCCGCTTCGCCGAGAACGCGTGGTTCATCAAGGAGCGAGAGGACGGATGCGCCGATGCGTCGATCGCGGACATCGTGCGCGAGATGGCCTCGCTCGCCGACGGCATGACGATGTCCGGGAAGAAGGACGCGCTCTCGAACATCGGCGGCTGGTTGGCGATGAACTCGGATGGGTGGGCCGAGCAATGCCGCAACCTCCTCATCCTGACCGAGGGGTTCCCGACGTACGGCGGCCTTGCCGGTCGGGATCTCGAGGCCATGGCCCAGGGCCTGCGCGAGGTGATCGACGAGGACTACCTCCGCTACCGCATCCGCTCCACCGCCTACCTCGGAGAGGCGCTCGTCGAGGCCGGCGTGCCATGCGTGCAGCCGATCGGCGGGCACGCCGTCTACATCGACGCGGCTGGGCTCCTGCCGCACATTCCGGCGCTCGAGTACCCCGGCCAGGCCCTGGCCTGCGCGCTGTATCGCGAGGGCGGGATCCGTGGCTGCGAGATCGGCACCGTCATGTTCGGGCAGCATCCCGACGGCTCAGAGACACCCGCGTCCATGGAGCTCGTCCGCCTCGCCATCCCGCGGCGCGTCTATACCCAATCACACGTGGACTATGTGATCGAGGTCATCCGCTGGGTCGCGGAGCGCGCCTCCGCGCTGCGCGGGATGCGGATCGTCCAGCAGCCGGCTTCGCTGCGGCACTTCACCGCCCGCTTCGAGCCCCTGTAGGTCCCTCGCCTGCCGCAGACTTGCCGCGGAGCGCACGTAACTACGAAGGTGGGGCGATATTCGCCCCTGCGTGGCCGGGAATTGCGCGGGGCGACAAGAATTGGCATCGCCCGATGCCCTGGATTGGCTCAGCCTCGTAGATGGTTGCGCTGGGCGGCAAGTTCCGCGTCAGTAGGTCTCGACCCTCACCGGCGTGAGCGAGAAGTCTCGCCGGTTGCGGGTGACGACGGGCGCTCCAAGCGAGTGAGCGGCCGCGGCGATGAGCGCGTCAGGAAGGCTGAGCGTATGCCCGCGGTCCCGAGCCTCGCGTCGCCATCGACCGGCCAGCAGGGCCGCATCGACAGCGGGTTGGACGAACTCGAGCGGCTCGAGGAGGGCGTGGAGGGCGGGATCGTCGGGTGTCGGCGAGCCGGTGGCCAGCTCCGCAACGACGACCTCGTTGATGAAGACGTCGTCGCCGTCTTCGAAGAACCGGCGGAATCGCAGCGTGGCGTCCCGCTCACCCCGCAGCTGGTCGATCGCGAAGCTCGTGTCCAGCAGGTAACGCATCGCTCAGCTCCTCGGTTCCTGGATCAGTTACCTCCGCACGGCCCGCTCGAACCCACTCGACGACCGCCTCCGAGGTCGGAAACAGCGGGTGATCGCGCCACATCCCGGCCGATTTCTCGATCGCCTCGCGCAGCCGGTCACGGCGCAGGCGCTCGTTCAGCGCCTCGGCGACATACCTGCTGCGGCCGCGCGGACCGGCGTAGCGGTCTACTTCCTCGATGAGGTCCTTCGGCAGCAGCAGGTTCGTGCGTACATTCATGCGCACAAGTATGCGCATAGTGAAGGCTCACGTCAACTCGATCTCGGCGATCCACTTCACCCACTCGAGGCCCCGTCGGTCGGGGGCCACGAGGCGCAGCGGTGCGCCGTTCCCGGCAGGAAGCGGTCGGCCGGCGACGCCAGTGGCCAAGAACGCTCGGCGCGCCTCGTCGAGCGGCAGGCGCGCGTACCAACCCGTCACGGAGCGGATCGTCACCCCGCTCGCATGGGCCGTCGGCTCCGTGAGGTCGAGCACCGCTGCGAGGGGAACGCCCCGCCAGGTCGTGTCGATCACCCAACCGGCGGTGCAGTCGAGCACGGCGTCCACGTCACGCAGCCCGATGGCCTCGAGGTCCGCGAGGCTCAGCGACCGTGCCCGGGCCACGCGGCCGAAGACGCGGAGGCGCCAGGCGTCGTGGTCGATCGCAGGCGTGCCCTCGCCGAAGAACGTGGTCACCGGCGGCACGCCGCCCGCGGGCAGCCATCGCGACCCGGTGAAGCGGCGAACGCCGCCCTGGACGGCGTCCAGGACGTTCGCGGCGGTCCAAGCCGCGACGCCCAGCACGCCGAGCGCGGCGCTCGCGAGGAGCGTCCGGCGCGAGATGAGCGGCGACCCGGGTCGCGGGCGAAGCCGGAGCAGTCGCCAGCGGCGGGGGACGAGGTGCGCCGCGGCGATCGGGAGAAGGGCGAGCGCGGCCCACACGTGCAGCGTCAGGACGGTCCACGGGCCGATCGACAGGATCCGGCCGCTCGCAACCCAGGCGAAGCCGCCGGCCAGTGCGGCCACGGTCAGCGCGGCGAGGAGCGAGCCGAGCGCGAGGCGGCCCCAGCGGCGCGCGGCGACGGCACCGGGAACGCTGCGCCACAGCTTCAGCGCGACGGCGACGAGCAGCGCGCCGCCGAGCAGGCCGTGAGCGACGAAGAGCGCCGCGGTCGGCGGGGAGCCGGCGCGCAGGCTGATCAGGCCGGTCGCCAGCTGAGCGGCGACGAGGATGGCGAGCAGACGATCGAGCGTCGCGGTGCTCATGCCGAGAGGGTACGCCCCGGTGGTGCGGGCGGCCGCTTGACGGCCGGGTAGGATTCGCCGCGTGAGCACGCGCACCGGCACGCTCCTCGCCGCCATCCTGGGGTCGGCGATCGTCTTCCTGGACGGAACCATCGTCAACGTGGCCGTCGAGACGATCGGCAGGGAGCTGCCGGCGACGTTCGTCGGGGTGGTCGAGGGCCTGACGTACGTCAACAGCGGGTACCTGGCGGTGCTCGCGGCGCTCCTCATCCTGGCGGGCGCCGTCAGCGACTACTACGGGCGGCGGAGGATGTTCCGCATCGGCCTCATCGGCTTCGGGGCGGCATCGGTGGCGTGTGGCCTGGCGCCGAACATGGAGATCCTCATCCTCTCCCGGCTGGTGCAGGGCGTGTTCGGCGCGGTCCTCGTGCCGGGAAGCCTGGCGATCATCACCGCCACGTTCTCGGGCGAGGACCGCGGACGCGCGATCGGCCTGTGGGCCGCCGGGACCTCGGCCACCAACGTGCTCGGTCCCTTCGTCGGCGGATTCCTGGTGCAGTCGGTCAGCTGGCGCGCGGCCTTCCTCATCAACGTGCCGCTCGTGCTGCTCGCGCTCTACGCCACGCGATCCATGCTCGAGAGCCGCGACGAGCAGGCCGAGGGCAGGTTCGACTGGCTCGGCGCCGCGGTGATCGCGATCGGCATCGGCGGGCTCGCGTTCGGCGCGACGCGAGGCGCGGAGCGGGAGTGGCGCGACACGCTGGCCTTCGTGGCGCTGGGCGTCGGCGCCGTGGCCACGATCGCGTTCCCGTTCCTCATGGCGGTGCGCTCCCGGCCGCTCGTGCCGCTGAGCCTCTTCAGCTCACGGAACTTCACCGTGGTCAACCTGTCGACGCTCGTCATCTACGGGGCGCTGTACGTGACGCTCCTGTTCCAGAGCCTCTTCCTGCAGGGGACGCTCGGCTACTCGCCGGTCGCGGCCGGCGCGGTGGGCCTGCCGATCGGGATCATGCTGACCTTCCTCTCGACCCCGGCGGGGACCCTGGCCGCGCGGTGGGGACCTCGCCTCTTCCTCACGGTCGGTCCGGCGATCATGGCCCTCGGGCTCCTGTGGCTCGCCCGCATCCCGCCCGACTCGGAGGCGTGGTTCGCCGACCTCACGAACCCGGTGACGCTCGTGCCGCCGACGGACGTCCTCGTCGACGTCGTCGCCGGGCTGGTCATCTTCGGCTTGGGGATCTCGATGCTCGTGGCGCCGCTCACCACGGCCCTCATGAGCTCCGTCCCGGTTCGCCGAGCGGGCCTCGGCTCCGCAATCAACAACGCCGTCTCCCGTGCCGGCGCCCCACTCGTGAGCGCGGTGCTCTTCATCGCCATCACCGCCAGCTTCTTCCCGCTGCTCGCCGAGCGCGTGCCGGGTCTCGACGCCGAGGAGGCGCGCTCCGGGCCGATACAGCCTCTCACGAGCGTCCCGGAGGGGACCGATCCACAGCTCGCCGCCGCGGCACGAGAGGCCTCGACCGATGCGTTCCACCTCGCCATGCTGGTTGCGGCCGGGCTGCTCATGGCGGGTGCCGCGATCAACGCGGTCGGGATCAGCAACCGGGCGGCGGGCGCCGCCGGGGAGACGGAACAGCAACCCACCGCCGCGTCCGCGGGCTGACCGCCGCGGGCAGTCCCGTGTGTTCAGGGGGCTCCCCGTGGGAACGTGCTCCACGATCACACGTAGGGACGCTGAATCGGCACAGGACGGCCGACGTACTCCGGCTCAGAAGACCCTGGGGCACCACGGGGCGCGGTCCGTCCTGAAGAGCGCATCGGCGCGCTCGAGACCGCCCATCGCGAGCTCGCAGACGCGGCCGGCATCGGCGAGCTGGGCGAAGCTGAAGGCGCCGAGATATGCGGCGCCGAGGTCGGTGATGTCGCAGCCGACGTCGGGCGCATCGGTCGTGGAGGTGGCGCGTGCGCTGCCGTCGACCTCCAGCCGCCACCGGCCGGCATTCGCCGGCATGAACTCGTCGCTCACCTCCATCACGACACGGCCGTCCGCGCGATACGAGCGCCCGCCCAGGGCCGCCGGCACGTCCACGACGCGGAGCCACAGGGCGTCGCCCAGGGTCATTCCCAGCGCCCGCGGCTCCGCGAGGCTGAGCAGGATCGGGTCGTCGGATGCGAGGTTCCAGGCCTCGACGCGAGCCATGAGGTCGATGTCCATCAGGAAGCGCCACAGGTCGAGGTGGGCTGCCGGGTTCGTCGCGAGGAGCTCGGTGACGATCACGGCCGACTTGGGACCGGAGTCGTCCCACTGGTCGCGGATGCGGTACCGGGCGTAGCCGTCCGGCCGGCCCTCGGCCGCGTGGACGACGTACCACGCCGGACCGGCACCGCCGCGGCGGTGCTCCGGGTCGTGAAAGATCTCCGCGTCCCAGAAGGCGGGCGTCCGGTTGAAGAAGCCCGCGCGTCGGGGCCGGATCGCGTCGTGGATGGGTGGGTAGAGGCGCTTCGCCTCGTCCACCTCGACGAAGCGGATGTCCCCAGCGGGCGAATGCGGCAGGCGGAACTCGTTCCGATGCCGCTCGACCGAGATGCCCATCCGCAGCGCGCCGAGCCCGTAGCCGAAGCGCTGGTAGATCGCGCCCTCCGACGCCCAGAGGATGGCGAGCGGCTCCCCGCGGTCGAGGACCTGGTCGAGCTGGGCGCGCATCATCCGGCGCAGGATCCCCCGGCGCCGATGCGTGGCATGCACCCCCACCAGCGTCACCCCCGCCGCGGGCAGCATCCCGCCCGGCACGGTGAGCTCGAAGCTGAACGCGCCCGCCGTGCCGACGATCCGATGGCCGTCGTACGCGGCGATGGCACGGTCGGCCTCCGCCAGCGGCTCCATCACCGCCCAATCCTCGTCGCGCAGCGTTCCCTGGAAACTCGTCTCGCCGGACTCGTGGAAGGCCCGGGCGTCGCCGCTGAACGGCCTGACCTCGATTCCCATGGCCGCCGATTATGGCGCGGCGCCTGCTCTATCCTCCGGCCGAATGTTCCCGATCTCCGACGAGAACGAGCGCGGCCACGGCCCGGCGCTCGTCACCCTCCTGTTCATCGCGCTGAACGTCCTCGTGTTCGTCTTCCTGCAGGCCGGCGGCGCCGCGGAGGGCACCGAGTTCACGTACGGCTACAGCGCCGTGCCGTTCGAGATCACGAACGGGGTCGACCTCGTCGGGCCCGAGCCGATCACGATCGACGGACAGGCCGATGTCGTGCCTCACTCGCCCGGCCCGAGCCCTATCTGGCTCACGCTCCTGACGAGCATGTTCATGCACGGCTCGTGGATCCACATCGCGGGCAACATGCTCTTCCTGTGGATCTTCGGCGACAACGTCGAGCATCGCATCGGCCACCTGAACTACGCGCTGTTCTACGTTGCGGCCGGCGTGGTGGGCAGCCTGGCGCACATACTCGTAGATGCCGGCTCGGTCATCCCGAGCCTCGGCGCCTCCGGCGCGATCTCCGGGGTTCTCGGCGCCTACATCGTCCTCTTCCCCACGAACCGCGTGACCGTCTTCCTCCTCCGGTTCCTGGTGCCGGTCCCGGCCATCGTCGCCATCGGCATGTGGGCGGTCCTCCAGTTCATCAACGGCATCGGCGCCTTCGCCGTAAGCGAGCAGGCCGGCGGCGTGGCGTACATGGCGCACATCGGCGGCTTCGTCGCCGGACTGGTCGCCGGGGTCGTCTTCCGCGGCATCTTCAACGAGCCGCGTCACCCGCGCGGGACACCGGCCACGCTCTTCAGATGACGGTCGCCAGCGAGGCGGCGGGACTGTTCGGGCCGGTAAGCGCGTCAGCCGGCCGGCGGGTCGTAGCGGTACGCGCGGCGCGTGCCGATGCGCCGGAACCCAAGCCGGCGCACATTCTCCGCCGACGCGCCGCCCTCCACGGCCGCTGCGCCGATGACTTCGCACCGCAGCGCGGTCGCGCGTTCGGCCCGAGCCGCGAGCAGCTCGCGCTGCACCCCGCGGCCGCGCGCCTCCGCGAGCACGGTTGCGGCGCACAGCCAGCCGACGCCGTGGTGCGTGTGGAGGCTGGCGGCGCCCACCGGCTTCCCGCCGAGATAGGCGACGAAGCGGTGGTGGTGGGCGTGCCGCGCCAGGCCTCCTTCCGCCGCGCGCCACGCGCGCGCGACGGCCGGGTCCATCTCGCTGGCCGCGGCCATGATCTCGGACCACGGGCCGACCTCGTCGCGACCCAGCTCGCGCACCTCGACCCGCTCCGGCGGGGCCGCGCGCTGAACGGCGTCCGGCGCGACGGCGTGCCGGCCCTCCTCCCACGAGACCGCGAGGTTCGGCAGGGGCGGCGCGTCGGCGAGCAGCCAACCACTGACCCCGTGGCGATCGAAGTGTCCCGTCGCCACGCCGACCAGGTGGGGCAGCATCACGAGCCCCAGCGCGGAGTTGAACGAGGGCTGGGGGAGCTCCGGCGCCGCCGACACGGAGAGGTCACCGTCGGCGATCACGTGCACCGTCTCGCCACCGGCGCGCGCCGCGTTCCAGAGGGCTCGCGACCAGGAGGCCTCCGCCTCGTCGAGTCGGACAGCGAGGAGGTGAAGGTCCGCGGCGTCGTCGGCCGGCGGCCGGATGGCGATCGGGTCGCCCGGACGTACCTCGCCTTCGGTGATGACGCGCGCGTACATGCGGCTGTCATTCGGGTGCTTCGCGGCGCCCAGGCGCGCGAAACGCCCGTCGCGGAACGAGTTGCGGATCGTCTCGCACGGCCCCGCGTGGTCGGCCAGCTCGAGCTCGACCTCGTCGCCGATCACGAGCCGCGTGCCGGGAGGGAGCGCCGAGACGTCGAACCCCTCGGTGGTCAGGTTCTCCCCGGCGGTGCCCGGTGCGATCGGATGACCCTCGGCCGCGACGCGCTCGATCGCCTCGATCCCCAGGATCGACACGGCGCGGTACGGGCCGCCGTGCACGGTCACCGCGGCCTGCCGATCGCCCTCGACGCCCGTGACCGTGATGCGCGCGGCGTCGACCGGGCGCTTCGGCACGCCGCCACGCGACACGTTGACCTGGAGCAGGCGCCCGCCCGGTCTGGCATCGGTGGTCATCGGCCCGATGGTACCCGCCTCGCCCCAAGAACCACCCGTCGGCGGGTCCGTGCAAAATGGCGCCATCACCCAGTTCCACCCACAGGAGAACCCAGTGCATCCCAAGTACCTGATCCTTTCGACCATGCTGGCCGCGCTGCTGGTCGCCTGCGCACCGGGCGGCGAGGGAGCGGCGGAGAGCGACGGCGACGCGCGCACCGTGTCGGTGACGATGACCGACGAGTTCCGCTTCGAGCCCGAAGAGTTCACCTTCGCCGCCGGCGAGACGGTCCGTTTCGAGGTCATCAACTCCGGCGCGATCGTCCACGAGTTCCTCATCGGCGACGAGGCGGCGCAGGCCGAGTTCGCCGAGCAGATGGCCGGTATGGAGGAGGATCACGACTCCGCGGCCGGCGTCAGCGTCGAACCCGGCGAGACAATGGAGTTCACCTACACGTTCGACACTGCGGGGGACCTCCTGGCCGGCTGCCACGAGCCGGGGCACTACGAGGCCGGGATGGTGGCGACCATCACGGTCGAGCCGTGATGAGCGGCGGGAGCCGCCAGGGGATCTCCCGCCTATCATGGCCGAGCTCGCGCACGGAGGCGTGACCGTCAGCCCCGCCGCCTCGCGGGCGGGGGAGGGAACATCCGATTGACCCGATTCGCCAGGCTGGCGGTCGCCGCTGCCGTCGCCACGTACGTGCTCGTCGTGGTCGGCGGTCTCGTGCGGGCGACGGACTCGGGGCTGGGCTGCCCCGACTGGCCGCTCTGCTTCGGCGAGTGGCTGCCACCGGGCGACCTCCACGCCTGGATCGAGCACACCCACCGGCTGGTGGCCGCCGTCTTCGTCGGGCCGCTCGTCGGCGCGATCGGGCTCATCACCGTCTTCAGCCGCCGTCGCCGCGACCGACCACTGCTCGTGGCGGCCGCGGTCGCCGGCGTCTTCGTCATCGTCCAGTCGCTCCTCGGCGCGGCCGTGGTCCTGGAGCGCCTGGCGCCCGAGCTCGTCACGGCTCACCTGGCGATGGCGCTCGTCGTCCTGGGGGCGTTGATCTTCATCGGTGAGCGTGCCGCCAATGGACCGATGCCGGCCGCCGGGCCGGGCGCGCGGCTCACCGTCCTCCTCGGCGCCACCGCGCTGGCCGTCTTCGCCCAGATGCTGCTCGGCTCGTGGGTCACGGGCCACGGAGCCGGGCTCGCCTACCCCGACTTCCCGCTCATGGGCGGCCAGCTGCTGCCCCCGGTCCTCGCCGACCAGCAGGCCATCCAGCTCGCCCATCGAGCCATGGGCGTCGTGGTCGCCGGGCTCGTGGCGTGGGCGGCGATCGCGGTCTGGCGATGGACCGATGCGCCGCTGCCGCGACGCCTGGCGATCTGGCTGGTGGTCCTGGTCGCCGTGCAGATCGCGCTGGGCGGCGCCAGCGTCCTGTCCCGGCTGTCGGCACTCTTCGTGGTCCCGCACCTGGCGGTCGGTGCCGCCCTGTGGGGCGCATCGGTCTGGCTGCTGCTGACCAGCCGGCGGCTGCAGCCGATGCGAGCCGGCCGTCGCGCGAGTCCAGCCGCCCCGAAGCCGCTGGACACCGTTCGGGCCTACGTCGCGCTGACGAAGCCGCGGATCATCGAGCTGCTGCTCGTGACCACGGTGCCGACGATGGTGCTGGCGGAGGGTGGGATCCCGTCGCCGTGGCTCATGGCGGCGGTCGTGGTCGGTGGCACGCTCGCGGCGGGCGGGGCGAACGCGATCAACCAGTACATCGACCGCGACATCGACGACCTCATGCGTCGTACGCGACATCGTCCGCTTCCGCGACACGCGATCTCGCCGCGGGCAGCCCTGGCCTTCGGCGTCGTCCTCGGCGCCCTCTCGTTCGCCTGGCTCACGCTGACCGTGAACCTGCTCAGCGCGCTGCTGGCGATGAGCGCCATCGGCTTCTACGTCTTCGTCTACACCCTGTGGCTCAAGCGGACCACGCCGCAGAACATCGTCATCGGCGGGGCCGCTGGCTGCGTGCCGGTGCTGGTGGCCTGGGCGGCGGTGACCGGCGAGGTGGGACTGCCGGCGCTCGTCCTGTTCGCGATCGTCTTCTACTGGACGCCGCCGCACTTCTGGGCGCTGGCGCTGCGCTATCGCGGCGACTACGCGGCGGCGCGCGTGCCCATGCTTCCCGTCGTCCGTGGTGAGGCCGAGACGGCGCGCCAGATCGTCCTGTACTCGATTGCGCTCATCGCGGTCAGCCTGCTGCTCCTGCCTGCGGCGGGGATGGGCTGGATCTACCTGGGCGCCGCGGTCGTCCTGGGCGGGCTCTTCCTGCGGCTGGCGCTTCGCCTTCGGGCCGATGCCGCAAACGGCCGCGCGGCCATCCGCCTCTTCCGCTACTCGATCAGCTATCTCACGCTCCTCTTCGCGGCCGTGGCCGTCGACGCCCTCGTCCGGCTGCCGCTCGCGTAGGCCGGCCGCCCCGATGACCGATGAGCGCGCGACCGGGTGGCTTCAGCGGTACGTGCGCGCCGGCATCGCGCCGGGGGACGACGACCGTCGCCAGCTCAGGAAGGCGACGCTGACCCTGGTCGCCACCATCGTCACGCTGCTGTCGCCGACGTGGATCGGGACGTACCTCGTGCTCGACCGGCCGCTGGCCGCGCTGATCCCCGCCATCTACGTCGCCATGTCGCTCGCCGGCCTCGCGGTCCTGTTCACGACGAAGCGCGACGGCGCGTTCGTGGTGAGCCAGGTCGCCGCGATCTTCATCCTTCCCATCGCGCTCCAGTGGGTTCTCGGTGGCTTCGTGCATGCGAGCGCGGTGGCGCTGTGGTCGTTCGCCGCGGTGCTCCTCGCACTCATCGCCTGGGGAATCCGTCCGGCCGCGCTCGTGTTCGCCGGGTTCGTGGCGGCGATGGTCGTGTCCGGCGTCGCCGAGGGAGCCCTTCGCGATCAGGTCCCTCCGCTGCCGGAGGCCGTCGAGAGCGCCTTCTTCGTCCTCAACGTCTCCGCGCCCCTGGCGACGGCGCTCGCGCTGCTCGTGTACTTCAACCGCGAGCGCGACGCGGCGATGGCGGCCTCGGATCGGCTCCTACTCAACATCCTGCCGTCGGCGATCGTGCGACGGCTGAAGGTCGGTGGCCGGCCCGTCGCCGACCGGCACGACGAGGCGACGGTGACGTTCATCGACTTCGTCAACTTCACCCAGTTCGCGGAGCGCATGGAACCGGAGCGCGTCGTCGACCTGCTGGACCGCGCCTTCTCCGCGCTCGACGGCCTCGCGGCGCGGTTTGGCGTGGAGAAGATCAAGACGCTGGGGGACGGGTACCTGGGCGCCGCGGGCGTCACCGATGCGCGCCCCGACCATGCCGAGGCGGTCGCCGAGATGGCGCTCGCGAGCTCGGCGGAGCTGGAGGCGTGCCTCGGCGACGAGTGGCCCGACTTCAAGGCCCGCATCGGTATCGCGACCGGTCCGGTCGTTGCCGGCGTAATCGGCGAGCAGCGCATCGGCTTCGACCTGTGGGGCGACACCGTCAACACCGCCGCGCGGATGGCGAGCCATGCCGCCCCTGGCACGATCCAGGTGACCGAGCGCACGTGTCGCTCGCTCAGCCAGGGCTATCGGCTCGAGCGGCACGACGACGTCCAGGTCAAGGGCAAGGGCGCGATGACGACCTACGTGCTGCTCGGCCGGCGCCCGGAGGCGGACCGTCCCGCCGTCGGATCGGCTGGGGCGGATCAGTGAGCGGGGTCGGCTCGTTCATCTGGCGGCACGCCCCGTGCTTTCGCCCGCGAGGCTGAGCACCGCGGGCCATCCGTCGCGACTTGCCGCCAATCGGCAGTAAACGATGATGGGCGGAGTGGCACCCGTGCCCGGCGCGGCTACCTGCCTCCGGTTTGCGCCTGGCGACAAGGGACGGCCATCTGGTAGCGCGAGCCTCGCAGTTCGTTGCATCTGGTGGCAAGTCCTCGGGTTCACCCGGGATCCGGGCGCACGGCCCGGTCCGCCGCAAGCCGCGCATCCAATCGGGCCGTCCGCCGCTCCTCGTGACGCATCCAGGCGAGCACGACCACCGCCATCCCGGCCAGGAACGCGAGGTCGCCGACGACCCACATCAGCATCCCGCCGAGCTGCTGGTCCGCGAGTGGCGTCGGGCCCCACGCGCGGACGTTCGTAACGTAGTGCGGGTACAGGGCCGTCGAGGCCGACAGGAGCGCCACGCCGAGGAACGAGTTCTGGGGCATCGCCAGGAACAGGTAGAGCAGCCGGACCGGGTGCGGCAGACGCCACGGAGACGGGTCGACGCCCAGCGCCGGCCACCAGAAGAGGAGTGCGGCCGCGAGGAAGGTGAAGTGCTGGAAGTAGTGGAGCGGCGCACTCTCCAGGGCCTGGTCGTAGAAGACGCTGAAGTGCCAGCCCCAGTTGACCGCCGCGAAGAGGATCCAGGCGATGACCGGGAACGAGATGAGGTGGACGAGGCGGCTCTGAAGGATGGCCAGCAGCCGGCGCCTGACCGGTGGCGGCGCCACGCGCAGCGTGAGCGTGATCGGCGCACCGGCCAGGAGCAGCGGTGCGGCCACGAACTCGAGGAGGATGTGCTGGACCATGTGGACGCTGAACAGGTCGCCCTCGTAGGCTTCGATCGGTGACAGGAGGGCGAGGCCGATGGCGAGGAGGCCACCGAGGAACAGCAATGACCCATACGGGGGCTGGCGATTTCCGGGGTGCGCGCGGTTCACGCGGCGCACTGCCCACAGGTAGGCGCCCGCGGTGATGGCCAGGCCGATGACGACGAGCGGGTCGAAGCGCCAGGCGAGCAGGACCGCCGGTAATTCGGGTGCCGGCGCGGCCGCGCCGTGGGCGAGGACCGATGCCGGAGCGGCCACCGACATGGCCGCCACCACCAGCGGGGCGAGCAGGTTTCGACGCATCCGCGTCATTGTCCCGCGGCCGGCGTGGAACCGCGTGTGGCGCTATGGCGTCCATCGCGCCATGAAGCGAATCGCCCTCGTCCTCCTCGTCCTCGGCATCCTCCTCGCCGCCTGCTCGTCGGGCGGCCCCGGCACCTCACCGGACCCGGGTGGTTCGGGCGACGGCGGCGACGCGGAACACCCGACCGGGAGCGACGAGGCCATCTTCATCATCGACTTCGAGGGTGGGTTCGTTCCCGTCCAGTTCCACGCCACGGCCACGCCTGTCTTCGTGCTGCTGGGTGACGGGCGCGTGATCGTGCAGGGGATGCAGACGCTCGAGTACCCCGGCCCCGCTCTTCCGCCGCTCATGGAACGCACGCTCACCGAGGAGGGGATCCAGGCGGTCCTGCGCGCGATCGGCGACACGAACCTGTTCACGTCCGACCTCGACCTGCGTGGAGCGGCGAACTTTGTCGCCGACGCCCCTGACACGGTCTTCATCCTCAACGGCGGCGGGCAGGAGGTGACGGTCAGGGTCTACGGCCTCGGCACGCTCGCGCCGGGCCAGGACATGCCGCCGGGCATCAGCTCCGCGGAGGTGCAGGCGCACGCGGTCCTCCAGCAGCTGCACGAGCAGATGCTGGCGCTCGAGACGTGGCTGCCGGCTGGCGCATGGGAGGACGAGGGGTGGCAGCCGTACGAGCCCGGGGCGTTCCGCCTGTACGTGCGGGACGTGACCGGCCAGCCGATCGAGCGCGGCGACCTGCCGGAGGAGGTGCGCACGTGGCCCACCGACGCGGATCCCGCGGCGTTCGGCGAGGAGCAGGCCTTCTTCGGGGACGGGACTCGCTGCGGCGTCGTGGAGGGCCAGGAGGCCGCCATCTGGCTCGAGGAGCTCTCGAGCGCGAACCAGCTCACGCTGTGGGCCCCATCGGCCGATCCTGACGCTCGATTCTCCGTCGCCCCACGCCCGCTCCTGCCGCACGAAGAGGTGGCCTGCCCGGAGCTCGTCGGCGCGTAGCCGACGGGCTTCGCTACAATGCAGCCGGTGCCGCCTCAGCCCGCCTGAGCGCGCGCCCGCCTGACATCACGCCGACCCGGACGGACCGCTCCGGCCGCGTCGGAATGCGCCGGTTGAGAAACCAGGAGCCTCGAACGAGCTGATGCCAACAACGGGGGCCCGATCGCGAGCGCGGAGCATCGTCCGCGCCGGCGGACTGCTGCTCTTCCTGATGCTGCTCGGCGGCTGCCTGCTGCCGCCCGATCCGAAGACCGACGCGGGGCAGGACGTCTTCAACCTCTACATCCTCGTACTGGCGCTTGCGGCCCTGGTGTTCGTCGGCGTCGAGGGCTTCATCGTCTACGCCATCGTCCGATACCGGCGCGAGCCGGGCGACGACGCGCTCCCCGAGCAGCACCACGGCAACACGAAGGTCGAGATCCTGTGGACGGCGATCCCATCGGTCATCGTGCTGGTCCTGTTCGTCATGAGCGTCATTACGCTCGGCTCGGTGGAGGCTCGTGCCGATCGGCCGGGCGTGACGATCGAGGTGGTCGCCAAGCAGTGGACTTGGGACTTCCGGTATCCGGACGGCGTCGAGGTCACGGGGAGCAGCGGTCGACCGACGGAGCTCCCACTGCCTGTCGGCGAGCCGGTTCGGCTGGTGATCATCTCTGAGGACGTCAACCACGCGTTCTTCGTCCCGGAGTTCCTCATCAAGCGCGACGCGATCGACATGGGCGAGAATGCCGCCCCGAACGAGATCGAGTTCACGGTCACCGAGGCCGGAACGTACGCAGGGCAATGCGCCGAGTTCTGCGGCGTCGGCCACGCGGACATGATCTTCGTCGTCAATGCCATGCCACGTGCGGACTACGACGCGCACATGGCAGCGCTCGCGGCCGGCGCGACGCCACCCCCGGCGCCGGGCGAGGGGGATTGCCCGACGACCATCCAGGTGGCCGCAGTCGAGAGCATCCGCTTCGACACCGACAGCATCGAGGCGCCGGCCGGCGAGGACTTCTGCATCGAGCTCACGAACAATGACACCATCGAGCATGACATCGGCATCGAGGAGATCGGGTTCGACGGCGAGAATGTCGCGCCGGGCGAGTCGATCACCTACCTCATCCCGGCCATGGAGGCCGGCGACTACACGTTCTACTGCACGATCCACCCACGCGAAATGGTGGGCGAGCTGAAGGTCACCGAGTAGCGGAGCCGCGAAGAGCATGGCAACCACCACCCTCGAACCACAAGCCGATACGTACCGGCGCTCGTGGGTGCTCGACTGGCTGACGACCGTCGATCATAAGAAGATCGGGATCCTGTACATCGTCAACAGCTTCATCTTCTTCTTCGCGGCCGGGATCCTGGCGCTCGTCATCCGCAGCGAGCTCATGGTTCCCGGGCTCCAGTTCGTGGACATCGAGACCTACAACCAGGCCTTCACGATGCACGGCACGATCATGATCTTCCTGTTCGTCGTGCCGGTGCTGACCGGTTTCGGCAACTACATCGTCCCGCTCCAGCTCGGCGCGCCGGACATGGCCTTCCCGCGCATCAACGCGTTGAGCTTCTGGCTGCTGCCCCTGGGCGGTGGGTTGATCTTCTCCGGCTACCTGTTCGGCGGCGCCGCTGCGGAGGGCTGGACGGCGTACGCGCCACTGACCTCTGAGCGCTTCGCGCCGGGCGTCGGCACAGACCTGTGGATCATCGGCCTGACCCTGGTCGGCACCGCCTCGATCCTGGGGGCCGTCAACTTCATCGCCACCATCTTCAAGATGCGCGCTCCGGGCATGACGCTCTTCCGGATGCCGATCTTCGTGTGGACCGTCCTGGTCACCGCCACGCTCATCCTGCTTGCGACACCGGTGCTCGCGGCCGGCCTCATCGCGCTCTTCATCGATCGCAACTACGGGGGATCGTTCTTCGACCCGAGCGTCGGTGGCAACCCGGTGCTGTGGCAGCACATCTTCTGGTTCTTCGGCCACCCGGAGGTCTACATCGTCGTCCTGCCGGCAATGGGCGTGGTGAGCGAGATCATTCCCGTCTTTTCGCGCAAGCCACTCTTCGGCTACAAGGCGTTCGTCTTCGCCACCATCGCCATCGGCCTGCTCAGCTTCACCGTATGGGCGCACCACATGTTCACGACCGGCCAGGTGCTACTGCCGTTCTTTGCGTTCATGACCACGCTCATCGCCATCCCGACCGGCGTGAAGATGTTCAACTGGCTCGCCACGATGTGGCGCGCCAAGATCACCCTGGCGACGCCGATGCTGTTCGCGCTCGGCTTCGTGTCGATGTTCCTCATCGGCGGCATCAGCGGGGTGATGCTCGCGCAGCCGCCCATCGACTTCCACCTCCAGGACACGTACTTCGTCGTGGCGCACCTCCACTACGTGTTCTTCGGCGGCTCGGTCTTCGGCGTCTTCGCGGCGGCCTACTATTGGTTCCCGAAGATGACCGGGCGCATGCTGAACGAGCCGCTGGGCAAGGTCCACTTCTGGCTCCACTTCATCGGCTTCAACCTCACCTTCTTCCCGATGCACCAGCTGGGCCTCTCCGGCATGCCGCGGCGCATCGCGGACTACAGCCCCGATGCGGGCTGGACGATCCTCAACCTGATGTCGACCGTGGGCGCCTTCATGATCGCGATCAGCGTGCTGCCGTTCCTCGTCAACGTGATCGCCAGCCTCATCAACGGCCAGCCGGCGGGGGACGATCCCTGGGAGGCGAACACGCTCGAGTGGGCGACCAGCTCGCCGCCACCGCCGTACAACTTCGATCGCCTGCCGCCGATACACTCGGAGCGGCCGCTCTTCTTCCTCACGCACGGGCACGGGCATGCGCCGGCCGCGGGCCGCGAGCACGACGTGATCGAGGAACCGGAGGACGACCCGGAGCGGCGGGGGGGCCTGGCATGAGCGCGCGCGCCGCCGCCGTCGATTCGCACGACGTCCACGTGACCGCCCGCGAGTCGGCGATGCCGACCGCGCTGCTGGGGATGCTGCTCTTCATCGCCAGCGAGGTGATGTTCTTCGGCGGCCTGTTCGCGACCTACTTCAACGCGCGGGCCTCCGCCGCAGGCGAGTGGGGACCGCCGGCAGGCGCGCACGGGCTCGACATCGTGCTGGCGGGGGTCCTCACCGTGGTCCTCGTGACGTCGAGCTTCACGATGCAGTTCGGCGTGTGGGCGATCCGGCGCGGCGACATCGGCAAGCTGAGGCTGTGGACGGCGCTCACCCTCATCCTCGGCGTGGCGTTCGTCCTCGGACAGCTGTACGACTACAGCGTGCTGGGCTTCGGCATCGCCGACGGGGTCTTCGGCACGACCTTCTACACCCTCACCGGCTTCCACGGCGCGCACGTCTTCGGCGGCACGGTGGGACTGACGATCCTGCTCGCGCGCGCGATGCGCGGACAGTTCAGCGCGCGCAACCATGTCGCGGTCGAGGCGATCAGCATCTACTGGCACTTCGTCGACGTGGTCTGGATCGCCGTCTTCTCAACGATCTACCTGCTGCGGTAGGGACCGATGGCCATCAGCGACCAGGCGATCGGCTTCATCCTCATCGGGGTCGGGATCGTGGTGGTGCTCGGCCTCGTCTTCGCGGTCTCGTCCCGCGGCGGCGGGACCGCCGCGCGCCCGCGGCCACCGCGGGGCGTGCATCTGCCACCGCCGAGCTACCTGCCCGTCGTCTTCTCCGTCGCCGCGTTCCTGCTCGGGGCCGGGCTCGCCTTCCGCGCGGACGGCGAGCTCGCGAACCCATTCCTCGCCATCCCAGGCCTCATCGTGCTCGTCGCGGGAGTCGTGGCGTGGGTGCGCTCGGCGGGGCGCGAGTGGCGCGACGCGGAAGTCGGGCCGCACGACGACGCCGAGGCACATTGAGCACCCGATGACAGCGGGCAGCGCGACGCGTGCGGGGGTCGACCTCAGGCGCCTGCCCCTGCGACATCTCGTCGTCGCGGCGGTCCTGCCGCTCCTGCTCCTCGCCCTGCTGGGTGCGACGCTGCTCGTGCGCGGGACGGGGGCGACGCCGACGGCCATCGGCAGCTTGGCGCCGGAGTTCTCGCTCGCGGACCTCGACGGCAACCCGATCCACCTGGCCAACCTGCGCGGGCGTCCCGTGATCGTCAACTTCTGGGCGAGCTGGTGCGGGCCGTGCGTCGAGGAGTTCCCCCTGCTGCGTGAGGCGGCCGCGCGCCACGCCGACGACGGCCTCGTGGTCATCGGCGTCGTCTACCGTGACCGGTCCGAACCGGCCCGTGAGTTCATGGAGCGCAACGGCGCGACGTGGGCGGCGGCGATGGATCCCGGCGAGCGCGTGGCGGAGGCGTATGGCATCCTCGGCCCGCCGGAGACCTTCTTCATCGGCCGTGACGGGACGATCGTCGCGCGGCAGTTCGGCCAGTTCTCCGCGGCCTCGCTCGAGGAGAAGGTCGCGGCCATCACCGGCGAGGAGTGAGAGACGACGTGAGCCTCGCGAATCCGGAGCCCACCGACCGCAATCTGCCAGCGACCTCGACCGACACGCGGTTGACGGTCAGGGACGCGGATCGGCGTCCGCTCGGGGGTTGGCGCCAGCCGGTGAGCGTCGCGTACCTGCCCCTGGCGCTGGTGGCGCTCATCGTCCTGGCGTTCGTGATGGCGATGTGGACCTTCCTGGCGGCCACGACCTGATCGCGCCCGCATGACCGCCGTCCCCGAGCCGGCGGTGGAGATCAGCGGGCTGCGGAAGTCATACGGTGCGCTGGAAGCGGTGCGCGGGATCGACCTGCGGGTTGAGCGCGGCGAGGTGTTCGCGCTGCTCGGCCCCAACGGCGCGGGCAAGACAACGACCGTGGAGATCCTGGAGGGCCATCGGACGCGCGACGCGGGCGAGGTCCGCGTGCTCGGTCACGACCCCGGTCGGAACGAACGCGTGCTCAAGGAGCGGGTCGGCATCGTGCTCCAGCAGACCGGCGTCGAGCTGTACCTCACCGTGCGGGAGGTGGTGCAGCTCATCGCCGGCTACTACCCCGCCCCACGAGACGTCGACGAGGTCCTGGGGCTCGCCGGGCTGACGGAGCAGGCACGGCAGCGGGTCCTGCGCCTCTCCGGCGGGCAGCGCCGCCGCGTCGACCTTGCCGTCGCCGTCGTGGGCGATCCCGAGTTGCTCTTCCTGGACGAGCCGACCACCGGTTTCGATCCGTCGGCGCGCCGCCAGGCGTGGGACACGCTGCGCGGGCTGACCCGGCTCGGCAAGACCATCTTCCTCACCACGCACTTCATGGACGAGGCCCAGGCCCTGGCCGACCGCGTGGCGGTCATGGCAGACGGGCGTATCGTGGCCATCGGCACCGTGGACGAGCTCATCGCCAGCGGCGAGCAGATGAGCCGGGTTCGCTTCCGGCTCCCCGACGGCGTTGTGCCGCCGGAGGCGCTCGGCGCGCGCCGCGAGGCATCGGTCTGGCGGCTGGAGACCGCAACGCCGACCGGTGCGCTGCACGAGCTGACGTCATGGGCCACGGCCGCATCGGTCGAGCTGGCGGAGCTCGAGGTCAGCCGTCGCTCGCTCGAGGAGACCTACCTCGAGCTCACCGGTGCGCAGCCGGAACAGGGGGAAGCGGCGTGAACGTGGCCCGTCTCGCCCTGCGGCAGGTCGTCTACGAGAACCGCGCCTTCTGGCGCAGCCCGGCGGCCGCGTTCTTCACGTTCGCCTTCCCACTCATCTTCCTCGTGATCTTCAGCCTGCTCTTCGGCCGTGAGGCAGCGCAGTTCTTCACCGCCGGCATCATCACCTTGTCGCTGATCAGCGCGACGTACACGAACATCGCCATGACCGTCACCATCGCCCGTGACGAGGGGATCCTGAAGCGCATCCGTGGCACGCCGCTGCCGCCGCTCGCCTATCTGGCCGGACGGATGCTGCACGCGGTGGCGATCGGGCTCCTGCTCGCGGTCATCGTGATGGCCTTCGGCGCGCTGGTGCAGGGCGTCGACGTGCCGTGGGCCGGCCTGCCCGTGCTGGTGCTCGTCCTCATCGTCGGGTCCGCCGCGTTCTGTGCGCTGGGCCTGGCCGTCAGCGCGCTCGTGCCGAACGCCGATGCCGCGCCCGCCATCGTCAACGCCAGCGTCCTGCCCCTCTACTTCATCAGCAACGTGTTCGTGCCGTCCGACAACGCCCCCGCCTGGCTGGACGCGGTCAGCAAGGCCTTCCCGATTCGCCACCTGGCCGATGCGGTCGCATCGGTCTATGCGGCCTCCCCGGCTGCGCCGCCGATTCCGTGGGTGGACCTCGCCGTGGTGGCGGCGTGGGGCGTCGGAGCCGCCCTGTTCACCCTGCGCTTCTTCCGCTGGGAACCCCGTCGCTAGGGGGATGAGCCCGACGAGAGCCGCTCCCGCATTGGCCCTCCTTCTCGTAGCCGGGTGCCTCCCTGTGAGCCCTCCGCCGGGCACGTCCCAGACGGGGCCGACAGTCACCTTCGTCGTGACCAACAACTCCGGCTCGCCGGTCGTCGTCGGCTTCGAATTCGAGGCTGCCGGCACGAGCGGGGCAGGGGAGGCAGATGTGGTGTGTGGCGGCAGCGTCATCCAATTCGGCGAGATGGTCGGCACGTACTCCGTGTCCGTCGCCGGAGACGAAGTCGCGTCGGGCGAGGTTTCGCGCGCAGCAAGGCCGGGGAGCTACCTCGTGTTCCGGCTGATCGTTGCGGAGGACGGATCGGCCACCGCCCTTGGTCCTGATGTCACGGCCCGCGTGCCCCTGGCGGAAGCGGGACGTCCGTGCGGGTAGCGGCTCGTCCGCGGGCCGCTCCCGCGCTCGGCTCCCGCGCCACCTCGCTTCCCGCGGGGTGGGTCATTCGGCCATCGGATTGCCGAATTTCCCGCGGGATGGGACGAAAGGCGAAGCAGCCGCGCTCAGGAACCGGTCTGCGTGTCTTTTCTGCCCGTGGGGCGGGAGGCCCGGCCACTGAGCGTCCGGATGGCCCGCCCGGTTGGAAGTGGCGCGCTCGGCGACCGGGGCCGCCGACAGCGCTCCGGGGGCCGGGAAGCGGCGCTCGACGTAGGCCTCGAGGATCTCGAGGAAGCGCGGCACGATGTCGTCGCCGCGCAGCGTGGTCGTCTTCTGGCCGTCGACGAAGACGGGCGCGACCGGCTCCTCGAACGTGCCGGGCAGGCTGATGCCGATGTCGGCGTGCTTCGACTCACCGGGCCCGTTCACCACGCAGCCCATCACCGCCACCCGCATCTCCTCGACGCCGGGGTGGACGTCGCGCCAGGCCGGCATGCGCTCCACGAGGTAGGCCTGGATGTCGCGCGCCATCTCCTGGAAGAAGGTGCTCGTGGTGCGGCCGCATCCGGGGCACGCACTCACCTGCGGCAGGAACGAGCGAAGGCCCATGGACTGGAGCACCTGCTGCGCGACCTGCACCTCGACCGTCCGGTCGCCTCCGGGCTCGGGCGTCAGGCTGACGCGGATGGTGTCGCCGATGCCGCGCTGCAGCAGGATCGAGAGCCCGGCCGTGGAGGCGATGATGCCCTTCGGGCCCATTCCCGCCTCGGTCAGGCCGAGATGGAGCGGGTAGTCGCCGCGCCCCGCCAGGCGGGCGTAGACGTCGACGAGGTCCTGCACGCCGCTCACCTTGGCCGACAGGATGATCCGGTCGTGAGCGAGTCCGGTCTCCTCCGCCAGGCGCGCGGATCGCAGCGCCGATTCGACCATGGCCTCGATCATCACCTCGCGGCTGTCCATCGGCTCCGGGAGCGCCGCGTTGGCGTCCATCATGGCGGTGAGCAGCTGCTGGTCGAGCGAGCCCCAGTTGACGCCGATGCGCACCGGCTTCTCGTTGGCGATCGCGACGCCGATGATCTGCGCGAAGTTCTCGTCGCGTCGCTTGGCGCCGACGTTCCCCGGGTTGATGCGGTACTTCGCGAGGGCGGCCGCGGCCGCCGGGTGCTGCGTCAGGAGCAGGTGGCCGTTGTAGTGGAAGTCGCCGATGAGCGGCACCGCGACTCCGAGGCGATCGAGCTTGTCCCTGATGACGGGCACCGCCTGCGCGGCCTCGTCGTTGTTGACGGTGATGCGGACGAGCTCGGAGCCCGCGTGGGCCAGCTGCGCGACCTGGAGTGCCGTGGCGTCCGCATCGGCCGTGTCGGTGTTGGTCATGGACTGCACGACGACCGGGTGTGCGGAGCCGACCGGCACGTCGCCGACCAGCACCGTCGTGGTGGGTCGCCTGGAGATCGGATTCATCTTGGAGTTCATGGTAGATCGTGCTCTTCAGGCCGGCGTGACGGTCGCCCGGTGGGCGAGAGGAACCCGGCACGCCCGATGCACGAAGCGCCGCCGAGGTGAGGGCCCTGGAAAAGGAGAGCGGCGCGCGGCGGCATCCGGTCTGGATCGTCGAGGACGAGCTGAACGTCGGGCAGCTGGCGGCCGAGATCTGCGAGTCGGTCGGCGCGGTGCCGACGATCTTCCGCGCGCCGCTCGCGTTCCTGCTCGCGCTGCGCGGCTCGAGCATGCCGTCCGCCGTCATCCTTGACTGGCGCCTGACGAA
>DASWGW010000046.1:0-2903 GCA_036393435.1 Candidatus Limnocylindria bacterium | reverse complement strand
TCCGGCGTGTCGCCCGGGAACGGAACGCGGCCCGTGAGCGCCTCGTACAGCACGACCGCCAGGCTGAACATGTCGCTCGCCGGCGTGAGCATCTCGCCGTGGAGCTGCTCCGGGGACATGAAGTGGAGAGAGCCGATGCTCGTATCGCCCTCGAGCGGCGCGTGCGGAGAGCGCGCAATGCCGAAGTCGATGAGCTTCGCCGGCCCGGGGCCGAGCATGATGTTGGCGGGCTTGACGTCGCAGTGGACGAGTCCGCGCTCGTGCACCAGGCCAAGGCCGGCGAGGAGCTCGCGCCCGATCCGCAGCACCTCGTCCGGCGGCAGGTGCCCGCGCGCGTCGAGCTCCTGGCGCAGCGACCGATGCCGGTCGAGGAGCTCCATCACGATGAAGTGCGCCGACCCATCGCTTCCCGAGTCGTACACGTGGACGAGGCTGGGGTGGGTCAGCGAGGCCGCCGCCCGCGCCTCGGCGAGGAAGCGCGCCGTGAACTCGGGATCGTCGGAGAACGGCGGGGAGAGGATCTTCACGGCCACGTCGCGCTCCAGCCGGCTGTCGCGCGCCCGGTAGACGCGGGCCATCCCACCGCGGGCAAGCAGGCCATCGATGCGGTAGCGGTCGGCGAGGGTCCGCCCGATCATCGGGTCGGGATCGGCCGGCGCGGCACCGGGCAGCGGCCGCGGGAGGTCGCTCACGGCTGCGTGGTCCCCGACCCGATCGCCGCGCGCAGCTCCTGGACCGACCCCAGCGCGACTGCCAGTCGTTGCACGGCTGCTCGCGTTGCGGAGCCGGCCCCCTCGGCGATGGCGATGCGCAGCGCCCGGTCGGCCACCGTCGCGTCCTCGGCCAGGGCGGCGAATTCGGCCGCGGCGGTGGCAGCTGCCTCGCGGTCGTCCGCCTCGGTCGCGTCGATGAGCCTCGTCACGACCGTGATCATCGCATCTGTCGTCTCCAGCCAGACCGGAAGCACATCCGAGGCTGCGGTCGACGCGCGCAGCACCTCGTGCTCGACGCGCGCAGCCTCCACCTCGGCCCGAGCATCGGCGTGCCGGCGATCCACCAGCGCGGCGAGCGCGCGGTCGATGGCCTCGAGCAGCTGCGCAGCGCGTCGCCGCAGCTCCACGACCGCGTCGGCGGCGGGCGCCGCCGCGCGCAGGTCGCCGGCGATCGCCTCGAGCTCGCCGGTCCCGGGGACCGCCGGCAGGCCGGGTGTGCCTGGGTCGCGGGCTCGGCGGGCGGCCTCCAGCGCGGCGACGGCGCGGCGCGCAGCGTCGGCGTTGGCGGTGGCCGCCTCGACGGCCGTGGCCGCCGCGGTGAGCCTCGGCCCGGGCGGCTCGTCGCCCTGGACCGCGAGCGTGGTGCCGTCGCGCGCCGCGTCGAGCGCCGGCGCCAGTGCGGCCGCGAGCGCGTCGATCGCCTCGAGTGCTGCGCGCGAGCGATCACGAACGAGCTGATCCGCATGGCGCGAGGCAGATGGGTCCGGTCCGCCGCCGCCGAGCAGCGCGGCCACGACCAGCACGCTGCCGGCCCCTGAGGCGAGCGCGCCGGTGCCTATCATTCGGCGATGCCCCTCGTCGACGAGCTGCAGGCGCTCCCGAAGGCCGAGCTGCACCAGCACCTCGACGGCGCGCTGCGACCCGAGACGGCCGTGGAGCTGGCGGCCACGATCGGGATGCCCCTCACCATCGATGAGGCGCGCGCGCGGATGGTGGGCCCCGAGCGCTGCCGCGACCAGGCCGAGCTCCTCGGATTCTTCGACCTGCCGCTCGCCCTGCTCCAGACGGCCGACGCCCTGGAGCGCGCCACGGCCGAGCTGGTGGAGGACATGGGGCGCGACGGCGTCCGATACGCCGAGGTGCGCTGGGCACCCCGCCTCCACCTCGAGCGCGGGCTGTCGGTGATCGCGGTGATCTCCGCGGTCGCCTCGGGCGTGGCTCGGGCATCCGAACGACCGGCAGGGGCCGTTCCGGTCGTCGGCCTGATCGTGACCGCCATGCGCTCGCACCCGCCCTCCGCCAACGTCCAGCTCGCCCGGACCGCCGCGGAGTACGGGTGGCCCGTCGTCGGCTTCGACCTCGCCGGGCCGGAGGCCGAGTGGCCGGCGCCGCCCCACGCGGCTGCCTTCAACGCGGCGCACGAGGGCGGACTGGGGATCACCGCGCACGCCGGAGAGGTGGCGGGCGCGCAGCGCATCGCCGAGGTCCTCGACTTCGGGGTGACTCGCGTCGCCCACGGAGTCACGGCGGCTGACGACGAGTCCATCGTCGCGCTGCTTCGCGCGCGTGACGTCACGCTCGACCTCTGTCCGACCTCGAACGTGCAGACCGCCATCGTGCCCTCCCTCGCCGCGCATCCGCTCGCGCGGCTCCATCGTGCGGGTGTGAGCGTCACCATCTCGACCGACGATCGGACGGTCGCGGCGACGACGTTGTCACGCGAGCTCGCCCTGACGGCCGAGGCGCTGGAGCTGCGCGACGAGGAGCTGAGCGCCATCGCGCTCAACGCGTTCCGGCGCGCCTTCGCGCCACGGGCGGTGATGCGGCCGCTCGCAACGGCTGCGGCGCGCGCGTGGAATCGATGGCTGGCGGCCCGCGTCACCGGCTGAGGCGACCCTCCAGGAGCGCGCGGACGCCCGCCGGGTCGGGCGCCACCGCGTCGGGACGGGCTTCGCCCTCGAGCGCATCCGCAACCGCCAGGGTCGCCACGCCGGTGAGCACGAGGATCGCAGCGCACCCGGCACGGTGGGCGCCGACGACATCGGCCGCGGGGTTGTCCCCGACGACGACCGCGTGCTCGTGCGGCACGCCGCTCGACTCGAGGATCGCCTCGAACATCCCCGGTGCGGGCTTGCCGATGACCTGCGGGGTCACGCCGGTCGCTGTCGCCAGGGCCGCGACGATCGACCC
>DASWGW010000045.1:0-3297 GCA_036393435.1 Candidatus Limnocylindria bacterium | reverse complement strand
ACGCCGGCGTCGGGCTCCCCCAGCAGCTCGCCTCCGCCCCATGTGGCCGCGGCCAGCGCGTCGACCGGCGCGATGCCGGCGGCCACCAGGCTGGTCACCTCCCACGCGAGCTGATTGGCGCGCAGCGATCCCCCGCCGAAGTCGCTGCCCGTTGCGATCTTCACTCCCGCGTCGCGCGCGGCGCGTACCGATGCCTCGCCGTCCTCCAACCGCGCCTGGATCGTCGCACGGCCGCCCTCGCTGGCGAAGCGCTCCAGGGTGGTGGTGGCGCCGAAGCTGAGCCACGAGCGCATCACCGCCAGCGTGCTCACCAGCGTCGTCCCGCGCGCGGCCATCTCGGCCGCCACGTCGGCATCCAGGTCGAACCCGTGCTCGATCGAGTCGACCCCACCCGCGACCGCCGCCCTCGCGCCGCTGACGCGTCCCGAATGTGCCGCGACGCGCGCGCCGCGACCGTGCACGGCCTCGACGACGCGAGCCACCTCGTTGGCACTCCACGGCGACGCGTTCGCGTCCGGCCCGTCCATGTACAGCTTCACGAGATCGGCGCCGGCATCCAGCTGACCGATGGCCGCGGCGAGCAGCTCGTCAGCCGTCCCGACCTCGATCGCCGACCGCATCGGACTGACGCCGCGTTTGAAGAGCCAGGAGCCGGCCGCGCGCAGATAGGGCCGATCGGCCCGCCCAGCCCATCGGTCGCGCACCGCCAGCGCAAGCGCCCGCTCCCGTCCGTCGGCTGGATCGACGCCGATCGGCGAGCCGACGTCGCGCATCCATCGGACGCCCGCCGCCAGCGCGATGCGAGCGTTGTGCTCGGCGGTTGCCAGCAGCGTCTCCGGTGGGTCGTTGAAGCGCTCGATCCAGTTGGCGCCTCCCGGACCTGTGACGTGGCTGTGGCAGTCGACCATGCCGGGCACGAAGGTGGCGCCGGCACAGTCGACGACCAGCGCGCCGGAGGCATCCTCCTCGCCCCCTGCCGGGCGGACCCAGGCGACGCGTCCACCATCGACGAGGATGCTGACGTGGCGCTCGAGCGTCGCCGAACGGCCGTCGGCGAGCGCGCCGTCGCGGTAGACGAGGCGGCCGGTCGGTGCGACTGGAGACGCGGTGGGCACCGGGCTCGGGGTGGGAGCCGGTGTGGAGGTGGGCGTCGAGCTGGCGCGCGGCGACGACCTCGGCGTGAGCGACGGCAGCGGGGATGCGCAGGCCGCGAGGACGGTGGCCGAGGCCGCGGCACCGAGCTTGAGCAACCGGCGGCGGCTGATCGGGGCCGCGTGCTCGTGCATCGGTCGATTATCGGCCGATGCGACCCAGGTGGGTGTCCTTGAAGGCGGTCGGCAGCTTCAGGCCGTAGCCGAGCGATCGGTCCATCCCGACGTGCGCAAGTGCAATCGCCCCCGCCAGCGCCAGCGGAGCCACTGCGGCGAACCACCCGATCGCCAGGAGCGCCAGGGCGAGGACGAGGTTGTGGACGAGGTTGTAGGTGATCGCGCCCAGGCGCGGCCCGCCCAGGTACCCGAGCATCGAGACGTCCGGTGCGAGCAGGAGCGGCAGCAGCCACAGCGGATGGCCGTTGAGCTGGAGGTAGGCCAGCACGCCTGCCACGAAGATGGCCAGCGCTTCGGCGCGGAGGAGGAGATCGACGCCTCGCACTCGGCGATTCTACGCACGGGCGGGGAGATGCCCCTCGCGGTGTCAGCCGGCGAGCGAGCGGTAGAGGTCGACTGTCTGGCCCGCGATCGTCGGCCACGAGAACTGCTCGACCGCCCGGCGGCGCGCGGCGCGACCCATCGCCTCTCGGGCTGCAGGGTCCGCCACGAGCGCATTGATCGCAGAGGCGATGCCGCGTTCGAAGCGATCGGGGTCGACCGGCGACATCGGGTCGTCATCCCGGAGCTCAACGGGCACGAGCAGGCCGGTCTCACCGTCCACCACGACCTCGGGGATGCCTCCCACGGCCGATGCGACGACCGGCCTCTCGCACGCCGCAGCCTCGAGGTTGATGATCCCGAACGGCTCGTAGACCGATGGGCAGCAGAACACCGCGGCGTGGCTGTACAGCTGACGCGCGTCCTCGCGACTGACCATCTCGCCGATCCACACGAGCCCGGGGCGCTCCGCCCGCGCGGCCGCCACGCCGGCCTCCACCTCCGCCGCGATCTCCGGCGTATCCGGCTGCCCGGCGCAGACGACGACGCCTATCGCAGGATCGAGGTGCTCGACGGCACGCAGGAAATGGACGATCCCCTTCTGGCGGGTCACGCGCCCGAGGAAGAGCACGTACGGGCGTGACGAGTCGATGCCGTATCGCTCGAGCGCATCGGTCGCCGGATCGGGCCGGTAGAAGTCGGCGTCGATGCCGTTGTGGATCACGTGGATCCGCTCGGCCGGTATGTCGAACAGGGAGAGGAGGTCGTCGCGTGTCCCGTGGCTGACGGCCACGACCGCATCGGCCGATTCGAGCGCCGTGCGCTCAACCCACGAGCTCACCAGGTACCCGCCGCCGAGCTGCTCCCTCTTCCACGGCCGCATCGGCTCGAGCGAATGGACCGTCACCACGAGCGGCACTCCGTACGCGAGCCGGGTCAGGACGCCCGCGAGATGTGTGTACCAGGTGTGGCAATGCACGACGTCGGCAGCGATCGGATCCGCGACCATCGAGAGGTCTCGGGACAGCGCAGCGAGCGCGGGCCGCAACCGCTCGTCGGTCTTCCCGAGGTCATGCGCCGGTGGATAGCCGCGCACACGCCGGCCCGGCCCCTCGCCCGTGTCTGTGCCGAAGGTCCGGACCTCGACGTCGATGAGGGCGCGCAGGTGGCGCGTCAGCTCGGCGACGTGGACGCCGGCGCCGCCGTAGACGTTCGGTGGGTACTCGTTGGTGAGAATGAGCGCGCGCACGCGCTCAGCCTAGCCCGCGGCCGCTAGCCCGCGGCCCGTCGTCGCTGCGCGCGGCGCCCCCGCGGGGCGCTGGCCCGGAGATGGCCCTCGATATCCGAGACGTTGAACGGCTTCGAGATGACCGGGACCCACTCGCCGATCTCCTCGCGGCGTCCGGCATTCGCAGCTGTGCAAACCACGGTCGCGACGTCGGCCGTCGTCGGGTCGTCGTGAAGCTCGCGCGCGAGGTCGCCTCCGCGTCCGTCGGGCAGGTCGTCGTCGAGGATCAGCAGGGCCGGATGGCGCCGCCCCAGGAATCCGCGTACCTCGGCGATCCGCCCGAAGTCGTACGCGATCCAGCCCGACTCCTCGGCAACCTCGCGGACAAGCTCGACCGTGGAGGCATCGTCGTCCACGATG
>DASWGW010000044.1:0-3155 GCA_036393435.1 Candidatus Limnocylindria bacterium | reverse complement strand
CGGGTCCAGGCGTAGGCGTCGGCGGGTGGCGCGGTCCACGGGTCCTCGAGGATGCCCGCCTCGACCGAGCGGCCCCAGAGGTTGACGTCGATGCTGTACGGCGACTCGGGACCGACCTCGATCTCGATGCCGTGCGCCTTGGCGTAGGCGACCTCCTCGTCGCGATTCATGCCCATCCCGACGCGCATCGGCGCGATGACGGTAAGGGTCGGGTCGAGCGCCGCCACCGCCACGTCGAAGCGCACCTGGTCGTTGCCCTTGCCCGTGCAGCCATGCGCGACGGCGGTCGCACCGACCTCGTGAGCCGTCTCGACGAGGAGCCGGGCGATGAGCGGCCTGGCGATCGCGGTGGCAAGCGGGTAGACGCCCTGGTAGAGCGCGCCGGCCTGCAGCGCGGGCCACACGAAATCGGTCACGAAGGCCTCACGCGCGTCGACCGCGATGGCGCGGGTCGCGCCGCCGGAGAGCGCGCGCGCCAGGATCGCGTCGGGCTCGACCCCGCCGCCGACGTCGACGGTGAGGGTCACGACCTCGCAGCCGCGCGTCTCGCGCAGCCAGGGGACGGCCACCGACGTGTCGAGCCCTCCCGAGTAGGCCAGTATCACGGTCTCCGTCATCCGAGTCGCTCCTTCACGATGTGCAGCGCCGCGCGGACCCGGTCCGGCGCGGTGCCGCCGGGGAGGTCCGCCGCCTCGAGGGCCTGGGAGAGGGTGGGCAGGAGCGTCGCCTGCTGAGCCAGCTCGGGGAGGAGCGCTCGGAGCTCCTCGTCGGGGAGCTCCGCGAGGTCGCAGCCCCGCGATTCGGCCCTGGCCACGAGCTCACCGATCCGCCAGTGCGCGTCCCGGAAGGGAACTCCCGCGGCGGTGAGCCGATCGGCGAGCGCCGTCGAGAGCGCGTGGCCGGCCGTTGCCGCCGCGGCCATGGCGTCGCGATCGAAGGCGACCTCGGCGAGCATCCCGTCCGCCGCGCGCAGGCACAGCTGAAGGGAGGCCAGCGTCTCGAGCATCGGCCCGCGCATCTCCTGGAGGTCACGGTGATAGCCCAGGGGGAGCCCATGAAGGATGCCGAGCATCGCAGCCAGGTTCGCGGTCGAGCGCGCCGCCCGTGCGCGGATCAGCTCGGCGACGTCGGGGTTGCGCTTGTTCGGGAGCATTGAGCTGCCCGTCGCGTAGCCATCCGAGATGCGCGCGAAGCCGAGATACGGAGTCGACCACAGGACGAGGTCGGCGCCGAGTCGCGACAGGTGGCCGAGCGTCATCGCCGCGGCGGCCACCATCTCGACCGCGTAGTCGCGGTCGGCGACCGCATCGAGGCTGTTGGCGGTGATGTCGCCGAAGCTCAGCCGCTTCGCCACCCGCTGCCGATCGATGGCGAGGCCGCTGCCGACCGCCGCCCCGGATCCGGCGGGGGACCGATCGGCGCGCCGCGCCGCATCGGCCAGTCGCCCGCGGTCCCGCTCGAGCATCTCGACATAGGCGAGCAGGTGGTGGGCGAGGAGGACCGGTTGCGCGGGCTGCGTATGCGTATGCGCCGGCAGGGCCGTCTCGATCTCCTCCTCGGCGCGCCGCGCCAGCGTCCGTTCGAGAGCCAGCACCAGCCCATCGATCACGCCCACCGTCTCGCGGAGCCAGAGCCGCTCGTCGGTCACGACCTCGTCGTTCCGGCTGCGTCCCGCCTGGAGCTGTCCGGCCAGCTCGGGTCCGACCGCCTCCCGCACGCGTGCCTCGACGTTCATGTGCACGTCCTCGTTGGCCTCGCTCCAGGCGAAGGTCCCTGTCTCGAACTCCGCGCCGATGCCCGCAAGGGCCGTGTCGAGACGGTCGTGTCCCTCATCGGTGAGGAGGCCGAGGGCCAGCAGCTCGCCGATATGGGCGCGCGAGGCGGCGATGTCGTGGACCGCGAGGGGCAGGTCCACATGCGTTGAGCTGGACAGCTCGACGGCGACAGCCGTCAGCGGGGCTCGGACCCGGCTGCCCCAGAGGGGGCGCTCGATTGCAGGCATGAGCGCATGACTATACGCATGCGGCGCATGACCATGCAAGTCTCGGTTCACCTGGAACCGATGCGACCGATTCGGCTTCGGGCGAGTGCCTGCGCCCTCGGCACATGTACACTGGACATCCGCGCATCAGTGCTTTAGTGTGATGAAGCAATGACGCGTCAGGACCCATCAATTTCGCGCGTACCGGATGACCCAAGTCCGGAGGACCGGTGGCGCACCGGAGAGATCACCGAGCTGGCCGACGCGCTGATCACGCTTCGCACCAGCGACGAGGCCCTTCGCTTCCTGCGCGACCTGTGCACGATCAACGAGCTGAAGGAGCTGGGCCAGCGCTGGCACGTCGCGAGGCTGCTCGACGAGGGCGTGAGCTACCACGAGATCAGCGAGCGTACTGGCGCCTCGAGCGCCACGATCAGCCGCGTGGCGCAGTGGCTGCGCTACGGGCGGGACGGGTATCGGCTCGTGATCGACCGTAGGCTGCGGCGCCGCGGCCGCCGCGAGCGGGGCGGATCATGAGCGTGGCCGCCGGGCGCCTGCGACTGGCGCTTCCCACGAAGGGCCGCCTCGCCGAGCCTGCGATGGCGCTCCTCCATGACGCCGGCATCGACGTGGAGCTGAGCGAGCGGCGCCTGAGCGCGGTCGCCCGCAACGTGGACCTCGAGCTGCTGTGGGTGCGGACCGGCGACGTCGCGGAATACGTGCGGGACGGCGTCGTCGACCTCGGCCTGACGGGCCACGACCTCGTCGCCGAGCGCGGCGACGGGCTGGAGCCGATCCTCGATCTCGGCTTCGGTGCCTGCTCGCTGGTCCTGGCGGTGCCGGCCGGCCGAGAGATCGAGTCGGTGGAGCGGCTGGCAGGCTGCCGCATCGCGACGACCTTTCCCCGGCTGACCCGCGACTTCCTGAAGCAGCGCGGGGTCGAGGCGCAGGTGATCGAGGTGACCGGCGCAGTGGAGGTGACCCCGCAGCTCGGCGTCGCCGACGCGGTGGTGGATCTCGTGGCAAGCGGCAGCACGCTGCGGGTCAACGGCCTCCGGCCGATCGCGACGCTGCTCGAGTCGCAGGCGGTGCTGGTGGCGGCCAGCCCGGCGATGGCCGAGGACCCGCGCGTCGTGGCGCTGACCGCGATGCTCCGCAGCGTGGTGGAGGCGCG
>DASWGW010000043.1:0-8900 GCA_036393435.1 Candidatus Limnocylindria bacterium | reverse complement strand
CGCCACGCGACCCGGGAGGAGGAGGTCGACAGGCTCCTGCGCGGCGGCGTGCTCGTGGACCTGTACCGCGCCGTGAGCCAGGGCCTGCGCGCATCGGTCGAGAGCTACAGCATCAAGCGCCTCGAGCCGTTGTACGGATTCGAGCGCAGCGAGGGCCTGCGCGACGCGGGCTCGAGCATCGTCGAGTTCGAGGAGTGGCTCGAGCTCGGTGACAGCGACCGCCCGACGTCGGACATCCTGCGCTCGATCGAGAGCTACAACGGTGACGACGTCCTGAGCACCGCCGCGCTCCGCGACTGGCTGGGGGCCAGGCGCGTCGAGCTCGCGACGCTGACAGGGCTGGAGGTCCCGCGCCCCGCGCCGCTCTCGCCGGAAGCGCCTCCGGAGCTGACCGAGTCCGATGCGGCGGTCCAGGCGATCGCCGACGCACTGACGGGGGGCATCTCGGTCGATCGCGCCGAACGCAGCGCCGAGGAGCAGGCGCGCTGGCTCCTCGCGCACCTGCTGTCCTGGCATCGACGGGAGGCGAAGGTCGCCTACTGGGAATTCTTCGACCGCATGGGAAAGGACGAGGTCGAGCTGGCGCGAGATCGGACCGCCCTGGGGCCGCTGGAGCTGGTCGGGCCGGTCGGAGAGCCGTGGAGGCCGACGCCCCGGTCCAAGCTGCGGCAGACGTGGCGCTACCGCTTCCCCTCCCAGGACCACGACATCGGATCGCGCGACGATCTCTACGATCCGCGCCTGTACCGCGAGCAGCCCGAGGCCAGGTGGAGCGCATGGCGGGTCGGGGGCAACCTTCTCGCGATCGACGACGGCGAGGACACGGTCGACATGACCTGGTGGGCCGATGCCGAGGTTCGTCACCCGGAGGCGCTCAACCCGCTCAAGATCCTGACGGACAAGGACCAGCGTGCCGCCCTGCGGCGCCTCGGCGAGTGGGTGGTCGAGAACGGCGTCGACGCCCCCGGGCCATGGCGCGCGGCGCGCGACCTCCTCCTCCGCCGCCCGCCGCGCTGCGGCCAGGAGGATGGCGCCCCGCTCCGAACGCTCGGTGAGACTGACCTCGAGGCCGCGGCTCGCCTCGCGAGCCGCCTGAGGGAAGGCGCGCTGGCGATCCAGGGCCCACCAGGGTCGGGCAAGACGTACACCGGCGCGCACATGATCGTCCGCCTCCTCGCCGAGGGCCGGCGGGTCGGGATCAGCGCCACCAGCCACAAGGTCATCACGAACTTCCTGACCGAGGTCGGCAAGGCCGCGGACGAGGCGGACTCGCGCGTCGACGTGCGAGGGGTGCAGAAGGTGAGCCAGGGCGTCACCGGCGTCGACGACGAGAGGATCACCGTCACGGAGAACAACGCCAAGGTGCGCGACGGGCTCGGCGACGGCACGTACAACCTGGCGGCCGGCACGGCGTGGCTGTGGTCGTCGGCCAAGAGCGACGGCCTGCTCGACGTTCTGTTCGTGGACGAGGCCGGCCAGATCTCGCTCGCGAACGTCCTGGCCATGGCCGGGTCGACGCGGAGCATCGTGCTGCTCGGGGACCCGCAGCAGCTCGAGCAGCCGATCCAGGGCAGCCATCCGCCGGGCGCGGAGCGCTCGGCGCTGGGCCATCTGCTCGACGGGCAGGACACCATGCCGGCGGAGCTGGGCCTGTTCCTGGAGCACACGTGGCGGCTGCACCCGAGGATCACGGCCTTCACCTCCGCCGCCTTCTACGAGGGCCGGCTCGAGTCGCGGCCGGACCTCGGCCGCCAGACCGTGAGCGGTCCGCGACCGCCGGAGGGCGCCGGCGTGATCCTGGTCGAGGCGGATCACGAGGGCTCCGACAACGAATCGGTCGAAGAGGCCCGGCAGGTCGCAGAGATGGTGCGTGGCATCGTCGAGGGCGGCTCGACCTGGACGGACAGGCACGGCCAGTCGGCACTCATCACGTACGAGGACGTGCTGGTCGTTGCCCCGTACAACGCGCAGGTCGGGGCCATCCTGCGCGAGCTGCCGCAGGCTCGCGTCGGGACGGTCGACAAGTTCCAGGGCCAGCAGGCCCCGATCAGCATCTACTCGATGACCACCTCGTCGCCGGACCTGGCGCCGCGCGGCATGGACTTCCTGTACTCGCGCAACCGCCTGAACGTGGCCACGTCACGCGCGCGATGCCTCGCGATCGTGGTGGCGGAGCCGGCCCTCCTGCGCGTGCGCGCTCGGAACCCGGTGCAGATGCGCCTCGCCAATGCGCTGTGTCAGTTCGTGGAGCTCGCCGAGATCATCGGCTCCGCGTGAGGCTCAGTGCGCCTCGCCACGGAACGCGAGGAACGACACACCCGCGATCAGGCCCGCGGCCAGCACGAGGCCCATGAGCACGAACGGCGGACCGCCGTCCTCCGACTGCGCGGCGAGGTTCAACGCCGAGGGCGGCTCCCAGCCCGGCGGCAGGGGGCCCGCCATGCCACTTCCGTCGGGCCACTGGACGCACACCATGCGCTGCTTCTCGTCCGCCATGCCAGGAGGTGGCGGGCCAGGGCCGAACATGCTGACAGGGTCGGCCGTGACCCAGATCATGCCCATCCGCTGTGAATCCGGACCACCGCCGAAGTCCTCGAGGCCGATTGAGGCGAGCGTCGCCTCTCCGCTGAACGCGAAGGCCTCGGCCTGCTCACAGCCCATGCCCATGCCGGGGTCCGGCGCGACGCCCACCACCGGCCCGAATGACGCCTGGCACGCCCCCAGCAGCACTCCGGCGGCGATGAGGGGCGCGTAGCGCCATGGAGGCACTCCGGAATGGATCGACGTGCCATGGCGCATGCGTTCGATTGTCGCAGCGAAGTCCATCCACGAGCATGCGGCATGGCGCATGCTTGGCCGCACATGCGGGCCGGGGATCTCGGGCCGCTCATACGAACAGGGAGGTCATCAAATGCCGAGGGCGGGCAAGATCGTCGGCGACGTCGGCAAGACTGTCGGTGACGTCGGCAAGGTCGTGGGGGAAGTGGGGATGACGGTTGGCAAGACCGTCGGCAAGGCTGCGGGCAAGGCCGCCGGCAGGGTCGTGAAGACCGTCGGTGACGTACTTCCGACCTCCCGTCCGAAGCGCCGTCGCACGGCATCGCGCCAAGCCGGCACTCGCAGCGCGGGTTCAGCAACGTCGAAGTCAGTGGGAGGCAAGGGCATGATCACGAAGAAGACGACGACCAAGAAGTCCACGACGACCAAGAAGGCCCCGGCGAAGAAGTCCACGACCAAGAAGTCCACGACGAAGAAGTCCACGACGAAGAAGTAGCCCGGAGGCTCCTCGAGGCCGCGGTAGGCGTGGGGCGTCGCGCGCGACGCAACAGGCCGGCCTATTTGTAACTTCGAACGTTACGTGGAGAAGTAGACGGGCTGCCGCGCCCCCAGGGGCCGGTCCCGTACGGCGACACGCACCGCTGCCCTTTCCGGAGCCCCACGTAACTTCGAATGTTACGAATGGGCCCTGGCGGCCTCAGCCGACGGCGATCGGCTCCCGGGATCCAGCCTTCGCCAGGGCTGGCTGCAGCTCGTCCCGCAAGAAGCGGCTGGGAAAGGACCGATGCCTAGCGGCGCCAGCTGCGGCCCACGAGGAACGAGCCGGCGAACGCGGCGAGCCCGAGCGTGACCAGGTCAAGGGTCCCGAGCGCGATGCCAACGGCCGAGAGCACGAACAGGATGACGGCCACGATGAGCAGGATCGATCCGGCTGAAGCGTTCAAGGGAGCCTCTCCTTCCAGGTGATGCCCGAAATTGGGCGGGCGGACGGCACGGGCCGCCGCCCGTATCGGTGTCTGCCCCGCGGTTACGTCCCGCGGCCGGCCCCGGCCGCAGCGCCCGTGCGCAGCTGAGACAGCCGCGACTCGACCTCCGCCTCGGTGTCGGCGTCCTCGAGGGATGCGAACTCCTCCTCGAGTGAGCTGGCGGCGACCTCGGTCATGCCGCGCGCCATGGCCTCCTCGCGTCGAACGTGCTCCTCGAAGCGGTTGAGCTCCGAGGTCGGATCCATGACCGAGACGTCGCGAACGGCCTCCTGGACCTGCCGCTGGGCGGAGGCCATCTTTGCCCGCGAGACGAGCTCGTCCCGCTTCTGGACCAGCTCCTCGCGCTTCGCGCGAAGCTTGTTGAGGCCATCCTTCAGGCTGTCCGTCAGCTCGGTCTGCTGGGCGATCTGCGATTCGAAGGTCTTTACCTGCCCCTCGAAGCTGATCTGACGGCGGATCGCGATCTTCGCCAGCTCGTCGAAGCGTGTCGCATCGGCGGCACTGCCGGACGAGCGGGACTCATCGGCCTTGCGCGCCGCGGCCTGCGCCTTGGAGCCCCAGTCCGTCAGCGCCTGCTTGGCCTCCTGGTGGTCCTCCTCGAGGAGCCTGAGGTTTCCGACCGTCTGCGCCACCGCCTCCTCGGCCTCGGCGATGTTGTTCGTGAAGTCGCGGACCAGTTGGTCGAGCATGCGCTCGGGGTCCTCCGCGCCATCGAGCATTGCGTTGATGTTCGCGCGCATCAGCTGGCCGATGCGCCCCAGGATCGTCGTCTGCGCCATTTGCTCAGGTCTCCTTCGTGTTATCCGATGCGTCTCGTCCAACCAATGCGAGTGTCATGCCTACCAGCCACCTCCGCGCGAGCGACCGCCGCCACCGCCGAAGCCGCCGCCGAATGAGCGTCCGCCTCCCCCGCCTCCGCCGCCGAAGCCACCCCCACCACCCCCGAAGCCGCCGAATCCGCCTCCACCGCCGCGGCCTCCGCCACTCAGGATGGAGCCGATGATGCCACCCAGGATGGCACCACCGATATCCTGGCCCCAGTCGTCGCTGCCGGTCCGGTAGCGACGCCCGCCGATGACGACGTTCCCACCCGTCCCGCCGGCGTCGAATTGTGCCGATGCCTCCTCGTACGCCTGGTCCGCCAGCGCCCGCGCACGCTGGGCTGCCCCGGTCGCAGCCGCCGGGTCCCGGTCCCGGACCGCGAGGGCGCGCTCCAGGCTCACCCGCGCCTCCGAAAGCCGGGTACGCGGCTGCCGGCCGACGCCGTGGCGCCGGCCGTCCACGAAGTCCGCCGCGCGGTCGACACTGATCGCGGCCGCCTGGAGCTCCGCGTCGACGGCGGCCAGCTCCCGTGCCCTGCGCTCCTCGCCCTCCTTCACCGCGGCGAGAACGGCGTCGGCGGCGGCCTCCGCCTCGCGCGCCAGGCCGTAGGCCCTGATGACGTCGCGCTCCTCGCCGGCTGCGGCGGCCTCCGCCGCCGCGAGCTTGCGGCGCGCGCCGCCGAGCTCGTCGGACTGCGAGCGGTCGGTTGCGCCCTCCAGCGCCTCCGTCGCGGCATCGACGTCGGCGCGAGCCTGCTCGAGCGCCGACGCCAGCCGCCCCTGCGCGTCGGAGAGCGCGGTCGCCTGGTGGTCGATCGCGTCGAGGAGCGCGGCCGCCTGTGCCAGCGCGTCCTGCGATGCCTTGACGGCCCGACCCGCGGCGGCCGCGTCGTTGCCCGCCAGCGCGTTGCTCCCCGCCGCGGTCGTGGTGCGCGCGAGCTCGATGCGCTTGCGTGCCTCCGCGGGATTCCCGCGCACCGACCGCGCCGCCCCCGGCGCGTCGGCGCGGAGCGTCTCGAGCTTGGCCTCCGCATCCGCGAGCCTGGCCTCCACCGAATCGATCGCGGCGGGCAGCGCCGCCAGGAGCTCGGGCGCGCGCCGCTCGAGGTCGCGGAGCTGGCGGAATCGCTCGGTCTGCGCCGTGAGGAGCTCCTGTGCCTTCGTGCAGCGCGCCACGATCTCGTTCAGAAGCGCCTCGCGATCGGCAGGCGTCTCCGACGTCGCATCGTCGAGGCGCTGGCGGACGCCGAAGGCGGCCTGGAGCTCGCCCCGGGCCCCGTCGAGGGCCTCCCTGAAGTTCTTCGCCTCCGCGGCACCGAACTGCGCCTCGGCGAATCCCAGCTCCTGGGCGTCGTGGCGGATGAGCTCATCGGTCTCGATGAGCATGGCGTTCGCCCGGCGCGCGAGGCCACCGAGCCGCCGGTCGCGCTCCTCCGCCTCGAGGCCGGCCGCGCGGCCCGAGCGCCATCGGTTCCAGAGCCACAGCGCGGCGACGATCGCCGCCAGGATGGCCGCCGCCGCCCACGGGAATCCATCGCCGTCTGACGCGGGCGGCTCGCCGCCGCCCGGCTCCTCCGGCTCCTGCGGCTCGGGCTCCTGCGGTGCGACGCCCAGTGCCTCGACGAGCCCCTCTGCGGCGGCGGCCACGGCCGATCCCCACTCGCCGGCCGCGAGCTGGGGCTCGACGCCCTCGGCGAGGATGATGTCGATCTCCTCGTCGCTGACCTCGTCGAGGAGCGGGCCGACCCACATCGCGTACCGGCGATCGTCGATCGCCACAACCAGAACGGCATCGTTGCCGCCGAGACCGTTGAGCGCGGCGACCTCCGCCGCGTAGTCCGGAGCGGGCATGCCGTCCGTGGTCCGGACGAAGAGCGCCCAGAGCGAGACGTCGTCAGCGACGTCCTCGATCGCGGCCTCCGCCTCGCTGCGCTGGCCGCCGCTGAAGACGCCGGCGAGATCGGTCAGCCGCTCGTCGAGCTGCTGCGGTGCCTCGGCCCGCACGAGGCCAGGCGCCGCGAGCGCGAGGAGCGCAACGAGCGTGACGATCCACGGCAGGACCCGCTGACGCGAGGCGATGGCGAGGGGCATCGCTGCGAGCATATCCGAGACGGCAATCGAGGCTCCCGCCGGCGGAATGGCTCGCTCAGGACCCGGACGCAACTGCGGTTTGCAGATGGCGGCGGAGGTTACGAATGTCGCGGAGGAAGGAGCCGAGCTACCCCTTCTTCGAGCCCTTCGTCTCGCCGGCCTCGCGCCGCTGCTTGTTCACGGTTCGCGCGGCGCGCTCCTCGGCCTCGTCCTTCTTGACGCCTCGCTCCCAGCAATGCACGACCGGTTCCGCAGAAGCTAGTGCTCGGCGAGCTCCAAGGGCTGCGACTGATCCCGCTCCGCCCATGCCGGATCGACGGGCGCGGTGGGGCCGACGTCGCGGATGGTCGGGAGCAGGATGTAGATCATCAGGCCCATCGCGATGGCGAAGATCACCGACATGGCGGTCCCCGCCGCGTCACCGCTGAACAGGAAATAGCCGCCGAACATGATGGCGTGCCCGATGGGAACGAGGATCAGCAGGAGCTTGGTTCGGCTCATCGGCGGCAGCATACCCTCACTGTGCGGCGCTCGCGTCCACGGCACTCGAGCGGAGCGCGTCCGACACGGCCGTCACCAGCTGGTCCGGGCGCATCGGCCGCTTCACGATGCGTACGTTCGGACGGCCCACGAGCTCGCGCATCGGCGGCCGGATGGCCTGGTCCGGAGGCGAACAGATGACGATGGGGAGCTGACGGCGGCTGGAGCTGCTGAGCCGCCGATACACTTCGTTGCAGTACGCGAGCGGGTCGGAGGGATCGGCGTCGACCACCACGACGCAATACTTGCCACGCGAGAGCCTGCTGAGCGAGCGCGGTGAGGGGTCGAGCGCCTCGACGTCGAGGGGCATGAGCTCCCGCAGGAGGTGCTCGAGGCTCGAGACGGCGTCAGGGTCGGCGCCGATGACGCAGCTCTGCTGGCGCTCATCGGTCCAGGCCAGCAATGGCGACGACCTCGGTCGGCCGAGGGTCACGCGTTCGTCGGCGCGCCACCTCGACCGGCGGCGCGCGGAGCACGGCGCCGCGTGGGTGCAGGCCCACGCCGCCCGATCGGTCTGGACGTCGGTGACCTGCTCGAATGCATTCGACCCGGTGCGTCCGCAGCGGACGCACGTTCTGCGCGTGCGGCCGCTCTCCCCCAAGCTGGACATGCGTCGCTCCTTCGCACTACGCGTGCCGGACGCCACGGATTGGGGCGAAAGCGACCGACGGCGCCGGTCCGTGTCCTTGACCGACGCCGTCGAGAGCGGTGGTTCCCCCCACCGTTTCCTAAGCAGTCTCCGTGCCGCGGCGCCTCCGTCGGGCGGTGAGCGCGAGCGCGCCGAGCAGGTGCAGCGTGCCGAGCCCCGTCAGCAGCGCCGGAACCGGCGTGCCCGCATCCACGCTCGTGTTCGGAAGCAGCGACGCGGCGGGAGCTGAGGCGGTGCACCCGGCGAGGGTCGTGGCGCTGAACGTCACAGCCGCGCCGTTCACCTCGACGCGAATGGCGAGGGTCGCGCCCTGAACCACCTGGGCGGCGATGGTCGAGCCGGCGCCGAACGGGATCGCGATCCCGTCCAGGGTGACGCTCGTCGAGGTCACGGCTCCCACGGTCACGCAGGCGACGGCGTGTCCCGACGCGTCCGTGACCGCGGAGTCGACGATCACGAGGTTCGCGCAGGCGATGACCCCGTTGAGCAGCGCGAGCTCAAGCGTGGCCGCCTCGGATGCGCTCAGCTGTGCCGCCGGAATGGCGAAGCCGCCGACCGTGAACGCCCTGGTTGCGCCGCTGCCGGTCGCGGCCACGGTCGCGCAGAGCGTGAACGTTGCATCGAGGTTGACGGCTGTCACGACGGTGCCGGAGGCGTCGTACGTCGCGTCGACGCACACGCTCGCGCCCGCAGTGGCCGCAGCGGTCAGCTGCGCGAGCACCGCCGCGCTCACGGCGCTGGACGGCACCACGGTGCCGCCGACGGAGATCACGCCCGCCGTCGTGCTCGTCACGGTGCCGCACAGCCGCGGGTTGCTGAGCTGTCCGCGCACGGCGCCGGCCGGGAATGGTGCGGTATGGACGTTGACGTAGTACTTCTGCGGATTGGCGGCGAGATCCGCGAGGAATGCGGAGATGGCCGCGGCGTTCGGAAGCTCCGCGGCGTTGTAATCGGCAGGGTTGTCGGCGCAGTCCGCCGCGTTTCCGCTGTTGTCGGGCAGGGTCAGCGAAACCTGGATCGGTCCGGCGACGCCGG
>DASWGW010000042.1:0-4097 GCA_036393435.1 Candidatus Limnocylindria bacterium | reverse complement strand
CCGTGATGCACGAAGCCCTCAGCCAGCGCGACCTTGCGCAGCGGCACGCGCACGCCCGCGCGGTTGAGCGCATCCAGGACGCCATCGCCGAACCCACCCATGGCGGCCGATTCCTCCGCGGTCACCACCAGCCGTTTCCCGGCCGCGTGCTCCACGATCAGCGCCTCGTCCAGCGGCTTCGCCCAGCGTGCGTTGACGACCGTCGCCGACAGCCCGGACGCCTCCAGGCCGCGGGCGACGGCGAGCAGACGCTGGACGATGGGGCCGAAGCCGATCATCAGCAGGTCGGTGCCCGAGCGCAGGACCTCGCCGCGACCGATCTCGAGCGGCATCCCGGTGCGATCCGGCAGGTCCTCGCCGGTGTCGCGCGGATAGAGCAGGCTGACCGGCCCGTCGTGGCCGAGCGCGGTGACGACGAGGTCGCGCAGCTCCTGCTCGTCCTTCGGCGAGCCGATGACGAGGTTCGGCAGCGAGCGCATCCCCGGCAGCATGAACATGCCCTGGTGGCTCGTCCCGTCCTCGCCGACGAGCCCCGACCGGTCCAGCGCGAGCAGCACCGGGACGTCGTTCTGGCAGACGTCGTGGACCATTCCGTCGAATGCCCGCTGGCTGAACGTCGAGTACAGGGCCACGACCGGTCGGAGGCCGGCCAGCGCGAGTCCCGTGGCCATGGTGACGCTGTGCTGCTCCGCGATCCCGACGTCGAAGAAGCGGTCCGGGAAGCGCTCGGCGAATCGCATGAGCCCGGTGCCGGTCGGCATGCCGGCGGTGATGGCGCAGACGCGCGCATCGGTCTCGGCATGGCGCACGAGCTCCTCGACGAAGGTCTGCGTGTAGGTCTTCGGCTTGCGCTGCGGGGCCGATGCCGCAGGGAGGGGCTCCTCGGTCGGATCGATCAGGCACAGGTCGATCGGCGGCAACGACGCGCCGTGGAAGCTGACGCTGTCCTCCTCCGCGGGAGCGTAGCCCTTGCCCTTCGTGGTCTTGACGTGCACGAGGACCGGGGCCCGGAGCTGGAACGCCGCGTCGAAGGCGGACTCGAGCTCGCGCAGGTCGTGACCGTCCAGCACGCCGATGTAGGTGATGCCCATGTCCTCGAAGAAGCCGACGTTCGCCCAGCTGCGCTTGAACCCCTCCTTGGCCCACGCCAGCAGCTCGAGGGCGGGCTTGCCGATCAGCGGGATGCGCGGGAGCGCGCGTCCCGTGGCCGACTTCGTCTCCTGGTAGGCGCGCGACAGGCGGAGCTTGTTCAGGCGCGTCGATAGGCCGCCGACCGACGGGCTGATGCTCATCTCGTTGTCGTTGAGCACGATGAGCAGCGGGTGCTTCCTGTGCCCGAGATGGTTGAGCGCCTCCATTGCGACGCCGGAGGCGAGCGCCGCGTCGCCGACGCACACGGCGATTCGCTGGCTGCGGGCAGGATCCGGCGGTGGGTGCATGTCCCTGGCGGCCGCAAGCCCGACAGCGATGCTGACGCCGGTGCCCGCGTGTCCGCCGTCGAACACGTCGTGCTCGCTCTCCGACCGGCGCGGGAACCCGCCGATGCCGTCGACCTGGCGCAGCGTGTCGAACCGCTCCGACCGACCGGTGAGCAGCTTGTGGGCGTAGGCCTGGTGCCCGGTGTCCCACACGATCCGGTCGCGCGGCGAGTCCATGACGCGATGCAGGGCGATCGTGATCTCGACCGCGCCGAGCGAGCTCGCGAGGTGCCCGCCGGTGCGGTGGACGGTGCGAATCATCTTGTCCCGCAGCTCGGCGGCGAGCACCTCGAGCTGCTCGGGCGAGAGGCCACGCAGCTGGCTGGGCTCTCCGATCGTTTCGAGCATGGTCAACGGGCGTCGTCCTCTCAAATGGCCGGAAAAGTATATGACCGTTGCGCTCCGGACGCCCCTTCGGACGGACGCCGCGCCCGTCCTGTCACTCTCCGGCGGTCGGCTCCGGCTCAGGCTCCGCTCCCGTCACGCCGCGGCGACCGAGCTCGGTGATCGTCAGCTCGGCCTCGCGCAGGCGGGTGTCGCACGCGGCGTGCAGGCGGAGCCCCTGCTTGTAGAGCTTGATGCTCTCCTCGAGGCCGGCGCTGCCGCCCTCGAGGCGCTGCACGACCTGCTGCAGCGCGGTCACGAGCTCGTCGAACGGCCGCCTGGCGAGCTCCTCGTCGGTCAGGACGTCCAGGCGGGCATCGTCGATCATGAGAGCAGCTCCTCGCTTCCCTCGGCGCGGGCGCGCTCGACGCGCGTCTCCACGGTACCGCGGGCCACGACCACGTGCAGCGCGTCGCCGGGCGATACCCTGGTGGCGTCGCGCACGATGCGGCCGTCGGGCGTGCGGGCCACCGCGTACCCGCGCTCGAGGGTCGCCGCCGGCGACAGCGTTCGCAGCGAGTCACCGGCCGCGGTCAGGAGCATCCGCCCGCGACGGACGTGATCGTCCACCGCGCGGCCGCCACGATCGACGAGGTCGGCGGTCCGCTGGCGCGCGGCGTCGATGTCGGGGGCCAGTCCAACGAGCGCGCGGCGTTCCGCGTCCAGCAGGCGACGCCGCTGGGTGGCCCACCCCGTCAGGGCGGCGGAGGCGCGGTCGCGCAGCCGGCCGAGGATGGTCGCGAGCTGGGTCGCGTCCGGGGTGGCGAGCTCGGCCGCGGCACTCGGCGTCGGCGCGCGCAGGTCGGCGGCGAAGTCGGCGAGCGTCACGTCGGACTCGTGGCCGACGCCCACGACGATCGGCACCGGCGAGTCGGCCACGGCGCGGACGACGCGCTCGTCGTTGAAGCTCCACAGGTCCTCGAGGGAGCCACCCCCGCGCGCCAGGATGATCGTGTCGAGATCCTGCTGTGCGTACAGGCGCTGAAGCGCGCGGACGATGGCCGGCGCCGCGGTCGCGCCCTGCACGACGCTCGGCGACAGGACGAGCTCGCACAGCGGATAGCGGCGCCTCAGGACGTTCGTGATGTCCCGCCAGACGGCGCCCACGGGCGACGTCACGACGCCGATCCGCCGCGGCCATCGCGGAATCGGCCGCTTCCGACTCTCCTCGAACAGGCCGTCGGCCGCGAGCTGGACGCGCAGCGCCTCGTAGCGGGCGTGGAGGTCGCCGGCGCCGGCGGGGGTGATCGTCTCGACGTACAGCTGGTACGTGCCCTGGGGCTCGTACCCGCGGACGCGGCCGCGGCAGATGACGTTCATGCCGTGCACCGGGCGGACCGTCGCGCGCTCGATCTGCTCCCGGAAGCAGACCGCGCGGATCTGGCTGTTCGCGTCCTTCAGCGTGAAGAAGCAGTGTCCCGAGGGCGGGAAGGAGGGCTGGCTCACCTCGCCCTCCACGAACACGTCGGCGAGCATCGGGTCGGCGTCCAGGAGGCCGCGCACCTGTCGATTGAGGTCGCTGACGCGCAGGATTCGCGGTGCGGGCCGCGCTGCGCCCGGCGCGGGAGGGGCCGCGGCGGGCGCCGGTGGGTCCGTCGTCACCGCGTCCCACAGGGTCGGCTGATCGTCCCTCACCTGGCTCACTGCAGGCGCGTCACGTACTCGCCGGTCCGGGTGTCGATGCGCAGCGTGTCGCCCTCGTTCACGAAGAGCGGCACCTGCACCACGAGCCCGGTCTCGAGCGTCGCGGCCTTCTTGGCGCCGGTGGCCGTGTCGCCGGCGAAGCCCGGATCGGTTTGTGCCACGGTCAAGTCGACGGTCACCGGCAGGTCAACGCCCAGGATCTCGCTCTCGTGGCTGGACACGAAGACCTCGGTGTTCTCCTTGAGGAACTTCGCGTCGTCGCCGAGCATCGCGGCGCCGACGGAGAACTGGTCGTAGGTCTCGTTGTCCATGAAGTGGTACGTCCCGCCGTCCGAGTAGAGGTACTGCACCCGGCGCTGCTCGACGCGCGCCCGGGGCCATCGGGTTCCCGCCTGAAAGGTGCGTTCCACGATGTCGCCCTTGCGCACGTTCTGCAGCTTCATGCGGACCTGCGCCGAGCCGCGGGCCATCTTGATGTGCGTCCAGTCGAGGACCTTCATGAGCTGCCCGTCGAGCTCGATGATCACGCCCTTCTTGACGTCACCGGTGCTGATCAAACGCCTCTCCCGCTGCTGGACCGATGCGGTTCGA
>DASWGW010000041.1:0-11192 GCA_036393435.1 Candidatus Limnocylindria bacterium | reverse complement strand
GGCCAAGCTCATCGTGTGGGGCGAGACGCGAGAGATCGCGCTGGCACGCTCACGACGTGCGCTCGCCGAGTTCGAGCTGACCGGGATCAGGACGAACATCCCGTTCCACCGCGGCATCATCGACAACGACGCCTTCCTGGGAGCCCGCGTCAGCACGAACCTGCTCGACCGCGTGGGTCCCACCGCGTTCGTGGCGAGCTGAGGAGGCGAGGTTCGGACCGATGACCACCGACGCCCCCGCCACCTACACCGTGCCGCTCGAGGCGGCCGACATCATGCGCATCCTGCCCCACCGCTATCCGTTCCTGCTCGTCGACCGCGTGGTCGAGCTCGAGCCCGGCAGGCGAGCGGTCGGCATCAAGATGGTGACCGCCAACGAGCCGCAGTTCACCGGGCACTTCCCGGGGCGGCCGATCATGCCCGGCGTGCTCATGGTCGAGGCGCTGGCGCAGACCGCAGGCGTCGCCATCCTCACCGTCGAGGAATACCGCGGCAAGCTGGGGCTTTTCGCCGGCATCGACGAGTGCCGCTTCCGGCGGATGGTGGTCCCGGGCGACCAGCTGGTGCTGAAGGTGGAGATCGAGAAGCTGCGCGGCATGTTCGGCCGGGTGCGTGGCGTCGCGTCGGTGGACGGCGAGGTGGCGGTCGAGGCGACGCTCTCGATCATCGTGCCGCGCGACCAGTCGGTCGGCGCGGCGGTGCGAGCGGGAGACGAGACCGATGCGTGACGGCGAGCGCCGGGTCGTCGTGACCGGCATGGGTGCGCTCACACCGCTCGGGAACGACGTCCCGAGCTTCTGGGACGGCCTGGTCAACGGTCGCAGCGGGATCGGCCACATCACCTCGTTCGACCCGTCGCGGGTCCCCAGTCGAGTGGCGGGCGAGATCAAGGGCTTCGATGCCGATACGGTCATGCCGAAGAAGGAGGTTCGGCGCAACGACCGATACGTCCACTACGCGTGGGCGGCCAGCTCGGAGGCGCTGCGCGATGCCGGGTTGCCGAGCCCGATCGAGGAGGAGGCCCTCGCCTGGCGCACCGGCGCGATCATCGGCTCGGGGATCGGCGGCATCAACACGATGATCCGCGACATCGTCGAGGCGACCGTCGAAGGTATCGAGCGTATCGGTCCGTTCCTCGTCACCGCGCTCATCCCGGACATGGCCGCGGGATACGTGGCCATCTACGCCAATGCCCGCGGGCCGAACTACGCGACCGTCAGTGCCTGCTCGAGCGCGAATCACGCCATCGGCGACGCGCTGAACATCATTCGCCGCGGGGAGGCGGACGTGATGATCGCGGGCGGCGCGGAGGCGGGGATCGGCGAGATCCCGGTCGCCGCGTTCAGCGCCATGCGCGCCCTCTCCACGAAGCGGAACGACGAGCCCGAGAAGGCGTCGCGCCCCTTCGACGCGGATCGCGACGGGTTCGTGATGGGCGACGGCGCCGGGATCCTGGTCCTCGAGGCGCTCGACCACGCGCGGGCGCGGGGCGCGATGATCCACGCCGAGGTCGTGGGCTACGGCGCGACGGACGACGCCTCGCACATCACGCTTCCGGCCCCGGGCGGCCGCGGCGCGGTCGAGAGCATGCGCGTCGCCATCGCCGACGCGGGCCTCACGACCGACGACATCGGCTACATCAACGCGCACGGCACGAGCACGCCGCCGAACGACCGCTCCGAGACGGCGGCCATCAAGACGCTCTTCGCCGAGCGGGCGTACAAGATCCCCGTGTCGAGCACCAAGTCGATGACGGGCCACCTGATGGGGGCCGGCGGCGGCATCGAGGCCATCGCCAGCATCAGGGCCATCCAGGCCGGCATCCTGCCGCCGACCATCAACCTCGAGAACCCCGACCCCGAGTGCGACCTCGACTACGTGCCGAACGAGGCGCGGGTCGCAGAGGTCGAGGTGGCCATGAGCAACAGCTTCGGCTTCGGCGGGCACAACGCCACCCTCGTCTTCCGACGGTACGACGGCGCATGACCGATGCGCCCGGGACGTCCGCCGAGGACGCGGTCCTCGCAGCGGTCGACGCGCTGGCCCCGGCCTTCGAGCAGTCCGGTCTCGACGAGCTCGAGGTCGAGGTCGGCGAGCTCCGGGTGCGCCTCGCCCGCCCACGCCCGCTGCCGCCGGCGCTCGGCGACGACGGCTCTGCGCACCACGCGCCCTCGCGTACCGCGGCCCCAGGATCGTCCGGTGACGGCCTCACGCCGTTCGGCGAGCCGGCCGCCGGGATGCGCCACGTGATCGCTCCGCTGACGGGCGTCTGGTACGCCGCACCCTCCCCTGGCGCCCGCGCCTACGTCGCCGAGGGCGACGAGATCACGGCCGGCCAGGTGGTCGGCCTCATCGAGGCCATGAAGCTGTTCAACGAGATCAAGTCCGACGTATCGGGCACCGTGACCAGATCGCTCGTGGAGAGCGGGACCCTGGTCAAGCGCAAGCAGCCGCTGCTCGAGGTCAACCCGGCATGACGGGCGCCTCCACCGACGACCCAGCTAGGAGCACCAGGATGACGACGAACGCCGTGATCACCGGGTGGGGGATGTACGCCCCCTCCCGCGTGCTCACCAACCAGGAGCTGTCGACGATGGTCGACACCAGCGACGAGTGGATCGTCAGCAGGACCGGCATTCGCGAGCGGCGGATCGCGGCCGACGACGAGACGACCACAACCCTGAGCGTGCACGCGGCGCGTGACGCCCTGGCCGTCGCGGGCGTGGACGCCAGCGAGGTCGACCTGATCATCGTCGGCACCTGCTCGCCTGACTACCCGCTGCCCGCGACCGCGTGCACGGTCGCGCGCGACCTGGGCGCCACGCGGGCCGCCGGCTTCGACCTCCAGGCGGCGTGCTCCGGGTTCGTCTACGCGCTCGCGACGGCGAATGGCTTCATCCGCAGCGGCATGTACCGCAACGTGCTCGTCATCGGCGTCGAGGTGCTCAGCCGCTTCCTGGATTGGACAGACCGGAACACCTGCGTCCTGTTCGGTGACGGTGCGGGCGCGGTCCTGCTGACCGCGAGCCACGCCCCCGGCGGCCTGACCGGCTTCGAGCTCTTCACCGACGGCTCCGGCTACGAAGGGATCATCGTCCCGGCGGGTGGCAGCGCCTGCCCGGCGAGCCCCAGGACGAGTGCCGAGGGCGGCCACTTCATCCACATGGAGGGACGCGAGGTCTACAAGTACGCGACGCGCCAGCTGGCGGACTCGGCGCTGGCGGCGGTGCGGGACGCCGGCCTGACGATCGACCAGATCGACCAGTTCGTCTTCCACCAGGCGAACCTGCGGATCATCGAGCACGTCGGCAAGGTGCTCGGGATGCCGATGGACAAGGTCTTCGTCAACATGGAGAAGTACGGCAACACGAGCGCGGCATCGGTCCCGATGGCCCTGGTGGAGGCGGTCGCCGCCGGTCGCATCAAGGTCGGCGACCGGATCCTGATGGCCGCCTTCGGGGCGGGCTACACCGCCGGCGCGGCGGTGGTCGAGTGGACCGCGGATCCGGCGCGGGCGTTCCTGGCGCCCGGCTCGCAGACTCGCCTGGGCCAGCCGCAGCGCGAGCTCGTGGCCGCGACCTGATGTTCGACCTCAGCGGCAAGGCCGCGCTCGTGACCGGCGGCAGCCGCGGGCTCGGGCGCGCGATCGCCCTGGCGCTCGCCGGGCAGGGCGCGGACGTGGCGATCAATTACCGCGGCAACGTCGACGCGGCCGAGACCGCAGCGGACGAGATCCGCGGGCTCGGGCGGCGAGCCGTCGTGGTGCAGGGCGATACGGGAGCCGGCCGAGAGGCCTGCGAGGCCATCGTCAAGGCCGCGCTCGACGAGCTCGGGACGATCGACATCCTGGTGAACAACGCCGGGATCACCCGCGACAACCTGCTGATGCGGATGAGCGCGGAAGAGTGGGACGCGGTGATCGAGACCAACCTGTCCGGGCCGTTCTGGATGACCCGCGCCGTCGCGCGGCCGATGATGAAGGCGCGGGCGGGGCGCATCATCAACATGTCGAGCGCGGCCGGCCGGATGGGAAACCCCGGCCAGGCCAACTACGTCGCCGCCAAGGCGGGCCTCATCGGCCTCACCAAGACGACCGCCCGCGAGCTCGCCAGCCGCGGGATCACCTGCAACGCGATCGCCCCGGGCCTGATCAAGACCGACCTCACCGCCGGCCTGCCGGCGGCCGCGACCGAGGCGCTCACCGCGCTGACGCCGCTGGGGTACGTTGGCAGCGTCGAGGACGTGGCCGCGGCCGCGGTCTACTTCGCGTCCGACGAGGCGCGCTACGTCACCGGACAGGTGCTCGGCGTCGACGGCGGCATCGTGATGGGCAGCTGAGAGCGCGCCCGGCAGGCCAACCGCTGGCCACGCCCTCGAACCGTCCGAATTCACATGGAGCGTGCGGTACGCGCACCGGAGGCCCCTTGGAGCGTCCTGATGCACGCCCGGCGTGAATTCGGACGCTTCGGAGCCCGTCGCCGGTACTCAATGCACACCTGGCGTGAATCGGAACGCTTCGCGACCCAGCGTGGGCATCCACCCTCTACGTGCCGTCGGGCAGGCGCCCTGCAACGGCCTAAGATGAAACGGCGACTCCTCACCCATCGAAAGGAGACCGATGCTCACGCTGCGTTCTATCCTGCGTCCGACCCGAGTGGTCGACGCCCACTGCGACATCCCGTGCGGCATCTACGACCCCGAGCAGGCGCGCATCGAGGCCGAGTCGTGCCTGCGGATCATCGAGAAGCACGACGCCAGCGACGACAAGCTCTTCCGTGCCCGCTGCATCCACGTCAAGGAGGAGCGCGCCGAGCTCGTGAAGCACCACCTCGACGTCCTCTGGCACGACTACTTCAAGCCGGAGCACCTGGAGAAGTACCCGGAGCTGCACGAGACCTTCTGGAAGGCGACGAAGCAGGCCTCCAAGGTGAAGCAGTCGCTCGACGTCGGGGCTGCGAAGGAGCTGCTCTCGATGATCGACGCGATCGACGGGATGTGGAAGGCCACCGGCGGCCTGGAGAAGACTCGCGTCAGCGGACGGCCCTCCTAGGGCGCGCCATGCCCGCGCGCCTGCTGGCGGGGGTCGTGGCCGCGGCCGCCGGCGTCGCCGCGTGCCTCGTTGCCGCACGCAACCTGGACGCGGTCGCGGTTCGTGGCCTCTCGATGGCTCCCGCCCTCCTCCCGGGCGACCGGCTCATCGTCGTCCGCCGGCGCCATGAGCCCCGCATCGGCGAGGTCGTGGTCGTGCGGGACCCGGGGGAGCCTCACCGCGAGCTGATCAAGCGGGTGGCCTCCGTGGGCGCCGACCGGGTCATGCTGCTCGGCGACAACCGGTCCCACAGCACCGACGCGCGTGCCTTCGGGCCGGTGGAAACGAGCCGCGTGCGCTGGGCCGCCGTCCTCCGCTACTGGCCGCCGTCGCGATTCGGCACGCTGGCGAGCTCGATCTCCACCGGCAGCGACCCTGCCGCCCACCCGCTCAGCGGCTCGCCCTCGCGCCAGCCCTGATACTTCGCCGCGAGCAGACGGCGTGCGAGTGGGTCGGCGCGCTCGCCCTCGACCGCTCGCGCCCGGCCCTCGAGTGTCCGGCCGCCGAGTCGCACGCGCACCGACGGATCGGCCCGCACGTTGCGCACCCAGTGCGCACGATCCCGTCCGCCGGCGAGCAGATAGATGCGCGTCCCGTCGACGGCGAACCAGATCTCGATGGTTCGAGGCCGGCCGCTCACGCGCCCCCTCGTCTGCAGCTGGCACACCGAATCGCCCGCGTGCCTCGACAGGTGGTCGTCACCGCCGCTCACCCGCGGGCCAGCCCGACGACGTCCCGGACGCAGGCGCCCCGCTCGGCCGGCAGGAGCGTGACGCCGATCCCGGCCTCCGCGGCGACCAGCACCTCCGCGCCCGGGCCCGGCCGCACCGACAGCCGCGCCGCAGCCGCGCGCCGCCGGAGGAAGTCGAAGACCTGCCCCAGGCCCGCGTCCCCGTACTCGGGCCTGATCGCTCCGGTGTCGACCACGACGACGTCCGGCTGGCGGAGCGTGACCGCCTGGTTCAGGCGGGCCGCGTCGTTGTAGAAGAACGCGATCGCGTCGACCATCGCGTCGTCGATTGCCGCGGCGAGCTCCCGGTCACGCGTCAGGCAGTAGACGATCCGCGCATCGGTCATCGCCGCGCGAGGGTACCAGCCCGACCCGCGACTACAATGACCGCCCGATGACCACGACCACACCGGCACGACGCGACGCGCGGCGCGACCTCACCACCGGGCGTCACCGGGCGCTCGGATCGCTGCTGGGACGCGTGTGGGCCGTTGATGCGGTGGGCGTCGAGGAGCGCGCGGCGTCGCTCGCCAGGCGCTCCATCAAGCGCGACGCCAAGCTGTGGGCCCTGGATCTCGCCATCCGGATGATGGACCTCACCACGCTCGAGGGAAAGGACACGCCGGGCAAGGTCCGTGCGCTCGCCGGCAAGGCGCGGCGCCCCGACCCGACTGATCCCTCGATCCCCAGCGTAGCCGCCCTGTGCGTCTATCCAAACTTGATCCCGACTGCCGTGGAGGCGCTCCGCGGGTCTGGCGTGAAGGTCGCGTCCGTCGCGACGTACTTCCCGTCGGGAGCCGCGCCCCTGGAGGTGAAGCTCCACGACGTGCGCAGCGCGATCGAGATGGGTGCGGACGAGATCGACATGGTCATCGACCGTGGCGCGTTCCTAGCGGGCGACTACGAGACGGTCTACGACGAGATCGTGGCGGTCAAGGAGGCGTGCGGCGAGGCACACCTCAAGGTGATCCTCGAGACGGGGGAGCTCGAGACGTACGACAACATGCGGCGCGCATCGGTGCTGGCGATGGCGGCCGGCGCCGACTTCATCAAGACCTCGACCGGCAAGGTGAACCCGGCCTCCACCCTGCCGGGCTCGCTGGTCATGATGGAGGCCATCCGCGACTTCTACGGGCAGACGGGCCGCGCGGTGGGCATGAAGTCGGCGGGAGGCATCCGCACGGCGAAGGAGGCCATCTCCTACCTCGTCGTACTGTACGAGACGCTCGGCCCGGACTGGATGACGCCGGATCGGTTCCGCTTCGGCGCCTCGAGCCTCCTCAACGACGTGCTCATGCAGATCCGCAAGGAGCGCACGGGCCGATACAGCGGCGGCGACTACTTCACGCTCGACTGAGGAGCGAGCCCCTCTATTCCACCGGGACCTGGCCGATGAACCGCCGATTTGACGCCTCAAGGCAGGTCCGGGGCGTCACCTGGCCGACTCATCGGGCATTTCAGCGCCCACGCCGCCTCAACGAGGTCGCCTGGGCGTAACGCACACCGATGAACCGAACAGGCGACGCGCCGCTGCGGGACCCCGGCGCTGTTCCGCCGATTGATCGGTCCTGCGCACCCAACGTCTGGGTAGAGTTGAGCCGATGGACGCAGCCTCAGACGCGGCTCCGTCTCGCCGCGGGAGCGTGACAACAACCCGACCTCACGAATCCGCACTCCGGCACGTTATGCCTCGTGTGCGACTGCCGCCGTTCCAGACGCTGATCGACGCGCACGCCGCCGAGCTGCATCGGTTCCTGGCGGCGAGCGTCGGCCCGACGGAAGCCGACGACTGCCTGCAGGAGACGTTCATCTCCGCCCTGCGAGCCTACCCGCGGCTGCGGGACAGCTCGAACCTTCGGGCGTGGCTGTACACCATCGCGCAGCGCAAGGCGACGGACGCGGCCAGGCGCTGGAAGCGGCAGCGTGCGGACGGTCTCGACGGCGTCGATCCGCCGGTCGCGGCGCACGAGCCAGCCGATGACGCCATCTGGCTCGCCGTTCGGGCACTGCCGCCGAAGCAGCGGGCCGCCGTCGTGCATCGGTTCGTGTTCGACCTGGCGTACCGCGAGATCGGGGAGCGGATGGCGATCACCGAGGAGGCGGCGAGACAGAACGTGAGTGCCGGCCTGCGACGGCTGCGCCTGGCGGTGGACCGATGAACGACCTCGAGCGGCGGCTCGCCTCGCCTCCTGCGCGCACGTCTCACTTCGAGGACCTCGCGGCTGGGCTGCGTCGGCGCGCCGAGCGCGCGGGGCTGCTCGACGTCGCGTACGCGACCGCCGATTCCCCGCTCGGCCCGTTGACCGTGCTCGTCACGCCGGCCGGGCTCGTCCGCATCCGCTACCCCGACGAGCCGCTCGAGGCGACGCTGCAGGACGCGGCCGACCGCATCTCGCCACGCGTCCTCGAGGCACCCGAGCGAACGGACGAGGTTCGTCGCGAGCTGGACGAGTATTTCGAGGGGCGCCGGCGCTCCTTCGACCTTCCCCTGGACTGGCGGCTGGTACGAGGGTTCGCGGGCGATGTCCTGCGGGCGACGGCTCGCGTCCCGTTCGGCGTCGTGACCACCTACCGGGCCATGGCCGAGGCCGCGGGCTCGCCGCGTGCCTACCGCGCGGCCGGCAACGCGCTCGGCTCCAATCCCATCCCGATCGTGGTGCCGTGCCATCGGGTGCTCCACACCGGCGGGGGGCTCGGCGGCTACACCGGCGGGGTGGCTCGCAAGGAGTACCTTCTGGAGCTCGAAGGCTCCCTCCCCCCGCGGGGCTGACCGGAACTCCGGCGGGGGATCGCGCGTCCTGACGCGGCAACGAAAGACAGGAGATCACCGATGCGCCGCCTGATGCCGATCCTCTTCGCAGCTCTCATGCTGTCCGCCTGCGCCTCGACGGGCGGCGACCAGCCCACCAGCGATGACGGCCCGCCGTCGTCGGACTCGGGCGATGGTCCGCCGCCGGATGCCGTCCTCATCATCGAAGAGGGCGCGATCGCGAGCGGTCCCGGGATCAGCGTGACCGAGGCACTCGCCTTTCTGGGCGGTGAGTCGGTGCTGGTGAACGGCGCGCTCTTCATCGATGCCGATGGCGACGTCCTGCTCTGCGAGGCGATGGCCGAGTCCTTCCCGCCCCAGTGCGGCGGCACGCGCCTCGGGGTCGAGGGCCTCGATCCGCGCGGCCAGCAGCTGGAGGAGGCGAACGGCGTGCGCTGGTCCGAGTCCGTGCAGCTCTACGGGCGGGTCGTCGCGGGCGGCTAGCCTTCGTCCGCCACGCCGGCCGCGTACGCCTCCACGATCTCGCGTGGCACGGCGGCCGGCCGCCCGTCGCCGATACGGACCCAAACCCACTCGCTGGCGACCTCGGCAAGGAGCGTTCGGTCGGCCACGCGGCTGATGGTCGTGTGGCGCCGGCCGCGGACGCCGCCGACGCTCAGCACCCGCACCGTGACCTCGACCTCGTCGCCGCGCCGCGCCGGGCGGTGGTAGGTGATCTCGTGGCGCCGCACGAGCCACGCGCCGCCGCGCCCGATGCTCCACTCGCGCCCGAAGCCCATCGCCTCGGCGTGACGCGCGGTGACCTCCTCGGCCCATTGCACGTACACCGCGTTGTTGACGTGGCCGTTCTCGTCCACCTCGTACGTGCGCACCGTCCATCGCTCGGTGTGCTCGCGCAGCCCGCTCACGGGTTCGATCCTACCGCCGATGCCATAATCGACCGGCAATGACACTCACCAAGAAGCCCGAGGCGCGGCCCGCACGCGCGTCCTGGGGGCTGGCCTCGCGCGGTGCCCCATGGGAGTACGCGCCGGCGCCCGAGGCGACCGACCACATCCGCATCGAGCCCGAGTACGGCCTCTTCATCGGCAACCGCTTCACGCCGTCGAAGCCGCGCAGGACGTTCACCGTCATCAACCCCGCCACGGAGGAACCCCTCGCGAAGGTGGCTCATGCCTCGAAGGCGGACGTGAACCGAGCGGTGACCACGGCCCGCGAGGCGCATCGGTCCAGCTGGTCGAAGCTGTCGGGGCGGGACCGCGCGAAGTACCTGTACCGCATCGCTCGCATCCTCCAGGAGCGCAGCCGCGAGTTCGCGGTCGTCGAGAGCCTGAACTCGGGCAAGCCGATCAAGGAGTCACGCGACGTCGACGTGCCGCTCGCCGCGGCGCACTTCTTCTACTACGCCGGGTGGGCGGACAAGCTCGACTACGCGTTCCCGAACCGCCAGCCGCGCTCGCTCGGCGTGGCGGCGCAGATCATCCCGTGGAACTTCCCGCTGCTCATGCTGGCGTGGAAGATCGCCCCGGCCCTGGCCGCCGGGAACACGGTCGTCCTCAAGCCCGCCTCGACGACGCCGCTGACCGCGTACCTGTTCGCCGACGTCGTCAAGCAGGCCGACCTTCCGCCGGGGGTCGTGAACATCATCACCGGGCCCGGCGAGATCGGGATGGAGCTCGTGCGGCACCCGGACGTTCGCAAGGTTGCGTTCACCGGATCGACCGCGGTAGGGAAGATGATCGCGCGGGCCGTGGCGGGCAGCGACAAGAAGGTCACGCTCGAGCTCGGCGGGAAGGCCGCGAACATCGTCTTCGACGACGCCCCGCTCGACCAGGCCATCGAGGGCATCATCAACGGCATCTACTTCAACCAGGGCGAGGTGTGCTGCGCCGGATCGCGCCTCTTCGTGCAGGAATCGGTGCACGAGGCGCTCATCGACAAGCTGAAGGCGCGTCTCGGCACGCTGCGCGTGGGCGACCCACTGGACAAGAACACCGACGTCGGCGCGATCAACTCCGCCGGGCAACTGGCCAAGGTGCAGGAGCTCGTGCAGAGCGGGATCGACGAGGGGGCGGAGATCTTCCAGCCGGATTGCGAGCTCCCCGATCGCGGATTCTTCTTCCGTCCCACGCTCTTCACGGGTGTGAGCCAGTCGCACCGCATCGCGCAGGAGGAGATCTTCGGCCCGGTGCTCTCGGTGCTCACCTTCCGCACGCCCGAAGAGGCGATCGAGAAGGCGAACAACACGCCGTACGGGCTGTCGGCGGGCGTCTGGACCGAGAAGGGCAGCCGCATCTTCAAGATGATCGCCGGCATGAAGGCCGGCGTGGTGTGGGCGAACACCTTCAACCGCTTCGACCCGACCTCGCCGTTCGGGGGCTACAAGGAGTCCGGGCACGGCCGCGAGGGCGGCCTCCACGGGCTCGGAGCCTACCTGGACGTGTCGGGCAACGACACGCAGGCGCGCTGATGGCGAGCCGGAAGCCGATCACGGCCACGAAGGCGCGCCAGCAGGCATCGGTGCTGGCGGCGACGAAGCAGCAGCCGCTGGCCACGACGAACGGCGCGAAGGGCCGCCCCGAGCGGATCGAGGTCCGCAAGAC
>DASWGW010000040.1:0-9920 GCA_036393435.1 Candidatus Limnocylindria bacterium | reverse complement strand
CACCTTGCACGAGCCGGACTGGAGCATCGACGGGTCCGAGCTGCGAGCGGCGTTCGGGCCGCGCACCCGCGGACTCGTCCTGAACAGCCCGCACAACCCGACCGGCAAGGTCTTCGGGCGCGACGAGCTGGAGCTCATCGCAGAACTGTGCCGGGAGCACGACGTGGTCGCCTTCACCGATGACATCTACGAGCACATCGTCTATGCCGGCGAGCACGTCCCCTTGGCCACCCTGCCCGGCATGGCCGAGCGCACGGTGGCCGTCAACTCGCTGTCGAAGACCTACTCGGTCACCGGCTGGCGGGTGGGGTGGGTGATCGCGCCGCCACACCTGACCGCCGGCATCCGCAAGGTGCACGACTTCCTGACCGTCGGCGCCGCCGCCCCGCTCCAGGCCGCCGGCACCGTCGCCCTCGGCCTGCCTGACGACTATTACGGTCAGCTGGCCGCCGGGTACCGGGCGCGCCGCGACGTGCTCCTCCCAGCGCTCGCGGAGGCCGGCTTTCGGACCTTCGCGCCCGACGGCGCCTACTACGCCATGGCCGACATCAGACCCCTGACCGACGAGGACGACGTCAGCTTCGCCCGGCGCCTCACCGCCGATCCGGGCGTCGCAACCGTTCCCGGCTCGTCCTTCTACTCCCGCCCGGAGCTGGGCCGGACGAAGATCCGCTTCGCGTTCCCGAAGCGCCACGAGACACTCGAGAAGGCGGCGTCCAGGCTGTCCCGCATCGGTCTCAAGCCGGCGTAGACGAACTACGCGAGCCCGCGGGTTGCCCAGGCCCGAGCCGTGATCACGAACGGGGCGGTGGGGAGCTGGGCGCGGCACCTCTCGCGCAGCTCCGCTTGCGCTTCGGCGTCGAGGCTGGCCACGTGGGAACCCGCGGGGCCGACGCCGCCGGTGAAAGGCTCCCACCACTCCTCGAAGCTCGAGTGCTCGAGGCTGACTGAAAGGGCCGTCGCCTGGATGTCGTGCAGCCCCGCCGCCTCGAACAACTCGGCCAGGTGGCCCTCGCGGGTGCCCGCACGCTGCGATTCGTCGTCGACCTCGGGGTCGAGCTCACGCGCTGCCTGCCAGAACGCACCGAGCGGGCCCGTTCCGCCGCCGTAGTCCCAAACGCACGCGGTGACCACACCATCCCGCCGGGTCACGCGCGCCATCTCGGCCAATCCCGCGACCGGATCCGACATGAGGTGCACGACGAGCTGTGCGAGGGCGGCGTCGAACGCGTGGTCCGGGAACGGTAGTCGCTCCGCGGATGCGTGTAGGACGTTGACGCCGGGGTTGCGCGCTCGCGCGGCGGCGACGAAGGGCGCGGATGGGTCGACGGCAGCCACGCTCGCAGGCCCCAGCCGCCTGACCAGCTCCGCTGTGAGCGCGCCGGGGCCGCAGCCGACGTCGAGCACCCGTTGGCCCCCGCGCACCCCCGCGAGGTCCGCCAGCTGCGGGGAGAGCAGCGTCGAGTACCTGCCCATGAAGCGGTCGTATGCATCGGCGGCGACATCGAAGCTCACGGGCGCACTCTACGTTCGCGGTCAACGGTCAGAGGCTGATTCCGTAGCGCGCCTTGAGCTCGTCAGACCAGTCGTCGAGGATCTCGAGCCCGTACTCCTATCGGCTTCCCCGTCTCGCGACCGCCCCGCAATCCTCTTGACAACCACCAGAACGCAGCGATATAAAGACAAACACAGATGAAACAAGACCTCACCAACATGTACGCAGAGGAACGCCAGCGCTGGATCGTCGAGCGCGCCAGGGCGGGCGGCCGCGTCGAGGTCGCTGCGCTCGCCGCGGAGCTCAAGGTGACGACGGAGACGGTCCGTCGCGACCTGACGACGCTGGAGCGCCACGCTCTCCTGCGCCGCGTGCATGGCGGCGCAATCCCGATCGAGCGGCTTGGCTTCGAGCCCGCGCTGGCGGCGCGAGACACCGTCCTCACCGCCGAGAAGGAGCGGATCGCGCGGATGGCGCTCGCAGAGCTTCCGGAAGAGGGTTCGATCCTGCTCGATGCCGGGACCACGACCGCGCGCCTTGCCGATGCCCTGCCCACGGATCGCGATCTCGTCGTGCTGACCAACGCGCTGCCCATCGCCATGTCGCTCTCGGTCAGGCCGAACATCACCGTCCTCATGCTCGGCGGCAGGGTGCGCGGCCGGACACAGGCGGCGGTGGACGCCTGGGCGCTGCAAGCCCTCGCCGACAGCTACGTCGACGTTGCGTTCATCGGGACGAACGGCATCAGCCCGGAGCGAGGGCTCACGACTCCCGATACGACCGAATCCGCCGTCAAGCGGGCGATGATCCGGGCCGCCCGGCGCTCCGTCGTCCTCGCCGACCACACGAAGGTCGGCCAGGACCACCTGTCCCGCTTCGCCGCGCTCGACGAGATCGACACCCTGATCACCGACTCGGGCCTCGACGCGCAGGTCGCCGACGAGCTCCGGTCGCAGGGCCCCAAGGTCCTCCTGGCGTGATCGTCACGCTGACTCTCAACCCGAGCGTAGATCGGACCGTCGAGGTCGAGACCCTCGCCCGCGGAGAGGTGATGCGAGCCCTCAGCGTTCGGGTCGAGCCCGGCGGCAAGGGGATCAACGTGTCTCGGGCGCTGGCGGCCCACGGTCTGCCGACGCGCGCGGTCGTCACCGTGGGCGGAGCCGAGGGCGAGCACCTCATCACCCTGCTGCGGGACACGGGAATCGAGATCGTGCCGGTCCGGATCGGCGGAGCCATCCGGTCCAACATCACCGTGGCCGAACCCGACGGGACGACGACCAAGTTCAATGAGCCCGGCGCCCAGCTGAGTCCGGAGGAGCTCGCCGCGGTCTTCGCGGCGGTCAGTGGCGCCGTCGAGTCGGCGGATTGGCTCGTCGCCAGCGGCAGCCTGCCCACCGGGACGCCCGCCACCTTCTACGCGGACCTGGTCCGGATGCTGGCCGGTTCCGGGACCCGGGTGGCGGTTGACACGAGCGGCGCGGCCCTGGAGAGCGTCCTGCCGGCCGGGCCAACCCTGGTCAAGCCGAATCGAGATGAGCTCGCCGAGGTCACCGGCCGGCCGTTAGGGACGATTGCCGACGTCCTGGAGGCTGCCGTCCGGCTTCGCGACCTCGGGGCCGGGGCGGTGCTGGCGAGCCTGGGTGCCGAAGGCGCGGTTCTCGTCGACGACGACGGCGCCATTCACGGCCGGACCCCGGCCGTTCCACCGCTCAGCTCGGTCGGCGCCGGCGACGCCATGCTCGCCGGCTTCCTGGCGGGTGGGGGCAAGGGGCCCGACGCCCTGATCGAGGCCCTCGCCTGGGGGGCTGCTGCCGTGCTCCAGCCTGGTTCCGGCATGCCGTCCCCGAATGACATCGACCGTGCGGCCGTCCAGCTGGAGCGCCACAGCATCCAGCGTCGGGACTTGCTCGCCATGCCGCCCTGACGGCTGGCGGTTGGTCATCGGGCGCGACCTAACCGACGAACGATCACGAGTGAAGGGAGAGGGATCCAAAATGACATCGACCGCCGACCTCAAGCACCGGGAAGGGCCCGGAATCCAGGCCACGATCCAACGGATCGGCGGCTACCTGGCCGGCATGATCATGCCGAACATCGCCGCGTTCATCGCGTGGGGCCTGATCACGGCCCTGTTCATCCCCACCGGCTGGTGGCCGAACGAGCAGCTTGCCGCGCTCGTCGGGCCGATCATCCTCGTCCTCCTGCCGGTCCTCATCGGCTACACCGGCGGACGCCTCGTCCACGGCCAGCGCGGCGCCGTCGTGGGCGCCGTGGCCACGATGGGCGTCGTGATCGGGACCGACATCCCGATGTTCCTGGGGGCGATGATCATCGGGCCCCTGGCCGCGTACATCCTCAAGGTGATCGACGGAGTCGTCCAGCAGCGGACCCGGGCCGGGTTCGAGATGCTGGTGGACAACTTCAGCTCCGGGATCCTGGGGGTGGTGATGGCCATCCTGGGCTTCCTTGCCATCGGGCCAGTCGTCAATGCGCTCGCCGACGCGGCGGGCGAGGGCGTCGACTTCCTCGTCGCGAACGGCCTGCTGCCGCTCGTGTCGATCATCGTCGAGCCGGCCAAGGTCCTCTTCCTGAACAATGCGATCAACCACGGCGTGCTCGGGCCGCTCGGCGTCGCCCAGGCGCTGGACAACGGCAAGTCGATCCTGTTCATGATCGAGACGAATCCGGGCCCCGGCCTCGGGATCCTTCTCGCCTACCTGCTGTTCGGCCCACGCTCCTTGCGACCGAGCGCGCCCGGCGCGATCATCATCCACTTCTTCGGTGGCATCCATGAGATCTACTTCCCGTACGTGCTGATGAACCCGAGGCTGATCTTCGCGGCCATCCTGGGCGGCGCCTCCGGCGTCTTCATCGCCGTGCTCACCGGCGCCGGACTGGTCGCCACCCCGTCGCCGGGCAGCATCTTCGCCTACCTGGCCGTTACCCCCAGGGACGGCTACTTCGGCGTGCTGCTCGCCATCGTCGTGGCGTGTGGCGTGTCGTTCGCGGTCGCCTCGCTGCTCCTGGGCTTCGGCCGCGCAGAGCAGCCGGACGCCGAGGCCGAGCGCGCGGCGGTACCGGCCACCGGCCTCGCCGGGCCGACTCCGACCGGGGCGGCGTGATCGCCATGCCGGAGGTCAATGGCCCGGACATTCGCAAGGTGGTCATCGCCTGCGATGCCGGGATGGGCAGCAGCGTCATGATCGCCAGCCAGATGCGTCAGCGCTTGAGGAAGTACGACGTGGCGGTCGAGCATGTTCCGGTCAACTCGATCCCGGCCGACGCGCAGGTCGTGGTCTGCCACTCCAGCCTCGCGCAGCGGGCGCGGGGGTTCGCCCCGGGCGCGGTCGTCGTGGCCTTCCAGTTGTTCATGGGCGATCCGGCATTCGAGCGGGTCGAGGCGGCGATCCGGGACGGTGGGCTTCTTGCCGACTGACTCGGGCACGTCGCCGGCCGTCCTCGTCCGCGAGGCGATCCGACTGGCGCAGCACGCCGACGATAAGTGGGATGCGCTGCGCCAGTCGGGGGCCCTGCTCGAGGAGCTCGGCGCCGTCGACGAGGGCTACGCCGCCGCGATCCTGGAGCGCGAGGGGCAGGTCTCGACGTACATGGGCGAGGGCGTCGCAATCCCGCACGGGACCGATGCGGCTCGTGCGCTCGTCCGCCGGACCGCCCTCGGCTTTCTCCAATACCCGGACGGGGTCGACTGGGATGGCGAAACCGTCTATCTGTGTATCCCCATCGCCGCGAGCGGCGATGAACACGTCGGCGTCCTGTCGGCCCTCGCCGAGATCCTGGTCGAAGGCGACAGCGCCGCCGCACTCCGCGAGGCGACCGACGTCGGCGAGGTCCTGGCACGCCTGAACCCGGCCGCGCCGGCGGCCGGCGAGGGCCCGGCATGAGGGTCGCTCGCTTCCATGCGCCGGGCGACATCAGGATCGAGGACGTTCCGGAGCCATCGCCCGGCCCGGCCGAGATCAAGATCCGCGTCCGCAACTGCTCGACGTGTGGAACCGACGTCAAGATCTACCGCTCGGGCCACCAGAACATCGATCCGCCGCGGATCATGGGTCACGAGATCGCCGGCGAGATCGTCGCGATCGGAGCGGAGGTGGGACCGGCCGCGGACGGCAGGCCGTGGGCGATCGGTGATCGCGTCCAGGTCATCGCCGCCGTTCCGTGCGGCCAATGCCCAGACTGCCTGCGCGGCTGGATGACGATCTGTCCGAACCAGACGTCGATCGGCTACCAGTACGAGGGCGGCTTCGCCGTGTATCTCGTCGTCCCGCACGAGGTGCTGCGGGTCGACGGCCTGAACCGGATCCCCGACGGGGTCGGATTCGACGAGGCATCGGTGGCCGAGCCGTTCGCCTGCGCGATCAACGCCCAGGAGCTCGCCGGGGTTGGAGCGGGCGACGACGTGGTGGTCATCGGCGCCGGCCCGATCGGCTGCCTCCACGTGCGTCTGGCCCGGGCGCGCGGCGCGGCGCGGGTGCTTCTCGTCGAGTTGAACCGCCAGCGACTCGACATGTCGGCCGCGGTCGTCGCGCCCGACGCTGCGATCTGCGGCAGCGAGGTCGACCCCGTCCAGGCGGTTCTCGAGCTGACCGGCGGTCGCGGCGTGGACGTCGCGATCACCGCCGCCGCCTCCGGAAAGGCGCAGGAGGACGCCCTGCGCATGGTCGCCCGGCGGGGCCGGATCTCCTTCTTCGGCGGCCTGCCGAAGGACCAGCCCACGATCACTCTCGACTCGAATCTCGTCCATTACCGCGAGCTCACGATCGTCGGCGCCAATGGGTCCAGCCCGAATCACAACAAGCAGGCACTGGCCCTGATTGCCAGCGGCGAGGTGCCGGTGGGGGACCTGATCACGCACCGGCTGCCCCTCGAGAGCGTGCTGGACGCGATCGGGATCGTCTCGCGTGGCGAGGGCATCAAGGTCACAATCGAACCCTGACCGGAGGAGAGGAGATCATGGCGCAGCGGGAGGTCATCGTGGGATCGCGGATCGGTCTCCATTCCCGGCCGGCGGCCCTGTTCGTGAAGGCCGTCGCGCAGCAGGCGGTGAAGATCACGATCCGCAAGCCCGAAGGCGTCCCGGTCGATGCCCGAAGCATCCTGCGGGTCCTGGCGCTCGGGGCAAAGAACGGCGAGACGGTCGTCCTCGAGGCCGACGGCGACGGCGCGGAAGAGGCGCTGGACGCCGTTGCCGTCGTGGTCGCCGAGGACCACGACGATCCGGCCTGAGGCTCCGGTGATGGTGGACGGCGCGGCCCCAGCAGCGGTGGCGTCCGGGCAGGCGCTGCAGGGCATCGGCGTGTCCCCGGGTCTCGCCGCGGGGCCAGTCGCGTTGATGGCGCCGCGGCCACGGTTGCCCGACGTTCGCCCCGACGTCACCGACGCCGAGGCCGAGGCGGACGCCGCGGTGGCGGCCCTCGGCCTCATCGCCGAGGACCTCGAGCAGCGCGCCGCAGCGACGGTGATGCCCCGCGCCGCCGAGGTGATCGAGGCGACCGCCATGATCGCCCGCGACCCGTCGCTCGAGGAGGGCATTCGAGCAGCGACCGCGGAGGGCGAGCCCGCGGCGTGGGCGATCGCGCGGGCCATGGACGTCTTTCGGGCGCTCCTCCTCGATCTGGGTGGCTACATGGCCGAGCGCGTCGGCGACCTCGACGACGTTCGCGACCGGACGATAGCCCGCCTCCTCGGGCTGCCTATGCCGGGCGTGCCGGAGCGCGACGCGCCATTCGTGCTCGTCGCCGACGACCTCGCCCCGGCCGACACGGTGACGCTGAATCCGCAGCGCGTGCTTGCGCTCGTCACCGTCCGAGGCGGACCGACGAGTCACACCGCAATCCTGGCGAGGAGCCTCGGGCTGCCCGCGGTGGTCGCCTGCGCGGCGGCGGCCTCACTGGTCGAGGGCGAGGTCGTCGCGGTCGACGGAGCCGCCGGTCTGATCCGCGTCCGAGTCACGCCGCAGGAGGTCGAGGACACCAACCGCCAGGAGGAGGCGCGCCGCGCCGCGCGGGCCGCCAGCCGTGGACCGGGCCGAACGGCCGATGGCCACGCGGTCTCGCTCCTTCTCAATATCGGCGACGCCGCCGGAGCGGTCTCGGTGGCCGAGGTGGACGCGGAGGGCGTAGGCCTCTTCCGCACGGAGTTCCTCTATCTCGACCGCGAGGATGCGCCGGCCGTCGACGAGCAGGTGGCCCTGTACACGAGCGTCTTCGAGGCGATGGGGGGCCGCAAGATCGTGGTACGGACCCTCGACGCGGGCGCGGACAAGCCCCTGCCGTTTCTCAGCCAGGAGGCTGAGCCGAATCCTGCCCTCGGCATGCGCGGCCTTCGCACGGCGCGGCGCTCACCCCACGTGCTCGAGGAACAGCTCGAGGCGCTCGCTCTCGCCCAGCAGGGGACGGGAGCCGTCGTCTGGGTCATGGCGCCGATGGTGGCCACCGCGGCCGAGGCGAAGGGGTTCACCGAGCTCGCGCATCTGCACGGCCTGCCCATCGCCGGCGCGATGGTCGAGATTCCAGCCGCCGCGCTGCGGGCCGCCGAGCTGCTCCAGCACGCCGACTTCCTGAGCATCGGCACCAACGACCTGGCGCAGTACACGCTGGCCGTGGACCGAATGGCCGGCGAGCTCGCGGACCTGCTGGACCCGTGGCAACCGGCCCTCCTCGACCTGATTCGGATTACCGCCGAGGCAGGCGCCGCGGCGGGCAAGTCGGTCGGTGTGTGTGGCGAGGCCGCCGCATCGCCGCTGCTGGCCCCGGTCCTCGTGGGGCTCGGCGTGACGAGCCTGTCGATGTCCGCCTCCGCGGTCGCCGACGTCCGGGACGCCCTGGCCGCCGTCACGCTTGCGCAGTGCCGGGAGATGGCTGCCGAAGCCCTGGCCGGCCGGAGCGCATCCGCTCGCTGACGTTCGCTGAACCTGCGGGTCTCTGCGCCGCGTCGATTACGGCACGCCGCTTGCTCGACCGCCCGTCGAGCAAACTTCGTTTGGAGGCCCCTCCGGTGACCCTCTCCCTGGCACGCACCCTGGCGCCACTTCCACGCCTAGCAGTTGGGCTGGTCGCGGCCACGCTCGCCCTGAGCGCAGCGCTCCTCAGCAGCCCGGTTGGGGCCGAGAGCGGGGCGAGCCAGCGCTACATCGTCGTCTTCGACGCCGTGCAGCTGGCCGACGGCTCATACGCCCTCGGCGGCGACCACGCCCTGAACCACGCGCATGCCCTCTCGCTGGTGCAGGCCGCGGGCGGCTCTGTGCTCAACGACCTGACGAGCCAGATCGGCGTCATGGTGGTCGAGTCGCCCAACACCCTCTTCGCCGACGTCATGCGCGGCAACGCGCTGGTCGAGGAAGTCGGATCCGACTTCGGCGTCAAGGCACTGCCCTCGCTGGCCGAGGTCGAAGCCTACACATTCGACGATCCTGCCGAGATCATCCAGTGGGACATGATCCAGATCCGGACCGATGAGGCTCACGCCTTCCAGGAGGGGGATCGGGCGGTCGACGTCGGGATCCTGGACACGGGCATCGACGGCAACCACCTCGAGTTCAGGGACGACATTCTCGATCCCGATAGCGGCACGAACGTCGACTGCGGGCGCGGCCGCAACTCGATCATCCCCTTGCCCACCGGGCCAGGTCTTGGAAACCCCGACCCATGCATCGACAACCAGTTCCACGGCACGCACGTCGCCGGGACGGTGGCGATGCAGCAGAACGACCACGGCCTGGTCGGCGTGGCCCCGAACGTGACGCTCGTCCCGGTCAAGGTCTGCGACGCGAGCGGCTTCTGCTACGCGCACGCGGCGATCGACGGCATCACCTACGCCGGCGACCAGCAGTTCGACGTCATCAACATGAGCTTCTTCGTCGACGACGACGAGTTCCAGGAGTCGACCGAGTTCAAGTGCATGGACGATCCCACGCAGCGCGCCTTCCGGCAGGGCGTGGAGCGGGCGATCCAGTACGCGCGCAGCCGCGGCGTGACGCCGGTGGCGGCGCTCGGCAACAGCGACGAGGATCTCGCGCACCCGGAGTCCGGCAACCAGTGCGAATCGGTGCCGCAGGAGACGTCCGGAGTCACCGGCGTTGCCGCCCTGGGGCCACGCAGCCAGAAGGCCTCGTACTCGAACTACGGCACCGGTGCCACCGATGTGGCGGCGCCCGGTGGTGCCGGTGCCAACGGCGACTGCGTCAACACCGTGCCCTCCGCATTCCCAGGGAACCTCTACGTGTGCATCCAGGGCACCTCGATGGCCTCACCCCACGCCGCGGGCGTGGCGGCGCTGATCGTCAGCCAGTTCGGCACGCTGGGTAGCGACGGAGATATGAAGCTCTCGCCCACAAAGGTCGAGGCGTACCTCCAGAACACGGCCGTCGACATCGGCCTCCCCGGTTACGACGAGTGCTTCGGCA
>DASWGW010000039.1:0-27097 GCA_036393435.1 Candidatus Limnocylindria bacterium | reverse complement strand
GGCGGCGCGTACGCGGGACGGGATCTCGGCGGTCGGGACGCATCGGTTCTCGAGCCCGAAGGCGACGTCGTCACCGGCCCGGCCCATGACCGGCTGCGACTCGGGGTCCTGGAAGAGCAGGCCCGTGCGGTCGAGCGCCTGGTGTGGATGGACCCCGTCCACCAGCAGCCGACCCTCGGTCTCCGTCAGCGCAGGGTCCAGCAGCCCGGCCAGCGCGGCGAGCAGGGTCGATTTGCCTGAGCCCGAACGGCCCAGCAGGAGGAGCCGCTCACCAGGCTCGACGCGGAGGTCGACGCCACGAAGCGCCCACTCGCGGCGGCCGGGATACCTCACCCCCCAGCCGCGTGCCTCGATTCCGACCGGCCTGCGCCTTTCCGTACCGCAGCCGACCGGGCTCAGACCTCGCGTTGCTCGCGCCCCGCGGCGAAGTCGCGCAGCACTCCGGCCGCGGCCAGCGCCCGCATCAGCATCCATCCGCCGAGGCCCGCGATGAGCACGCCGCTCAGGATCGTGGCCGCGGTGAAGATGGCCTGGAACTCGGGCCCGACGTCCGGGTAGTAGATCGCAAGGTCGTGGATCGCTGCGCCGAGTCCGGCGAGGGCCGCTCCAAGCACGGCGACGGGCAGCGCCCACCAGCGATACAGGAACGCCGCGAAGGCGAGCTCGGCGCCCCCGCCCTGGATGGCGCCCGACAGCAAGGTGTCGACGCCCCACGGCGACCCGCCGACCAGCGTCGAGACGGCGGCCGACACGACGCCGGCGAAGAGCGCCGCGCCGGGCCTGCGGATGATGAGCGCGACGAGCACGCCAGGCAGCAGCCACACTCCGTACAGGATCGCCTGCGAAGCCGGAAGCGCGGCGAAGAGTGGGGTCGCGGCGAGGTACGTAGCGTTCCACGCGACCAGCGCCACGCCGAGCGCGGCGGAGACGACCGCCGCCACCACGACGTCCACCAGGCGCCAGCGGGCTGGCGCAGCGCCGCCGGTCATTCGTATGCCCCCTCGAGGGCGGTCTCGATCACGAGCAGGACTCCCTTCTCAAGCTTCACCGATGCCGGCGCGGCGACGACCTCGTTCGAGAGGCCGCGCGACCGGCCCATCCGCAGCGTGGCGGCCGTCAGGGGCCATTTCAGGCCGTCCGTCGTCACCCCCGAGGCGTCGCCTCCCACCGGCAGGAGGGTCACCACGTCGCCCGGCCGGCCCGCCAGCCGGCGGTGCTCGCCGCCGTGTATGGCGGCGACGCGTGCGGCGCCTCGGACCGCGCTGAGGCTGCGGCCGGCGAGCGCGGCATCCGCCAGGAGGAGCAGGTTCGCGAGCTCGTGGTCCAGACGCTCGCCGCCGGTGGCGCCCAGCAGCGTCACCTCGGTCGCGCCGGCCGCGAATGCGGCTTCGACCGCGAGCTCCGTGTCGGAGGCCTCCTTGTCGACCGGGTGGCGCTCGACGCGCGTGCCGCCCTGCGCGAGTCGCTCCACGAGACTCGCATCGACGGAGTCGAGGTCGCCGATGAGCAGCTGCGGGAGCCGGCCGATTCGCTCCAGCGACGCGGCGCCGCCGTCGGCGGCGATCGTCAGGGACGCCCCGTCCACGTGCGCGGCATCGGCGGGATCCAGCTCGCCTGAGGCGACCACGACGGCCTTCATCGGCGTTCCAACAGTCCTCGTGCAACATCCGTCCTGAAGACGACGAAGGCGCGCCCGTGAAGGTGACCTCCGGAGCGCGCCGCGGCACGAGTGCATCGACTCCCTGCGCTGGCATGACCCAGATCAGGTTCCGAGGGTCTGCGGGCTCCCAGGCCTGCACTCTCAGCGCTGCTGCGCTCCCCTGTCGTCTCTTGATTTGTGGGCTGAGCCTACCACGCGCCCTATCATCGGTGGGTGCACCCGAACGTCTCCCGCGTGGTCGCGGCCGCCTCCGACGCCGGGCTCCAGATCGAGGTCGAGCGCTTTCCAGCGGGAACGCGCACGGCGGCCGACGCGGCGCGGGCGGTCGGCTGCGACGTGGCCCAGATCGTGAAGTCGCTCGTCTTCATGGCCGATGCCGCGCCGATCCTGGCCCTGGCCTCCGGTGCGAACCGCGTCGACGCGCTGCGGCTGGGGGAGGCCCTCAGCGCCGGGGAGGTGCGCCGCGCCGACGGCGACGAGGCGCGTGCGGCGACCGGCTTCGCGATCGGCGGCATCCCGCCGTTCGGGCATGACCGGCCGCTGACCGTGCTCATCGACCGAGACCTCCTGACGCATGACCGCCTGTGGGCGGCCGCCGGACTTCCGGACGCGGTCTTCGCGATCACGCCGGACGCGCTGGTCAAGGCCAGCGGCGGCCGCGTGGTGGAGCTCGCCGAACCGACGCGAGCCTGACCTCCGGCCAGAGATTGACGGCAATGCCGCTGTGGACCGTCCTGGGTCTCGTCGCCGTGGCGGGCGCCGCCGTCGCCCTGCTCTCCGCATTGACCCTCCGCGCGGCCGGCGGGAGCTTCCGGACGGGCCGCCGCCTGGCCGGACCACCGGAGGCGCGGGTCGGGACGCTGATCGGCTCGAGCGAAGCGGCAGGCAGAACGCTGCGCGTGGCCGGGCGAATTCGCTGCCGGGACCCGCTGCACGCCGAAGGCGGCGAGCGGCTCGTCGCCTATCACCGCGACGTCGAGGTCCGCCTGCCGCGCATCGGGTGGCGCAGCCTGGAACGGCTGCGCGAGGCGCGCTCGTTCGAGCTGTGGGATCACGACGGCTCGCTCACCGTGGACCCGTCCACCGTGGCCGAGCCCCTTATCACGATCCCGTCGATCTGGCGTGGCGCCCCCACCGAGCTCAAGGAGCCGCACGCCTCGGCGGCCAGGATGCTCGCCGAGCGGCACGGCGAGGCCGCGGTCGAGGCTCGCGCCACGACCCGCACCATCAACGTCACCGACCGCCTGCTCGTCCTCGCGCGGGTCGCGGATCGCCCGGGCGGCCTCGTTGCGCTCGAGCCTCCCGAGGGCGGCTACCTGATCACGAACCTCGCCCTCGACGATGCGATGCGGCTCCTCGGCGGTCGGCACCGGCGGCTGACTGCCGCCGCGGTCGCCGGGGTGGGCGCGGGCTCGATCCTGGCCATGGTCGGTCTCGTCGGCGCCCTCGTCGCGGCCGCGGTCCGAGCCTGACGCGACATCGGTACGGCCTCGGGCGGGTACGAATGACGCATGGCGGCCGGATGTTGACGTTTCTACCATCCAATCCACGGGACCTACCGGAAGCTCCACTCACCAGCCGTGGAGCGGAGGCTCCGCCAGCCGGAGCGCCCGATGTCGCTGTCCCCGCCCGAATCCCTCCTCAGCGTCTCGCAGGCGGCGCGGCTCCTCGGCGTGCACGCGAACACGATCCGAGCATGGACCGATGCGGGCCGGCTGACGGCGTACCGCATCAACGAGCGCGGTGACCGCCGGTACCGTAGCTCCGACGTGGGGTCGCTCCTCGTGGAGGATCGCGCGAGTGCGATCGTGGTCTCGCCTCACCCCGCGATCTCCGAGGACGGCGAGCTCGCGGTCTTCAGCCGCATCGCCGCCGGCCTGTCGGCGTCGACCCTCCCGTCCGGCGTGGCGAACGCAGCCGTCCAGGGCCTGCGAGGCAACCTCGGCCTCGAGCGCGTGGCGGTGTACGCGGTGGACACCGAGGACACCACCCTGGAGCTCGGCGCGCAGGCCGGGCTCACCGGGCTTCCGCCGGCGGTGCCGGCAGACGACCCGCACGGCTGGCCGAGCGCCGAGGGGATGGCCGTCCTGCCGCTGCGCGCCGGGAACAGCGTCGTGGGCCTCCTGGTCGTGGAGGCCGGTGCGGCCGAACGGATGTCGGAGCCGTTCCAGCGTTCCCTGACGGCGAGCATCGCGTCGCACCTCGCCAACGCGCGGCTCCTCGTTCGGTCGCGACTGGAGGTCCGGCGCGCGCGGGCGCTGCGCGCGGTCACCAAGGAGCTGACCGAGAACCTCGACCTGTCGCGCGTCGTGGCCGACATCGTCGAGCGCACGCGCACGATGTTCGGCGCCGACCGCGCCGGGATCTGGCTCTTCGACGGGTCGCCGCACCCCGTGGCGCTCGTCACCCGCAACCTCAGCGCCCGGTTCCTCCAGCGCAGCGCGGAGCTCACGCCGACGAGCCGCGCGGTCGGCGTGCGCGCCATCGATCAGCGACGCACGATCTGGCTGCGTGACGCGCACATCAACCCGGAGATCGGTGAGCTCCGGACCGCGTACGCCGAGGAGGGGATCAGGACCGTCTGCCTGGCGCCGCTCATCAGCCAGGGGAAGGGGCTGGGGGTCATCGGCCTCTACCACGATCGCGACCGGATCTGGCCCGAGGAGGAGGTGGCGCTCGCGCAGGCGTTCGCCGACCAGGCCGCCGTGGCGATCCAGAACGCGCGGCTGTACCGGTCGGTGGCCGACCACGCCGCCCGGATGCGCTCCATCCAGGACCTCTCGGCCCGCCTGAACCGGCTCACCGATGCAAAGGCGATGGCCGAGGCGATCGTCGACGAGGCGAGCACCATCGCTGCCTACAACGACATCCGCGTCTACCGGGTCGACCACGAGCGCGGCATCTGCGAGCCGCTCGCCTTCACGCGCGAGATGCTCAACGCCGATCCCGGCGAGACCGCCGCCCTGCTCACGCTCGAGATCGGCGAGGGATTCACCGGCTGGGTGGCGGAGCATGGCGAGCCGCTCCTCATCAACAACACGCTCGCCGATGGGCGCGGGAAGACGATCGACGGTACCGACGAGATCGAGGAGTCGATGCTGCTGGTGCCGATGCTCTACGAGGGCCGCACGCTCGGCGTGATCGTGCTCAGCCAGCTCGGGGTCGACCACTTCACCGAGGACGACCTCCAGACCATGGGCATCTTCGCCGGCTACGCCGCCCAGGCCATGGCCAACGCGACGACATACGGGCAGCTGACGGCACAGACCGCCGAGCTCGCGCGGCGCGCGGAGTCGCAGCGACGCCTGCTCGAGGTGAACCACCGCCTGCTCTGGACCCTCGATCAGGAGGGCGTCCTCGGCACGATCGCCGACGGGCTGCGGGAGGTCGTGGCCCATGACCGCGTCTCGATCTACCGGGCCGACCGCGCGGGGCAGGTCATGCTGCCAGTCCTGGCCCGAGAGGGCCAGCTCGAGGTCAGCGGCAGCGCGATCCCGTTCGGGACGGGCCTGGTGGGATGGTCGGTCGAGCACCGCGAGGCGATCCTCGCCAACGAGGCCGCGTCTGACCCGCGCGTCGCCCACGCTGCGGGGATGCCGGCAATTCCGCAGGCAGTGATCGTCGTCCCGCTCATCGCCGACGGCGAGGTGCTCGGAGTCCTGAGCCTGGCCCGCGCCGGTGGACCGGAGGTGCATTTCAGCGAGGGCGACCACCAGCTCGTTCAGCTGTTCGCGGCCCAGGCCTCCATCGCGCTGCGCAACGCGGACGCGCACCAGGCGATGAGCCAGCGAGCGGAGACCGATGCGCTCACCGGCCTGGGGAACCACGGCGCCTACCAGCGCGACCTCACCCGGGCGGTCGAAGAGCTGCCCGATGGCGTCGACGGGCGGCTGTCGGTGCTGATGATGGACCTCGACCGCTTCAAGGCCTACAACGACCACCACGGGCATCCGGCCGGGGACGAGCTGCTGAAGGGCGTCGCGACCGCGCTGCGCGAGGGCGCGCGCGCCGACGACCGCGTCTATCGCTACGGCGGCGACGAGTTCGCGCTGATCCTTCCCGATACGACCGTCGACGATGCGGTCCGGGTGTCCGAGCGGCTCCGGCGCGCGGTGGCCGCCCTCTCCGAAGGCGACCCGACGCCCGTCACCATCTCCGTCGGGATTGCCGGATTGCCGGACGACGCCACGGATCGCGCCGGTCTCACGGCCGCGGCGGACGCCGCCCTGTACTTCGGCAAGCGCTCGGGAGTCGACGGCGTGATTCGGGCCGACGCGCTGCCGCGCCGCCGTCGAACGGACGCTCACCAGGAGGGCCGTGACGCCGCCTGACCCGCGGTAGGCGCCGTGTATCATGCGGCGCCCATGCCGATCCGCCGTCCCGTCGCGCCGCGCGGGCGACCGGCGGTCGTGGCCGGCGTCGCGCTCGCATTGTGCGTTGCCGGATGCTCCCTCGAGAGCGTGCCGACCGCCACCGCCTCGGCACCGTCCGCCGCCCCCACCGCGCGCCCGACACCCGCTCCGACCCCGGATCCGACGCCCACCCCGGAGCCGACGCCGCGCTTCACGAACGCCCCCGATCCCGAGCTCGCGGCGCTCTTCCCGGAGACCGTCAACGGCGTGCCGGTGGTCGTGGCAGCCGCCGACACGTTCGCGCTGACGCCGGGCGACGTGGGCCTGGCGTATGGCGAGCTCGGGGTGCGCTTCGCCACGCTCGCCATCGCCTACGCCGAGCAGCCGCGATTGACGGTCTATGCCGTTCGTGTCGACGGAAGCCCTGTGACGACCGAGGATCTCGAGCCGTACCTCGCGTCGGCCGGGCGCTACGTCGGGATCGCCGGCCTCGAGCGCGAGCCGTGGGAGCTCACCGAGGCCGGCGGCCACCGGGTCTGGACGCGAGCCGGCGACCGGGCGACCGCCGCGGGCACGGTCCTCTACACCTGGGCCGGCGACGAGTTCGTCTTCCTGCTCATCGGCACCAACGACACGGTCAACCGCGGGCTCATCGGGGCCCTGCCTGGCGAGCCCGCGGTGCCGGTGCCCTCGGCTTCGGGCGACCTCCCCAGCGCGTCCGAAGCCGGAGGCTGAGCCGGCCGGGACGCCCGCGAGGGCTACCATGCGCGCGGGTGCGGCGCCGGAGGGAGGAAGCGTGAGCGAGACCGAGTGGGACGGCTGGGACGACGGCGGTGACGACCGCGCCGGCCGCAAGCGCGACCGGCTTGCCCGCCTGCTGAACGTGGCGTCGATCCTGTACTCGAAGGGCAGCGGCGAGGCGGGAGTGCCGGTCGCCGAGATCGCGCGCCTGACCGGGATGACGACGCGGACGGTCTATCGCGACATCCGCGCCCTCGAGGAGGAGCTCGCGGTCCCTGTCTTCCAGGCGAAGCGCGGGCACTACGGCATCGAGCGCCGCTTCTTCCTTCCCCCGCTGCACCTCAGCGTGCCGGAGGCGATCGTCCTGTTCCTCGCGTCCCGCCTGATCGCGCGCTGGAGCGACCAGTACGACGCGGCCGTTGTCAGCGCGTTCACCAAGCTCTCGGACGCGCTCCCGCAGCCGATCGCACGGCACGTCGCCGCGACGATGCTCGCGATGGCCGAGCACGACCCCAACGAGCCGTTCAGCCGCAGCTTCTCCACCGTCGCGCGCGCCTGGGCCGAGGGGCGGGTCGTGGAGATCACGTACGACCCCGGGACGGGCCAGGAGAAGAAGACGCGCGTGCAGCCCTACTTCCTCGAGCCGGATGCCGCCCTGCGCAGCGTGTACCTCATCGGCTTCGACGAGCCGGCGGACGCCATGCGCACCTACAAGGTCGAGCGCATCCAGAGCGCCACGCTCACGCTGGACCGCTACGAGATTCCCGGGGACTTCGATCCGGACCGCTGGCTCGCCAACTCGTGGGGCATCTGGTCGTCCGACACGACCCCCACCGGACGCGTTCGGCTCCGATTCGCGCCGTCGGTGGCGCACCGCGTCCGCGAGGCGGTCTGGCATCGGTCGCAGGAGCTCACCGAGCTGCCGGGGGGCGGGGTGGAGATGTCGGTGACCGTGGCCGGCACGGTCGAGATCCGGCCGTGGATCCTGTCGTGGGGCGATGGCGTGGAGGTGCTCGAGCCCGCCGAACTGCGCGACGCGGTCGCGACCGCCGTCCGCGATGCCGCGGCGCAGTATGGAAGATGAGGTCGAGGCTCGCTTCCGGGCCGATGGAGGCGCGCCGCTAGCGCGCCTGGCCGTGCGCCCGACGCTGGGAAGGGCGACGCTCGGAGCGGCGCGAACCGTGCTGGAGGAGGACCGCTACCTCGACACCGAGGACGGCAGGCTGCGGGCCCTACGCTGGGCGTGCCGGCTCAGATCGCGCGAGGGCACGACCCGCATCTCGTTGAAGGGACCTCCCGCCACACCGGCCACGGGATGGCTGCACCGCCGCCCCGAGGTCGAGGGACCGGCATCGCCGCGGGTGGACCCGGAGGCGTGGCCTGAGAGCCCGGCCCGTGCACTCCTCCTCGAGCTCTCCGGCGGCGCACCGCTCGTCGAGTGGCTCCGCCTGCTCCAGGAGCGCACCGAGCGCCCGGTGTCGATCGATGGTCGCCCCGTCGGCGGCCTTACCCTCGACACGGTCAGCGCGGAGCGTGGGGGCCAGGCGCTCGGCGAGATGTACCTCGTGGAGCTCGAGCTGCGGCCGGACGCCGACCCGGAGCGCGACCTGCCCGCGCTGGCGCGAGCGCTTGCTGCCGAGCCCGGCCTCCGGGCCGAGCCTCGAACGAAGCTCGAGATCGCGCTGGAACTCGGCGCGACGGCGTGAGTCCTACGCGATGTCGAGGGGCAGGCGCTGAATGAGGGAAAGGCGCGGGCGCTCGGAAGGCACGGTGGGCGTCATCGGCAGGCGGAGCCAGGCTTCCCCAGCGGGTCCGGATCGGAAGCGCGCGTCGAGCCGGCGCGCGGAGAGGCCGCTGAACCCGAAACGCCGCAGTGCCTCAGCCAGCAGCGTCCCCTCCCCGCGCAGCGCGTGTCCCACGACGCACCGGTCGCCGTCGGGCAGGACCGCCTCCAGCCGTTCCCGCCGCGCCGCGAACGGTCGGCGCTGAAGGGACGAGCCCGCACTCCACAGGAGGTCGGAGGCCACGAATGCGGGGCGCCCCGCGCCGCGCTGGCCCCCGAGCCGGCTCCGGAGCAGGTTTCCATCCAGCCAGCCACCCTCGTCCAGGACGAGGAGGCAGCCGTCCAGGATCGCGTCGTCCTCCATGAGCTGGCCTGGCAGCTCGTCCTCCAGCTCGGCGAAGGCCGCCATCGCGTCGGCCAGGCCCTCCACCTGGAGCCGCGTGATGTGTCCTCCCTCCACCCAGGCCAGCGCGCGGAGCCCGGGCCACCAAGGCTCGAAGAGGAACGCGGGGTCGTCGAAGGGACCGACGCCGGGTGTGGGCTGCATCGGCAGGATGCGTGTCGGCAGCCGTCCGCCCGTGGCCGGGACGTGGAGCTCGAGCCGGTCCCCGGGCACGACCCGCGCGGTCAGGCGGTCTTGCGCCTGCGCTGCGGTCGCTCGGCAGCGGCCTTTTCGGCGGCCTTTTCGGCACCGGCGCTCGACTTCGCGCCCGCGCCCGTTGCCTTGCGCTCCTGCCGCGCGGCCGAGACGGATGCCTCGAGCGCCGCCATCAGGTCGCCGATGTTCGTGGGCTCGGTGCGCTGTGCCGGCTCGGGCTTCTCCCCGGCCACCTTGCGCTCAATGACCGCCATCAGCGCCTGCCGGTAGTCGTCCTGGTACGCATCGGCGCGGAAGTCGCCGGTCATGCTCGCGACCAGCTGCTCCGCCATCTTCCGCTCGGCGGGCTTGATGTCCACCTGGTCCTCGGGGAGGTTGAGCTCCTCCATCGAGCGCACCTCGTCGGGCCAGTGGAGGGTCGTCAGCAGCATGGTGGTCGAGTACGGGTTGAGCGCGGCGAGCTGCTCGCGATCCTTCAGGACGATCTTGCAGATCGCGCTCTTCCCCTCGTCCGCCAGGACGGACTTGAGCAGGTAGAAGGCCTTGGTGCCGATGGCCTCCGGCTCGAGGTAGTACGCCTGCTTCACGAACTGCGCGCCGTTGCCCCGGCTCGCGTTCACGAACATCTCGATCTCGATCGCCCGCATGGTCTTCAGGGGGACCGAGTCGATGTCCTCGTCGGTGACCACGACGAACTTGCCCTTGCTCCACTCGTAGCCACGAACCGTCTCCGAGCGCGGAATGACCTCGTCGTGGTACGGGCAGTACACCTTCATCTGAATGCGATTCAAGCAGGTGGCGTGAAGGAGATTGAAGCCGATGCCGCCCTGCTCGGTGGCGAGGTACAGCTTGACGGGGATGGTCACCAGCCCGAACTGGATGGCCCCTCGCCACATCGATCGCGCCATGCGTCCCGTGCTCCCATGCATTGCCTCGCCACGTGCTCGTGCACCTGGGCGGGCGCCGTTCGAGCGACGACCATAGCACCCACTTGCGGAAATGCAACCCTTCGGTTAGTCTAACGTTCCTTAGACTAAGAAGGATTAGACTAACGGCATGGCCAAGTTCGTAGACCGCATTCGCGAGCGCCAGGTTCTCGACGACGCGTGGGCTTCCGGTCGCCCGGAGCTCATCGTGGTGAGTGGCCGGCGACGCGTGGGAAAGAGTGCGCTCCTGGCCCGCTTCGCACGCGAGCTCCCGATCGCGTACTACGTCGCGGCTCAGCAACTGGAGCGCGACCAACTCTCCGACCTTGGTCGCGCCCTTGGCCCCCTGTCCACGGCGTTCCGCCCCGGTCGGCCGCCCCGGCTCGCCTTCGCAGATTGGGAGGAGCTTCTCGAGGTCGTGGTCGACGCCTCGCGGACCCGTCGGATCGGTCTCATCCTCGATGAGTTCCCGTACCTGGCCGAGGCCACCCCGGCACTCCCATCCGTGATCCAGCGCTGGTGGGACTCACGAGGCAGCCAGTCCAACCTCGTTCTGATCCTGGCCGGGTCTCAGCAGGCAATGATGCAGAGACTCGTCTCATCGGCCGGATCGCTGTACGGACGCCCAACGCGGGAGCTTCAGGTGAGCCCGTTCGACTACTACTACGCCGCCCAGTTCGCCCCCAACTGGAGCCGGGAGGATCGCATTCGGCTGTACGCCGTCGCGGGCGGGATTCCGGACTACCTCGAAGAGTTCAATCCGACGCAGTCCCTACGCCACGAGCTGGGACGCCTCGCGTTCAGCCCGGCGGGAAGGCTGTTCCGCGAGGCCGCCGATCTTGTTCGTTCCGAATTCAACGAGCCTCGGACCTACGAATCGATCCTGCGAGCCGTCGCTCAGGGTGCCGTGACCCCGTCGGAGATCGCCGATCGCGCTGGAATCGGAGGGGCGAACCGGGTCGCTCCCTATCTCGAGCGCCTTCAGGGTCTCGGCCTCGTCGAGCGACGGACACCACCGCAACAGTCGAATGTTCCGCGGCCGCGGACCAGCCAGTACGTCATAGCCGATCACTACCTGCGCTTCTACTACGCCCTCGTCGACCCATGGCGAAGCGCGATCCAACTCGGCCAGGGAGAAGCCGTGCTGGACGAGCTGTGGGACGCGACGTTCGACGCGTTCGTGAGCCGCGCATTCGAGGACGCCTGCCGCCAGTACGTGAAGCGATTGAGTGGTGCGGGCCAGGTTCCTCCGTTGTCGTCGGTCGGGTTCTGGTGGTATCCGGGTGGGGACCTCGACGTGGCGGGGATGAGCGGGCGCCACCTCCGAGTCGCCGGCTCCGCCAAGTGGACGCGGGAGTTTGTGAAGCCCGGGGATCTCGACGATCTTCGTCGTGGAGTGGGCGTCGTCGCTCCAGGGTCGCGCCCGACCCTGATGCTCTTCGCGCGCAGCGGCTTCGACCGCAACCTGGCTCGAGACGTGCAGGTTCGACTCGTGACGCTGTCAGACATGTTCCGACGCGATCTCGAGTACGAGCGCGTCTAGTGTCTGGCGTCTGCGGGCGGGTACATCGGTACCATGCCGATGCGCCCATGGACGCGGGCGTCCGGGGAGGGGACGCTGCATGGACATGACCGATACGAGCCAGGCGCAGCGCGCCTACGTCCTGGAGGACGATCCGGACATCGCCGCCCTGGAGGCCGATCTCCTGCGTGAGATGGGCTTTGCGGTCGTGACCTGCACGCGCATCGTCGAGCTCGGCGACCTCATGGACGTCGCGCTTCCGCACCTCCTGGTCGTCGACGTGATGCTTCCCGACGGCGACGGTGGCGACATCACCGAGCTGCTGCGCACCGCATGGCCGGGCATTCCCGCGGTGATCGTCAGCGCCGCCAGCCGCGAGCGCCTCGCCGAGCTGGAGCCCATCGGGCCCGTGGTTCCGAAGCCATTCAACCTCGAGGCCTTCCGGACCGCCGTCGAAGACGCGATCAACGGCGCCTCGCAGCTCCGCTCCGCCTGATCCGATTCGCTCTCAGCGACCGCCGACGACCCGCGCGCCCTCCGGACCGGTCACCGCCACCAGCGCCTCGAGCACGATCCCGTCTTCGCCCGTCAGCCGATATCGATGTTCGATGGTCGCGGACGCCGACAGCATCGCGTTCACCGGGCAGTAGCGAGTCACCGAGAGCTCGATCGCGCGCCGCAGGGCCTCGGCCTCCACCGCCCCGGTCACGAGGTGCTCGACGGTGATGGCGGTGAAGACCTTCGGGTGCTCGCTCGCCGACTCCCCACTCACCGCGATCTCGTAGCGCGTCGCCGCCTGGCGCTTCTTGCGCAAGATGCTCGCGACATCCATGGCGGTGCAGCCGGCCAGCGCGGCGAGCAAGGTCTCCTTCGGCCCGGCCGCTGAGTCGTCGCCCTCCGGCAGATCGGCATCCATCACGATCGGCTGGCCGCTGCCGGTCCGCGCCTCGATCCGGCTCCGCGCGGGATCGACGATGGCCGTGATGCGAGTCGGCATCGGCCCAGCCTAGCGGACTTTCCGAGCCTTCCATGCCTCCTCGGACGGCCACCTCCGTCCCCACTCCGGGCTGGTGTACTCGTAGCGGGTGGTGGCACCGGGCGGCGCCTGGATCTCGATCAGGTCCGTGACCTCGAACCCGCTGCTGCGCAGCAGCCGGATCCAGTCGCCGTGCGAGATGTGGAACTCGACACTGTCGTCGTCGGGCCACTCGAAGCGATGCATGCCGAACTGGTCGCGGCGCAGGAGGTCGGTCGACGGTCCCTCGGCCAGCGTCTCCGGCACAGTGAGCATCTGGATCACGCTGTTGCCGAGGAAGATGAGCTCACCGCCCGGGCGCAGCAGCCGTGCGGCTTCCGGGATCCACAGGTACGGGTCGCACCAGATCGCGGCGCCGTATTCGCTGATGGCGACGTCGAAGCTGGCGTCCGGAAATGGCGTCGCCTCGGCATTCCCGAGATGGAGCGGGAAGTCGAGCCCGTGAGCTGCCTGCAGGCGGCGTGCGGTCTCGAGCTGCTTTGGCGAGTTGTCGATCCCGACGGGCCGCGCCCCGCGCCGCGCGAGCCACGCGGACACGTACGCCGTCCCGCAGCCGAGCTCGATCACGTCGCGGCACTCGAGCTCGTCCGGCAGCAGGTGCAGCTCGGACTCGGGCACGCCCCAGATGCCCCACGTCGGTTCGTCCTGCGCCCAGTTCCGCTCGCCGCCGGCGACCCACTCGCCGGCCGTCGCGTCCCAGTAGGCGCGGTTGCGCGCGACGTGCTCCGGGAGCGCCTCGTCGGTGCTCATGCGGTGACGGCAGCCTCGGGCGTCGCTCCCTCACCGATCTCGCCGACCGTGGCGATGCGCTCCGTCTCGCCACCGGCCCCGGTCGCGAGCAGGATCCTGCCCGACGCCTGGGACTCGAAGAGGAGCTCGGCGGTCGCGAGCGTGTCGATCTCCGCGGGACTCTTGTCGTCGCGGATGCGCACGATGCGCGGGAACCGCATGGCGAAGCCGGACCGATGGCGCGCGCTGCGCATGATCCGATCGAACGCGATCTCCACGACCACCTCGGGGACGACGGTGCGGTAGCGCCCGAAGTCGCGCAGGGTGATGGCCTTGAAGTGCTCGGTCATGGCGGCGATCTGCGCATCGGTCAGTCCGGTGTACGCCTTGCCGATCGTCAGCAGCGAGGCCCCGGGCTCGTCGGTCTCCCGAACGGCGAAGGTGTAGTCCGACAGGACGCCACGGCGCTTGCCGTGCCCCCACTCGACGCCCACTACCACGCAGTCGAGCGTGGCGAGCGCCTTCTTGAGCTTCAGCCAGCCGAGGCCCCGCCGTCCCGGCTGGTAGGTCGAATCGGGATCCTTGACCATCAGCCCCTCGTTGCGCCTCTCTCGCGCGTCGTCGAAGTGGCGGTCGACCTCCTTGACCGACCGGGCCGATGCGAGGTGCGCGTAGAGGAGCCGCTCGTCGCTTCGATCGGGCAGGCGGAGGCCCTCGAGCCGCTCCCGGCGGGTGCGCAGCGGCGCCTCGAGGAGGTCGTCGCCCGCGTGGTGCAGCAGGTCGAACGCGACCATCACCACCGGCACCTCGCGCAGGAGGTCGGCCGAGGGCCTGACCCGCCCCAGGCGCGTCTGGAGGGAGGCGAAGTCCAGCACCGCACCCTCGCGCCACGGGACCAGCTCGCCGTCGATCACGAGCGGCGCGTCCGATCGCAGCGCCTCCGCGGCCTCGGCGATCTCGGGGAACGAGCGAGTCACGTCGTTGAGGTCGCGGCTGAAGAGCCGGATCGCGCCGTCGCGCTCCACGTGCAGCTGAGCGCGGATGCCGTCGTACTTGTCCTCGATCCACGCCTCGTCGCCGACGCGGCGCATGATCTCGGCCGAGTCGGCGACGGGCGACGCGAGCATGAAGCGGATCGGACGCCCGACGTGTAGGGCCGCCTCGGCCAGGCGGCCCTCGCGTGCGAGGATCGCGGCCTCGCCGATCTCCCCGGTCAGCATGTGCGCCCGCCGGACGGCAGCGAGGTCGGCTTCGAAGGCCGATGCGACCGCGTCCTCCAGCAGGCCCTCGCGGAGGCCGATGCGCGTCTCGCGGGAGGAGACCCGGCCGATGAAGCGCGCCTCGTCGGCCGTCGCGCGCCGAAAGAGCGCCGTGAAGAGGGCCACGCGCCCCTCGGCCGACGTCGCCGCGGCGATCGCGGCGAAGGTCGATGCGACCTCGGCCACGCTCAACCGGCGGCCCTCGGGCTCTCGTCCCGCGAGCAACTCGGCGGCCGCGTCGCCGAAGTCCGAGTGCCTCAGGTACGCGTCTCGAATGGAGGCCTCATCCGCTCCGCTCGCCGCGGCCAGCGCTGCGCCCTGCTGCACCCAGCCCATGCCGAGCTTGGCGGTCGGGTCGGCCAGCGGCCTCCCGGCGAAGAACGCGGCGGCGGCCGCCAGATCGGCCGGCTGGAGGCCGCGAAGGTAGGAGGCCAGGAGGTCGCGCTTGGCGTTCTTGCTGCGGGTCGCGCCGACGGCGAAGGCGGTGGCGGCGAGGCCGGCGAAGGGGGACGATCGGGCTGGCACGATGCCCGCAGTCTATGGGCTCGGCCGGCCCTACCGCTCCTCGTCGTCCAGGCGCTTCGCGCGGGCGATGAGCTCCGCCACACGACGGCCGCCCTTGCGCCCGATCTCGCGGAAATGCTCGTTCGAGTAACGCTCGCTGACGGCCTTGCCGCCCTTGGCGCCGATCTCCTGGAAGAACTCGGCGCCGTAGCGCGCCCGGGTCGTCCGGCCGCCCTTGCGGCCCGCCTCGCGGACGCTCATGTTGCCCTCGGTGGGGGGCCCGGTCCCCTCGGCGCCGCTCCGGCGCTCCGCCATCTGCCGCTTCCTCGTGCTGCCGGTGTGGCCGTGTCGCTCCCCGCCTGCGGAGCAAGTTGCGTACCGCGGCCCGTCAGCGGCCAGCGTCTAGAATCGCGCCGATGCACCCGCTGCTGCGGAATACGGTCATCGGCGTCGTCGGCCTGATCATCGCCGGAGCACTCACCGCTCTGGCCCTGCTGGGCCGGGACTCGGGCCTCTCGATCCTGGCCATGCTGGCCGCCGGCGTGCTGGCGTCGGGGATCGGGCTCTTCCTGTACGCGCAGGGCTGGACGTGGGGCAGCCACGCGGCCCGGCGCCGCCAGACCGGCACCTCCCTGCTCATCGCCGTGGGCGGCGGCCTGATGGCGCTCATCGCGGCGGTCGCCCTGGCCGGCCTGCTGATCCTGATCCTGCTCTTCTATCTCGGCTGACCGCCGCATCGGCAGACCGCCGCATCGGCTCGTCAGTGGGCCGCTACCATGCCCGTGGCCGGCGTGCCCCCATCGTCTAGAGGCCTAGGACGCCACCCTTTCAAGGTGGAGATCAGGGGTTCGAATCCCCTTGGGGGCACCATCCTGCCCGCTAGATGTGGTTGATCTCGACCCGGTCGCCGCAGTTGGGGCAGTACAGCAGCAGCAGCTTCGGATCCTGCGGGTCCGGCCGCCACGAGTACACGTCCGCCTCGGTGATCTGCTCGCCACAGTACGGACACTCGTACCCGATCTCGAGCCACTGGTCACGGGGGACGTTCTGCCGGCCCATTCCTCCGCGCGCCTAGCGCCTGTCGAGCGGCGGAGGCGGTGTCCAGCCGGGCTTCGGGCCCTCGGGCCTGCCGCCATCGGCTCCCGTCCCATCTGCCGCCGCGATCGCCGCACGCGTCTGCTCGGTCTTGGCCGATGGGGCGAGGAGCGGATAGGAGGTCGCGTCGTATCCCGGCCAGCTCCCGACCTCCCCGTCGCGGATCATGACCTGCGTCTTGATGAAGGCACCCGTGACGTCCCGCGCCGATCGGTCCATCACCTGGAGGCTGCGCCCGGTGACCTGCTTGAGCGCCGCAGGCAGCGTCTCTGGCAGATAGGCCGGATCGGGGTCGACGGCGAAGGCGATCTCGAGCGCCGCCACGACCTGCTCGTCCGGCAGGTCGCGGGGCAGCGGCCGGCTGATGAACGCCATGCGAGGGTCCGTGCTCGGGCCGCGGAAGGTCCGGATGAGCTGCTTCAACATCGGCCGCGCGATTGTAGCGCCGTGCTCCGGCGGGCCTAGCGCCGCCACCGGGCGGGCCGGGCGTGGAGGGGGATTGGGTATACTTCCCATCCCCGTGCGCAACCGACCGTCGCCGCCGCGCGTCGTCTGAAGGCCGTCGCGCCGATGGCCCGAAAACCACAGGAGGAGTAGCCCGATCACCGTGCGCGTCCGCAAGGCCGTCCTGCCGGCCGCAGGGTTTGGAACCAGGTTCCTCCCGGCGACCAAGGCGATCCCCAAGGAGATCATGCCGCTCGTCGACCGGCCGATCATCCAGTACGCGGTCGAGGAGGCGGTGGCATCCGGGATCGAGCAGATCATCATCGTCATCGCGTCGGGGCGCAGCGCGATCGAGGACCACTTCGACTCCAACCAGAACCTCGAGCGCTGGCTCGAGGAGCGCGGCGACATCGAGATGCTGCGCATCATCAGGCGCATCAGCGAGTTCGGGACCGTCGCCTTCGTCCACCAGCGAGAGCAGCTCGGCCTGGGGCACGCGGTCCTGATGGCGAAGGACCTGGTCGGACAGGAGCCGTTCGCGGTCCTGCTCTGCGACGACGTGATGATCAACCAGGGCGGCGACCCGGTGACGAAGCAGCTCATCGACGCCCACCTCGCGCACCGCGGCTCGGTGATCGCAGTCCAGCGCGTGGACCCCGGCGAGGTCGGCCGCTACGGGATCATCGAGCCCCTCCACGAGGAGGGGCGCCTCGTGGAGATCCGCGACGTGGTCGAGAAGCCGGCGGTCGCCGACGCGCCGTCTGACCTTGCCGTCCTGGGCCGCTACGTCCTGACTCCCAAGATCTTCGACGTCCTGGAGCAGACCTCGCGCGGCGCCGGGGGCGAGATCCAGCTGACCGATGCGATCCGCGGCCTGATCCGGGAGCAGCCGGTCTTCGGCTACCAGTTCGAGGGAACGCGGCACGATGCCGGAACCCGCGTCGGCTGGCTCAAGGCCAACGTCGCGGTGGGGCTGGAGTCCGATGACGCCGATGAGTTCCGATCCTACATCCGCGGCCTCGACCTGCGAGACTGACGCCGCCCGGGTGACCATCGGTCTTCTGGCCCGGAAGCGTGGAGGGCCTCTGACTTGGAGATGATGGGCAGGCTGATCAGCGGCCGATACCGCCTGATCGGCCCGCTCGGCGAGGGTGGCATGGCGACCATCTGGCGGGCTCTCGACGAGCAGCTCGACCGGGAGGTCGCCGTCAAGCTCCTCCGGCCGCAGTTCAGCGCCGATTCCGGCTTCGCCGCACGCTTCAAGCAGGAGGCGCGATCCGCCGGCGGCCTGTCGCATCCGAACATCGTCGGCGTCTACGACTACGGCACCGACGGCACCGATGGCGAGCAGTACATCGTCATGGAGCTCGTCTCGGGCAGCGACCTGTCGAGCATCCTGCGCGACCGGAGGACGCTTTCGACCGATGACGCCGTGCGGGTGGCGATCGGTGTTGCCGGGGCGCTCGAGGCCGCGCACCGCAAGGGCATCGTCCACCGCGACGTGAAGCCCGGGAACATCCTCATCACCGACGCGGGCGACGTGAAGGTCACCGACTTCGGCATCGCCCGCGCCGTCGCCGAGGCGTCGATGACGGTGACCGGCACGACGCTCGGATCGGTCCACTACTTCAGCCCCGAGCAGGCTCGCGGCGACGAGGTCACCGGCGCGTCCGACGTCTACTCGCTGGCCATCGTGCTGTACGAGATGCTGTCGGGCCGTCGCCCGTTCGAGGCCGACTCGGCCGCCGCCGTGGCGCTCAAGCGCCTCAACGAGGACCCGCCACGCCCGAGCACCTTCGGCGTGCCGATCGCCGCGGGCCTGGAGTCGATCGTGATGCGCGGCCTGGCACGCGACCCCGCCGAGCGGTTCCCGGATGCCGGCGCCTTCGCCGAGGCGCTCCGCGTCTGGCGCCGGAACCCGGACGCTGTGCCGCCGCTGGCTGCGGGTCTCGCCGGAGCGGCGGTCGCCACCACTCCACCCGCCGGTGAGCCCACGGTCTACGTCCCTCCGCGCGTCACGCGTCCGGCCGACCGCATCCCGGTCGCGCCTCCGCCGCGGCGTGGCGACGTCTACCAGCGCCCGCGAGACGAGGGGCAGCCATGGTGGATGTGGCTGCTGGCGGTCCTGGCCGTCTTCCTGCTCGGTGCCATCGGCTTCCTGGCGGTCCAGTTGCTCGGCGCGTTCGGCCCGTCCGATGCGTCCCCGACTCCGAGCGTCGCGCAGGTCCTGGTACCCGAGTGCGAGGGCGTCTCACTGGCCCGGCTCCGATCGGACGCCGACGACGTCGACCTCACGGTCGAGGTCGACCAGCAGCCGTCCGAGGACGTCGAGGAGGGCGACGTCATCCGGTGCGAGCCGCCCACTGGAACGCAGGTCGACGAGGGCGAGGTCATCACCGCGATCGTGTCGTCCGGCGCGGACCAGGTGGAGGTCCCGCGGCTGCGTGGCCAGACACAGGACCAGGCGACGCAGACGCTGCGCGACATCGAGCTTGCGGTCGGGACCGTGACCCGGGAGTTCGACCCGGAGGTGACCGAGGGCTCGGTGATCCGGAGCAGCCCGCCTGAAGGGACCGATGTCGACCGCAATGAGCAGATCGACCTCGTCATCAGCCGCGGGCCGTCGCCGTCACCGACGCCGAGTCCGACGCCGGTCCCGACGCCCACGCCCACGCCGACCCCGATCCCGACGCCGCCGCCGTCTCCATCCGAGGCGCCGCCTGGATGATCCAGCCGGACCGCGGGCATGCCCGGTGCTAGCATGCCGGGCAGTCCCTCAACTTGAGCTCTTTGGAGGCAATCCCGTAGTCATGCCAGCCATCGCCCCGATGACGGTCGACGAAACGACGTTCGACACCGACGTTCTCGGCGCGGAGAAACCGGTGCTCGTCGACTTCTGGGCCCCGTGGTGCGGCCCGTGCCGCCTCGTCTCGCCCGTCGTGGAGAGCTTCGGCGAGAAGCACGCCGAGAAGATCGCCGTCGCCAAGGTCAACACCGACGAGAACCAGCAGCTGGCGATGCGCTACAGCATCTTCAGCATCCCGACGCTGATCGTCTTCCACAACGGCAGGGAAGCGGCACGTCTCGTGGGGTACATGCCCCAGGAGGTCATGGAGGAGCGGCTCCGCCAGTTCCTCAGCTGAGGGGGAGGGCGCGCGCCGCACCGACCGATGATCATCAAGACGGAGCGCCGGGTCGCCGCCGATAGACGCCGGGAGAGCGAAGGTTTCGCCCAGGAGCGTCGCGAGGGCGACCGCCGGACGATGTGCTGGGAGGTCGAGAACTGCGACCTCACCATCCGGTATCGGTGCCCCGCCTTCATCCTGCGACGGCCGTGCTGGGAGCTCTGGGCTGTGGAGGGAGTCGGCCCCGCCCGCGCCTGCTGCTACAACGACAGGGAATGCGAGCCGGGACGCTGCATCATCGCCGAGAAGCGCTTCGCCGGCGCTCCCGCCCCGGCCGAGCCGCTCACCGTCCACGTCGGTCGCCGCGGGATGCCGCTGGGCTACGGACGCCCGCGACGCCACCACTGCCCGCACTTCTACCTGACCAGCGGAGCGAAGGGGCGCGTCCCGATCCAGGCGCCGCAGCTCATGCGCACGCTGATGAAGCAGGAGGGCAGCGTGAGCCGATGCGAGCTGCGCGGCGGCGTGCACCTCGACTCGGGCTACGTCAACGACCTGTGCCTCACCGGCCAGTTCGCGGACTGCGTGTTCTACGAGGAAGGCTCGGACTGACCGACCGGCTGACGTACGCCGATGCAGTCGCCGCGCTGACCGAACGCGGCCGATTCGGGATCAGCATGGGCCTCGAGCGCGTGGCCCGCCTGATGGACGAGCTCGACCGTCCCGATCGCTCGCTCCGCGGGGCGCTGGTGGCGGGCACGAACGGCAAGGGCTCCGTGGTGGCCATGACGCGCTCCGTGCTGCGTGCCGCCGACCTCTCGGTCGGGACCATGCCGAAGCCGCACCTGGTCAGCTACCGGGAGCGGGTGGCGGTCGACGGCGAGGCGATCTCGGCGGCCGACTTCGCCGCCGCTGTCGAGCGGGTGCTGCCGGCGATCGACCGCGTCACCGCCGACGTCGGGCCGCCGACCGAGTTCGAGGCACTCACCGCCGCCGCCATCGCCGAGCTTGCGCGGCGGAAGGTGGACCTCGCCGTGGTGGAGGTCGGCCTGGGCGGCCGGCTGGATGCGACAAACGTGCTCGACCTCGGCGTCGCGGCCGTCACGAACGTCCAGCGCGACCACGAGGCGATCCTTGGCAACACGCTGCGGGCCATCGGCGGCGAGAAGGCCGCCATCGTCAAGCCCGGCAACCTCGCCGTGACCGGCGCGCGGGGCCAGGGGCTCACCCCGATCCTGGAACGGTGCCGGAAGCTGCGCGTGTCGCTGCGGCGCGCTGGGCCGCGGCAGGCGTATCGGGCCGAGCTGCGGGAGCAGGACTGGGATGGAATCGTCGTCGATGCGGTGACGCCGACGCGCGAGCTGGACGACCTGCGCATCGGCCTGCTCGGGGCGCACCAGGCCGACAACGCGGCGGTGACCCTGGCCGTGCTCGACGCGCTGGCGGAGCGCGGCGACGGGCGGGGCCGGCCGCTGGTCATCTCGGAGGACGCCATCAGAGGTGGGCTGGGCGCGGCGCGCTGGCCGGGGAGGCTCGAGATGCTCGACGGATCGCGGATCGGACTCGGTCGGGTGCTGCTCGACGGTGCGCACAATCCGGCCGGCGCGGCCGCGCTGGCGACATCGCTGCGCGCGCTCGGGATGCGCCGACCGACCATCGTCTTCGGCGCCATGCGCGGCAAGAGGGTCCCCGACGTCCTCCGCGCCCTCGCCCCGCTCCGGCCGCGGTTCGTGTTCACGCAGGTCGACGACCCGGGCGCGCACGACCCGACGTCGCTGGCGAGGGCCTGGCGTCGCATCACCGGGAACCCCGCGGCCACGGCCCCCACGCCGCGCGATGCCCTGCTCCGTGCGAACGGCGATCCGATCGTCGTCGCGGGATCCCTCTACCTCGTCGGCGCCGTCCGCGGCCTCGTCACCGGGACGGAGGAGGGCTGATGCCGTCGCCGCTGCGCTGGGGCGAGCGGACGTACCTGATGGGGATCGTCAACGTCACCCCCGACTCCTTCTCCGGCGACGGCTTGGCGGCGCCGGGCCGCAGCGTCGACGATGTCGTGGCGGCGGCCGTCGAGCAGGCCCGTGGGTTCGCCGACGCGGGGGCCGAGATCGTCGACGTCGGGGCCGAGTCGACGCGCCCGCGCGATGCGTACGGCGACCACCCGGAGGTCGACGCGGCGACCGAGGCGTCGCTTGCCGTGCCGGTCGTGCGCGCCATCTTCGAGGCGCTCGGCGAGCGCGTCCTCGTCAGCATCGACACGAGCAAGGGCTCGGTGGCGCGCGCCGCGGTCGAGGCCGGCGCCGGGATGGTCAACGACGTGTGGGCGGCGCGCCGCGACCCGGGGACCGCCGAGGTCGCGGCCGCGGCGGGCGCGTACCTCGTCCTCATGCACAACCAGGAGGAGCGCGACTACCCGGACGGCGTCTTCGAGTCGGTGGCCAGCGGGCTCCAGGACGCCGTCGAGGCTGCCGTGGGCCGTGGCGTGTCGCGGGATCGGCTCATCGTCGACCCGGGCATCGGCTTCGGGAAGGGGACCGAGGAGAACCTCGAGCTGCTCCATCGGCTCGGCGAGCTCAAGCAGCGGCTGGGTGGGCTGCCGATGCTGGTCGGGACCAGCCGCAAGCGGTTCATCGGCGAGCTGCTGGGTGGGGCGCCCCCCGAGGATCGGGTGGAGGGCACCGCGGCCACGGTCGCGCTGGCCATCGCCGCCGGAGCGGACATCGCGCGCGTGCACGACGTCGCGGCAATCGACCGCACACGGCGCATGGCGGATGCGATCCTACGCCGATGACGGACGACGCCTTCCCCGACCGGCTGGGCCTTTTCGACATGCGTTTCGAAGGCCGCCATGGAGCAGTGGAGGGCGAGCAGGACGAGCCGCAGCCATTCGAGGTGGACGTCATCCTCCACGCGGACCTGTCGATCGCCGCCGACAGCGACGAGCTGTCCGCCACGGTCGACTACCGGGTGATCGCCGAGCTCGCCCGCTCGGTGGTCGAGGGAGCGAGCGTCGTCCTGATCGAGACGCTCGCCGGCGACGTCGCGCGGGACGTGCTTGACGCGACCGACCCTGCGCTCGTCGACGCGGTCGAGGTGAGCGTCCGAAAGCCTCAGGCAGCCCTGGACGTCGAGCTCGAGACCGTCGAGGCCACACTGCTCCGCCGCAGGTCGACGCCGCCAGGCAGCGGCAGCGTCACTCGGAGGGCCGCTCGCCCAGGGTGACCTCGATCTCTCGGGTCGAGTTCTCTCGGAGCACGCGCAGGGTGACCGTGTCCCCCGGCGAGTAGGGCAGGATGAGGGTCGAGAGGTCCATGTTCGCCGTGATCTGCTCGCCGTTGACCGCCACGATGACGTCGCCGGCCTGCAGGCCAGCCCGTTCGGCCGGGCTGCCGTCGAAGATCGGGTCTCCACCTCCGACCGAGGTGGCCACCAGCGCACCGTACTCGACCGGCAGGTTCTCGGCCGCGGCAAGCGCGGGATCCACAGGCCTGTAGGACACGCCGATCCACGGGCGGGTGAGCTCCTCGCCGGCCAGCGCCTGCTCCATGATCGGCTTGGCGACGTCGATCGGAATCGCGAAGCCGATGCCACGCCCCTCCTCGCTCGTGCTCACCGCGGTGTTGACGCCGATCACCTGGCCCGCGCTGTTCACGAGCGGCCCGCCCGAGTTGCCCGGGTTGATGGCGGCATCGGTCTGGATGAGGTTGTTGAGACCCTCTGCGCTGGTCTGGGTCGCGTCCGTGGCCGTGATCTGGCGACCGAGGCCCGAGACGACGCCGGTCGTGACGCTGCTCTCGTAGCCCAGCGGGTTGCCGATGGCGATCGCGATCTGCCCCGGCTCGAGACCAGCCGAGGACCCGATCTCGGCCACGGGCAGGTTCGACGCCTCGATCTTGATGATCGCGAGGTCGGTCAGCGTATCGATGCCGTAGACCTCCGCGGGATACTCGCGGCCCTCGTTCGTCACTACGGTCAGCGATTGCGCGTCCGCGACGACGTGGCGATTGGTGAGGATCCAGCCGTTCGCGTCGAAGATGAGCCCCGAGCCCGTGCCGACTCCACCGCCCAGGAGCCCGCCGCCCCGCCCCTCGATCGTGACCACAGAGGGAGCCACCCGCTCCACCGCGTCGATCACCGCGCTCGACTCGTCGATGCGCACGTTGCTCACCGTGTCGGCGAGCGGCGTCTCGTCCGCCGCGTCGCCGTCGAGCGCCGGCGGCGGGAGGAGGTTCGTGATGGCGACCGCCGACAGCCCGCCCGACAGGATGCCCGCGATCACCGCGATGATGACGATCGCCATGGCACCCAGCCCACGACGTGGCGGGGTGGCTGTGGCGGCAACCGGCTTGCGGCTCGACCAGGCCGAGGCGGCCTGCCAGCCAGTCTCACTCGTCGGGCGGTCGGCAGGTGGCCCGTAGCGCTGGACCTCGACCGGCTCGGTCGGATCGGTGTCGCTCGTTCGGCCGGGATCGCGTGCCATCAGGGTGCTGACGCTACGAAGCCGCGGTTGGAGCGCGATGGTCGCGGCGTAAAGTTTCGTTGACCTTGCCGTCGCCGCCGGGCGGCACCGGCAGCGGCTCGCGCGGCAGGGTGATCCGGAAAGCGGTCCCCTCGCCGACGACGCTGGCGACCTCGATCTCCCCGCCATGCATGTCCACGATCGAGCGCACGATCGCCAGGCCGAGGCCGCTGCCCGACGCCCGGGCGTCCCCCGTATTCGTCCCGCGGTAGAAGCGCTCGAAGACACGCGGCAGCTCGTCGGCCGGGATGCCGGCTCCCGTGTCGCGCACCTCGATCAGCGCGCCGGCATCGGGCTCCGTCAGCCTGACCGATGCCGACCCGCCGCGGGGCGTGAACTTCAGGGCGTTGCCGACGAGGTTGGTCAGCAGCTGCACGATGCGCTCGCGATCGAAGCGCAGCTCCACCGGGTGACCGGGCGCCTGGCTGCTGAGCTCGATGCCACGCTCGATGGCCACCTCCGACAGGGCCTGCACCACGGCCTGGATAGGGTCACGCAGGTCGCCGGTCCGCATGTCGAGCGGGAAGATGCCGGCGTCGATGCGGCTCAGGTCGAGCAGGTTCGTGCTCAGCCACTCGAGCCGCCGGACCTGCTCGTTCGAGCGCTCGAGGAACTCGGCGCGCGTCTCGCCCTCGACGGCGCCCTCGCGCAGGAGCTCGTTGTACATGCGCAGCGCCGCGATCGGCGTGCGGAGCTCGTGGCTCACGTCCGCGACGAACTCGCGCAGGCGGTCGCGGTCCGCCTCGAGCATGCGCAGCGTGCCGGCCAGGCGGTCGGCCATCACGTTGAACTGGCGCCCGAGCTCGTCGATCTCGAGGACGCCGGAGGGCGGGACGCGCTCGTCGAGCTGCCCCTGCGCGATTCGCCCTGCCACGCCCCGCAGCCGGCTGATCGGCCGCGTCACCGTTCGGGCGGCGACCACCCCTGTGAAGACCGACACGACGAGCGCCAGCATTCCGGCGCCGATGAGCGCCTCGCGAATCCGGGCGAGCGTCGCCTCGCGCGCCGAGTACGGCTCGCTGACGATCACCTGGTAGGTGGTCCGCGAACCGTCTGGGAGCTCGAACGAGAACGAGCGGCCCGCCGGCTCGACTTCCGTGTCACGCCGCAGGCCCTCCGCCTCCAGCGCTTCCCGGTCGGGCGGCTCCGCGCTGGCGACCACCTCGTTTCGGGAGTTGAAAATCGTCACGGTGGCGTCGAAGACCTGGGCCGTGGCGGCCGCAATCGGGGCGACCACATTCTCATCGCGCAGCCGGCGGTCCATCACCACGTCCGGCTGCGCCTCGCCGACGCTGTTGATGGCCAGGCCCAGGAAGATGCCGGTCGAGACCACCGCCGTCTGGGTGCGCTCCCGGCTCTGCTCCGCGAAGAAGCCCGGCAGGATCTGGCTGAGCGCAGCGCCCGACACCACCAGCCCGACGAGCGCCACGACCCCCAGTGACAGGATCAGGCGGATATTGAGCCGCTCCGCGAGCCGCGCGAAACGACCTCGGTCGACGGACCGCCACCCGGCCAGCCAGTCGCGGGGATCAGTCCTCGGAGAAGGCATAGCCGACGCCCCGCACCGTCCGGATGAAACGGGGCTGGGACGGTTCGCGCTCGATCTTGTCGCGGATGTGGCTGATGTGAACGTTGATGGTGCGCTCGTCCTGCTCGAGGGCGTCGTCGTAGTCCCGGACGAGCTCGAGCAGCTGCGCGCGGGTATAGACGCGACCCGGGCGCATGGCCAGGTGGCGGAGCAGGTCGAACTCGGTGGTGGTGAGGCTGATGCGCTGCCCGTCACGCGCCACGCGGCGCCGCTCGAGATCGATGACGAGGTCTCCGCGACGCAGCGTGCGGCCGGTCTCCGTGTCGGCCAGCTCGCCGTAGGCGCGGCGCAGGAGCGCCTTCACGCGGCTCACGAGCTCGCGGACGCTGAACGGCTTGACGAGGTAGTCGTCGGCGCCCATCTCGAGGCCGACGACCTTGTCGACCTCGTCGGATCGCGCGGTCAGGAACAGGACGGGTGCGCGCGTCTCGCGCCGGAGGCGGCGGAGGACCTCGAAGCCGTCTATCCCCGGGAGGCGAACGTCCAGCACCACCAGGTCGGGCGCCGCATCGGCGAAGTTGGCGAGCGCGCCCTCGCCGGTCGGCTGCACGGTGACGTCGTAGCCCTCGCGCTCGAGGGCCACCTGGACGCCTCGAGCGACCGCGGGCTCGTCCTCGACGATCATGATGGTGCCGGCCATGGGCCGCGATTATAGGAACGGGTTTGCCGCGCTCCCATCCGCGCGGTACGATGCGGCCTCGCAAGCGGGCACCCGGCCCGCCTTTTGCTGCCTGACCGATGCGGCGGCGGCACCCTGACTGAGGACGATTGACGAGATGGACCTGGAGCTCACGCTCGACGCGCGCGAGGCGCACGGCAAGGCCAACAAGCGCCTGCGCCGTGGTGGCCTGGTGCCCGGCGTCGTGTACGGCAAGGGCCATGAGTCCACGCCGGTGCAGGTCGAGGCCAAGACGTTCGACACGTTGTATCGCGCGGCCGGCCGGACCAGCGTTATCAAGTTCCATCTCCCCGGCCAGCGCGGCTCGACGAGCGGCCTCATCAAGAGCATCCAGCGCCACCCGTTGAGCGGCAACGCGCTCCACGTCGACTTCTTCCTCGTCGACCTGCTGCAGGAGATGGAGCTCGACGTCCCGCTCGTCTTCGTCGGCGACTCGCCCGCGGTCCTCGAGGAGGGCGGCACGCTGCTCCACAACCTGTCGCAGCTGCACGTCAAGGCGCTGCCGACCGACATCCCGCACGAGATCGAGGTCAACGTCTC
>DASWGW010000038.1:0-4376 GCA_036393435.1 Candidatus Limnocylindria bacterium | reverse complement strand
CACTGACGCGACGCTTCGATGCCGCGGACGAGCGACGCGAGTTCCCGCTCGGCCACCTCGACCTCGTGCACGTCGGCGGGATGACGATCGGGCGGGCCGAGTACGCCCCCGGCTGGCGCTGGTCCGAGCACGTCGGCGCGGCACAGGGCGAGCGCAGCTGCAAGATCGCGCACCTCGGGCTCGTGCTGTCCGGCCGCAACCGCATCCAGATGGACGACGGACGCGTGATCGACCTGGGGCCCGGGGACCTGTTCGAGATCGGCCCGGGTCACGACTCGTGGGTGGTGGGCAGCGAGCGCTACGTGAGCATCCACTTCCTCGGCGCCGACAAGTACGCCGCGAGGTGACCGGCGCCCCGACGCCGGTGACGCGGGTGAGCGCGTACGCCGTCTGCGTCGAGGACGGACGCCTGCTCCTGGCGCGGATCGCGCCGGGCTACACCGTCGGCTTCGACGGATGGTGGACGCTTCCCGGCGGAGGGATCGAGCACGGCGAGGATCCACGCGACGCCGCGATCCGCGAGCTCGAGGAGGAGACGGGCCTCATCGGCAAGGTCGTCGAGCTGCTGGACGTCGACTCCTGGCACACAACCTTCACCAATCGCATCGGCGAGCCGGAGGACTATCACGGCATCCGCATCCTGTACGGCTGCCGGGTCGTCGGCGGCGAGCTGCGGAACGAGGTCGGCGGCTCGACGGACGAGTGCAGATGGTTCCCGAAGTCCGAGCTCCCCGCCGACCGTCTGGCCGACATCGCCGAGCTGGCCGCGAAGCGCATCGGCCTAGACTGACCCATGGCCGACCTGGAGCTCCACACGCTGCTGCTGTGCGACTACGCGCTGACGGCACAGGACGGCAAGATCAGCGCGGTGGGGGTCTTCAGCCAGATCAACGTGCAGCGCCTGCCGGCGGCACATGGCCGGTGCTTCATCGTCGCAATCCTCGAGGCGAGTCCGGGACCGCACGAGCTGACCTTCCAGGTGATCTCGCCCTCGGGGCGGCCCACGCTCCAGCAGGCTCCGAGGCTGCGCATCGAGGTGCCGCCCAACGCCTCCACCGCGAACATCGTGGCGGAGCTCAAGGGCATGCGGCTCGAGGAGATCGGCAGGTATCGAATCGAGGTCCGCTCAGGCGATCGCGTCCTCGGCAGCAGCCCGTTCACCGCGAACCTCATCCTGCGCCAGACACCCGGAAACGCCTGAAGGGCCTCACGTTCCGGCCCTTCGCTGCGTTCAATGGACATGAGCCTCGCACCAGCCCCATCGTCGGAGATGGAGCACGCCTTCTACGCCGCCGATGCGACCTGGGACGGCCGCTTCGTGGCGGCCGTGCGAACGACGGGCATCTACTGCCGGCCGTCGTGCCGGGTCCGCAAGCCGCTCCCACAGAACGTTGTCTACCTCACCGATGTTGCCGCGGCCCGCGCGGCCGGCTACCGGCCGTGCCTGCGCTGTCACCCCGACGCCGGAACGACGATCCGCCTGCGCCGGATCGATTCGCCCGTCGGTCCGCTGCTCATCGGCGCCACGGAGTCAGCGGTCGTGCTGTGTGACTTCGCCGAGCGGCCGATGATCGGTGCGCAGCAGGCCGCCGTCCGGCGCCGGATCGGGCGCACCGAACCCGGCGACGCGCCGCTCCTCCGGCGTCTCGAGGCTCAGCTGACCGAGTATTTCGCGGGCAGGCGGCGGGCCTTCGACCTTCCCATCGACGCGCCGGGGAGCGCCTTCCAGGAGCGGGTGTGGGCCGAACTGCGGGCCATTCCCTACGGCGGGACGATCTCGTACCGCGAGCTCGCGACGCGCGTCGGCGCGCCGGCGGCCTCCCGCGCGGTGGGGCGAGCCAACGGGTCGAACCGCCTGGCGCTCATCGTCCCGTGCCACCGCGTGGTCGCCGCGAGCGGCGGGCTCGGCGGATACGGCGGCGGGCTGCCGGCGAAGGCCTGGCTGCTGGCGCTGGAAAGCCGGTGATCCTGTAGTACCGTCTTCGCCATGGGGAGTGCCCGAGGTGAGGTCGAGACGCTTCAGGCCGCTCGCGATGCCGCAACGGCGCACCGCTGGGGCGAGGCGTTCGACCTCCTGAAGGAGGCCGATGAGCGCGGCGTCCTCGAACGCGAGGATCTCGACAGCTTCGGCGCATCCGCCTGGTGGCTGGGCCGGCTCGGCACGGCGATCGAGGTCCGAGAGCGCGCGTACGCGGCACATCTGAAGGCCGGCGACAAGCCGCGCGCGGCAATGGCTGCGTTGATGCTGGCGAACGACTACAGCCATCGCCTGCAGAGCTCCATGGCCAGTGGCTGGGTCGGGAGCGCGGAGCGCCTGCTGGCCGGCATCCCGCAGGCGCCTGAGCACGGCTATCTGGCTCGCGCGCGACTGAATGGAGCGCTCTCCGGGGGGGACCTGGATGAGGCGCTGCGCCAGGCGGACGCGATCCTCGAGGTTGGCGAGCGGCTGGGCGATCGCAACCTCGAGGCCCTTGGCCTCCAGGACAAGGGACGCGTCCTGGTCGCACGCGGCGACGTGAGCGAGGGCCTCGCCCTGCTCGACGAGGCGATGGTGGCAGCCGTCGGCGGCGAGCTCGAGCCGTACCCCACCGCGGTCATCTACTGCAATGTCACCGTCGCGTGCCAGGACCTCACCGACTACCGCCGCGCAGCGGAGTTTTCGGAGGCCGCCCGACGCTGGTGCGACCGGCAGGCCATCTCGGGCTTCCCCGGCATGTGCCGCGTTCGGCGCGCGGAGGTCACCGCGCTGCGGGGCGCATGGGGCGACGCCGAGGCCGAAGCGCGGCAGGCGTGCGCCGAGCTCAGCGACTTCTGCCTCGACTACGCCGGCGAGGGCTTCTACCAGATCGGCGAGATCCGTCTGCGCGTCGGAGACCTTGAAGCCGCGGAGGAGGCCTTCCGCCAGGCGCACGAGCTCGGCCGCGCCCCGGTCCCAGGGTTGGCGCTGCTGCGGCTTGCGCAGGGGAAGCCGCAGGCCGGAATAGCGCTGCTGCGGGGTGCGCTGGAGGATGCTTCGCGCACGCGGCTTGGTCGTGCCCGGGTGCTGCCCGCGCTGGCCGAGCTCGCGGTCGCCCACGGAGACCTGGAGGCGGCCGAGGTGGCGACCGCCGAAATGGAGCAGATCGCGGAAGACTTCGGGACGCACGCGCTGCGGGCCGCGGCCTCGACCGCGCGCGGAGAGTTGCTGCTGCGGAGAGGAGATCACGCAACCGCGATCTCCACGCTCGAACGGGCGCGGCGGCTGTGGCACGAGACCGACGCGCCGTACGAGACGGCTCGCGCACGGGTCCTGCTTGCCGAGGCGCATCGCGCGGTCGGAGACCCGGATGCCGCCGCGCTCGAGCTCCGGGCCGCGGTCGCGACCTTTGAACGCCTGGGCGGTGAGCCAGACGCCGCTCGAGCCGCGAGCGCGCTCGCATCGGTCGCCGCGCAGGACAGCGCGCCGCAGGCCGCGATCCGGACGATGATGTTCACCGACATCGTGCGCTCGACCGACCTCATCGAGGCCGTCGGGGACGAGGCGTGGACGCGAGTCCGGGCCTGGCATGACAGGACGGTGCGGTCGCTCATCGCGTCTTCCGGCGGCGAGGAGATTGACCACGCCGGCGATGGATTCTTCGTCGCGTTCCCGTCAGCAGACGCGGCGCTGGCGTGCGCGCGAGAGATCCAGCGCACGCTCGCTGCCCACCGCCGCGATCATGGCTTCGCGCCGAGCGTCCGCATCGGAATCCACTCGGGAAGCGCGATTCGCGCAGGAGCAGGCTACGAGGGAAAGGCGGTGCACGTCGCCGCGCGGATCGCCGCACTCGCGGCAGGCGACGAGATCCTCGCCAGCGAGGAGACCCTGGCGGCGGCCACAGACGCGCAGCCGGGGGCGGTGATCCGGGAGATCAAGCTGCGCGGGATCCGCGAGCCGGTGCGGGTGGGCTCAATCCCGGCCGCCTAATGCGCCGCGTCGGTCTCCGCCGACCGAACCCGCGCAGCCAACGCCTCGAGCACCTGGAGCCGGACCTCGGGGAACTCGTCGAGCAGCTGCTGGAATTGCCTCCGCCCCACGACCAGCAGGGCGCTGTCCTCGGTCAGCGTGACGGTGGCCGTCCGCGGTCCGCCGTCGATGAGCGCGATCTCGCCGAAGAAGTCGTCGGCATGCATCGCGACCAGGTCGCGTCCGTCGCGCTCCACGCGCGCCGCGCCGCGCATGAGCACGAACAGCTCCTCCCCCGGATCGCCCTGCCGCATCAGGACGCGGCCGGCGGGTAGGTCGACCTCATCGGTCAACATCCCGAGTCGTTCGAGCTCGCGCTTGCCGAAGCCGGCGAAGAGCGGCACGCGCCGGAGCTTCTCGAGCTTCTCGTCAGTGGCCACCGGCTCGGCTC
>DASWGW010000037.1:0-4601 GCA_036393435.1 Candidatus Limnocylindria bacterium | reverse complement strand
TCATGGTAGCCGATGCGGCCCGCTCCCCCGCTTCAGCAGGCCGATCGCGCGCTCGATCAGGGCCGGCGCGTCGCCAGCGCCGGTGCCCGCGTCGAGCCAGGTGACTCGCGGGTCCCGACCGAACCAGGTGAGCTGGCGCTTGGCGTACTGGCGCGTGCGTCGTGCGGTCGTGTCGATGGCCTGCTCGAGCGTCCACTCCCCCGTCAGGTGCCGCATGGCCTCCGCGTACCCGTGCCCGGTCATCGGTCGCAGCTCCGGCCCGTAGCCGGCTCGCATCAGCCCACCGACCTCCTCGAGCAGCCCGTTCGCAAACAGCCACTCCGCACGCTCGTCGATGCGCCGATAGAGGACCTGGCGCGGGCGCTCGAGGCCGATGAGCGTCACCGGGCCCGGATACGGATCTCGCCGCGGGAGCTCTCCCCCACCTTCGGCTCGCTCGATGGCGCGCAGCACCCGGCGCGGATTTCGCGCGTCGATCGAGGCCGCGACCTGCGGGGCGACGCTCGAGAGTCGCTCGACGAGCGGCTCGAGGCCTTCCACCGCGAGGCTGGCGGTGAGGCTGGCCCGCAGCCGGAGGTCCCAGGGCTGTGCCGCGTAGTCGTGCCCGTCGACCAGCGCGGCGACGTACAGGCCGGTGCCACCGACCAGCAGCGGGACTCGCCCCCGCGCGGCGATCTCGGGGATGAGCCCGCGCGCCCGCTCGACCCACTGCGCCACGGTGAACGACTCGTCCGGATTCGCCAAGTCGAGCAGGTGATGCGGGACCTCGGCGCGCGCCTCGCGGCCGGGCTTTGCGGTGCCCACGTCCATGCCGCGGTACGCCTGGCGCGAATCGGCGACGAGGATCTCGACCGCGATACGCCTGGCAACCGCCATCGCCAGCTCGCTCTTGCCGGACGCGGTCGGCCCGACGATCCCGAGCAGCAGTGGTCTCGTCGCCTCGTCAGTCACGTCTCAATGCTCCGGCGTGCGGTCGTGCAGCACGATTGCACGCGGGCGGTCTGACACGCCAGCTGGCCGCCGCAGACCGTCTCAGACGTGGATGACGCGCTGGACCTGCTCGATGCCATTCGCGCGCCCCGTGGCCGGGTCGACGCTGACGACGACCGCGTTCAGCGAGACCGGTCCATCGGCGACATGGAAGCGCGTCGGCAGGTGGCGGGTGAAGCGAGGCAGGACCGTCTCGAGGCTGAAGCCGATGATCGAGTCACGCGGCCCGGTCATGCCGACGTCGCTGATGTAGGCCGTGCCGCGCGGCAGCAGCCGCGCATCGGCCGTCGGGACGTGGGTGTGCGTGCCGATCACGGCGCTCACGCGCCCGTCGAGGTACCAGCCCATGGCGTTCTTCTCGGACGTGATCTCGCAGTGGAAGTCGAGGATCCGGACCGGCGGCAGCGGCTCGGCGGCGCCGTCGAGCAGCTCGTCGAGCTTCGTGAACGGCGAGTCGAGCTGGTTCATGAAGACCCGGCCCATGGCGTTGATGACGGCGACCTCGTCGCCATCCGCGGTGCGGTGCACCAGCCAGCCGCGCCCCGGAACCTCATCCGGATAGTTGATCGGTCTGAGCACCGGCCGATCCGTGTCGAGGTAGTCGTAGATCTCGCGCTTGTCCCAGATGTGGTTGCCCGAGGTGATGACGTCGACGCCGCCACCCAGGAGCTCCTCCGCGAGGCTCGGGGTGAGGCCGGCCCCGGCCGCCGTGTTCTCGCCGTTGGCGATGACCAGGTCCAGGCGCAGCTCGGCGCGCAGATCGGGAAGCGCCTGCCCGAGCGCCAGCCGGCCCGGCTTGCCGATGACGTCTCCGATGACCGCGATCCGGAGCTCCCGCGGCCCTCCCGTCACCGGGCGTAGTCGACGGCGCGCGTCTCGCGGATCACAGTGACCTTGATCTGGCCGGGGTACTGGAGCTGTTCCTCGATCTTCTTGACGACGTCGCGGGCCAGCCGGCTTGAGGCGACGTCGTCGATGTCCTCGGGGCGCACCAGGATCCGGATCTCGCGGCCGGCCTGGATCGCGAAGCAGCGCTCGACGCCCGGGAAGCTCAGGGCGATCTGCTGCAGGTCGTCGAGGCGCTTGACGTAGTTGTCGAGGTTCTCGCCGCGGGCACCCGGCCGCGACGCGCTGATAGCGTCGGCGATCTGGACGACGGTCGCCTCCACGCTCTCCTGCTCCACCTCCTGGTGGTGCGCGGCGATCGCGTTGGACACGACGCGCGTCACGCCGAACCGCCCGGCGATGTCGGCGCCGATGGCGGCATGCGGGCCCTCGACCTCGTGGTCGACCGCCTTCCCGATGTCGTGCAGCAGGCCACCCTTCTTCGACTCGGCAACGTTCGCGCCGATCTCGGCCGCGAGGAGCCCCGCCAGGCGCGCGGTCTCGATGCAGTGGTCAAGCACGTTCTGCCCGTAGCTCGTGCGGTACTTCAGGCGGCCGAGGAGCTTGATGAGCTCGGGATGCAGGCCGGGAACGGCCGCATCGTAGGCCGCCTGCTCGCCAGCCTGGCGCATGATGACCTCGATCTCGGAGCGCGACTTGGCGACCGTCTCCTCGATGCGTCCGGGGTGGATGCGTCCGTCGCTGATGAGCTTCTCGAGCGCCATGCGGGCGATCTCGCGGCGCACCGGGTCGAAGCCGGACAGCACGACCGCCTCGGGCGTGTCGTCGATGATGAGGTCGACGCCGGTCGCCTGCTCCAGTGCACGGATGTTGCGGCCCTCGCGGCCGATGATGCGGCCCTTCATCTCGTCGTTGGGCAGGTGCACGACCGTGACGGTGGCCTCGCTCGTGTGGTCGGCGGCGATCCGCTGCATGACCGTGGTGAGGATCCGTCGCGCGCGCACCTCGCCATCCTCGATCGCGTGCCGTTCGATCTCGCGCACGCGGTGCTGGGCCTCGGCATGTGCCTCGTCCACGAGCTGGCGCATGAGGCCCGCCCGCGCTTCGACCGCGCTCAGCCCCGAGACCCGCTCGAGCTCCACGACCTGGCGCTGCTGGAGCTCGCGGAGCTCCCCGCGCATCGCTTCGAGCTCCGCCTGGCGCTGCGCGAAGGCTACCTCACGCTCCTCGAGCGTGGCCACCTTGCGGTCGAGCGCCTCCTCACGGTCGAGGAGCCGGCTCTCGCCGCGCTGCAGCGTCGTCCGCGTCTCGCGCGCCTCTTCCTCCGCCGCGCGTAGAAGCTGAAGTGCCTCGTCCTTTCCCTCGAGGACGATCTCCTTCTGCTTAGCACGCGCCTCGGCCACCAGCCGCTCCGCGTACTGCTCGGCGCGCCTGCTGGCGTTCGCCGTCAGGAAGCGGCGTGCGATGAAGCCGATCGCTAGGCCGGCGACGGCGGCGATCGCCGCCACGCCGACGACGAAAACTTCGTTCATATGTCGGCTCCCCCAACTCGTTGGAGCCCGGTGTGGGCGATGTCCGCCCGCTCGAGAGCGGGCGGTTCGGGTCGGTCGATCAGAACGCTCAGGCCGCGCCGTGCGGCCACGATCGGCGGAGTGTACTCCAACTCGCCGGTGCCCTCCGGCGGGCGGTCAGGCGCCGAAGACCTTTCCCATTAGCCGTACGTGCTCGAGGTCCCGCGGCAGAAAATCCTGCAGCATCACGCGCTGCGTGCCCTGCCGCCCGAGCGCCTCCACCCGTCCCCTCGCCTCATCGGGCGTGCCCATCACCCAACGACCGCGACGCTCGGCGAGCCACGCCTCGCCATCGGTCTCGCCATGCCCGAGGGCCGCGAGCAGGTCTGCCACGCGCGCCCGGAGGTCCGCCTCGGTCTCCGCCACCAGCACGCCGGTCATGGCGGAGTAGACGACCTCGTCGGGGTCACGACCAATGGCGGCACACGCTGCACGCACCCGCCCGTAGGCCGCAGGCACCTCCTCCGGTGCGGCGGAGGTGAGGTTGAACTCGTCCGCATACCGCGCCACGAGCCCGGCCTGGCGCGGCCCACCCTCCCCGCCCAGGATGATGGGCGGGTGACGGCGGCCGCCGCGCGCGATCTCGCCATGCCGCATCGCGCCGCGCACCTGCCAATGTTTCCCCTCGTAGGACCAGCCGTCGGGCTCGGTCCACAGCCCGTGGATGATCGCCAGCTGCTCCTCGAGCATGTCGTACCGCTCGCGCAACGGCGGGAACGGGATGCCGAGCTGCGCGTGCTCGTCCTCGTTCCAGCCGGCGCCGAATCCGGCCTCGACGCGTCCGCCCGACATCTCGTCGACAGTCTGGATGACCTTGGCGAGGTTCCCCGGCAGGCGGAACGTGACCGGCGACACGAGCGCGCCAAGCCGGATGCGCTCCGTCTCCCGGGCAAGGCCGGCGAGCGTGGCCCACGCGTCGGTGGTCGGCAGCCCGCTCTCCCCCGGAAAGCTCGAGTAGTGATCCGAGCGGAAGAATGCCTCCAGGCCCGCGGCCTCGGCGGTGCGCGCGAGCGCCAGGATCTCCTCGTAGCTGAGCCCCTGCTGGGGCTCGGTCATCAGGGCGAATCGCACGCCGAGACAGTAGCCGACTCAGCCGTCGCCGGCCTCGGTAGCTCCCCCGCCCCGCAGCGCGGCACGCACAGTCTCCGAGTCGAAGCCGCGCCGCATCAGGAACATGCCGACGCGCTGGAGTGC
>DASWGW010000036.1:0-24012 GCA_036393435.1 Candidatus Limnocylindria bacterium | reverse complement strand
GGACTTCGTGATCGTGCGTGGCGACGGCGGGCCGCTCTACCACTTCACGGTCGTCGTCGACGACGAGGCGATGCGGATCACCGACGTGATTCGCGGCGAGGAGCACCTCAGCAACACCCCCAAGCACATCGCCCTGATCCGCGCGCTGGGCTATCGCGAGCCACGGTTCGGTCACATCCCGCTCATCCTCAACCCGGACCGGACCAAGATGAGCAAGCGCAGGTCGCAGACGGCGGTCGCGGCGTATCGCGAGCAGGGGTACCTTCCCGAGGCTATGGTGAACTTCCTGGCCTTCCTGGGCTGGTCGCCCGGAACCGAGGAGGAGATCTTCACCCTCGACGAGCTGGTCGCGCGCTTCGAGATCGAGAAGGTGCACCACGCCGGCGCGATCTTCGACCAGGCGCGCCTGGACCACCTCAACGGCGTCTACATCCGAGCCCGGTCGGACGAGCAGCTCGCGCTGCTCCTGCGTCCGTTCGTGCCCGAGGACCTGCCGGACGACGGCCTGCTGCGCATGATCCCCCTCGTCAAGGAGCGGCTGGTGCGCCTGGCGGACGTCACCGACCTCATCGGCTTCGTGTGGGAGCCCGACGAGGTCGTCGCAGGCCGATACACCCCGGAGCTCCTGGTGCCGAAGAAGGGCGAGCCGGCCGACGCGCGCACGGCGCTCGAGGGGGCGCGGGAGCTCGTCGCCGAGCTGGCCGACGCCGATTTCAGCGCGGACGTGCTCGAGCAGCGCTTCCGTGAGGCGGCCGACGCCGCCGGGTTGAAGGCAGGCGACTTCTTCATCCCGGTCCGCGTGGCGGTCACCGGTCGCACCGTGTCGCCTCCGCTCTTCGCATCACTCGAGCTGCTGGGCCGCGAGCGCTCGGTCGCCAGGATCGACGCCGCGCTCAGAAAGCTCGGCGCGGCGGGGCCGGCATGACGGGCGAGGGTGGTCCCGGCGTGGGCGACCTCGCGCCACGGCCGGAGGCGCTCGAGGAGGCCGAGCTCATCGTTCCGGTGCGCTCGTCCAGCGGCGAGGCTCCGGACCCCGAGGGGCTGACGGTCGACGCCTTCCGGCACGGCACCGACGAGGGCGGCGAGCGGTTCGTGGCGGCCTTCAGCAGCCCGGAGACGTTCGCGGCGTTCGGGCCGCCCGGTAGCGACCACGTCCGGCTTCGCGGGCGCGAGCTCTTCGCGCGCGCCGACGAGGCGCGTGTGCGCGTGGTGATCGACCCCGGCGCACCGAGCCAGGTAGAGGTCGCCACCGGCGTCCTCCCCTTCCTCGCCGCCGGAATCGACCCGAACCGGCCCGATGCGCTCCGCGCTCGTCGACCGCTTGGCGATCTTCCCGCGCTCGATCCGCCCGGCGAGGTGCCCGAGGCGCTCGGCGGCGGCCTGCGGTCGACCCTGGAGCAGCTGCCCCAGGTGGAGCGGGCCTGGCTGCTGCGCAGCGGCGACGGCTGGACGGTGGGCGTGCAGCTGGTGCCCGATGCCGACCTCGGCGACTTCGACGCGGTGCGCAACCGGCTCCACGCGGTCGCCACCGAGCAGCTCGGATCCCGGCGGCTGCTGGCCGTGACCGACCTCCGGGCACCGTCGCTGCGGGAGACCTACGACGCCACGGCCGCGCCCTTCTACGTTCGACGCGATCCTCCGCCGCGCGGGTTCCTGGCGCGGCTGCTGGGCCGCTAGGGAACGAGCACCAGTCGACAGTCGACGTCTCCGGCGCGCAGGCGCGCGTGGGCGGACGCGGCGTCGCGCAGCGGCACCGGCTCGACGTTCCAGCGCAGCCGGCCGCGGCCCGCGAGACGGACGACCTCGCGCAGGTCGGAGGCCGAGCCCCAGGCGACCGTCGTGAGCCAGGACTCGACCGGCGGCCCGTCGAAGCCGAATGGCAGCGAGCCGCCCGCCTCGCCGATGAGCATGATGACGCCTCCCGGCGCGACCACGGCGGCCGCCAGCTCCAGGGTCGCATCGGCTCCGACGAAGTCGAGGACGACGTCGGCCGGACCGCCCAGCGCCTCGCGGGCCATCTGGGCGTCGCCGTCGAGCAGCGCGACGTCGGCCCCGAGCTCCGAAGCGCGGTCGAGCCGTTGCGGATCGAGCTCGCGCACGCCGACATGCAGCTCATCGCCTCCGGGCGGCACCAGCCGGAGGAACTGGAGCGCGAACTGGCCCAGGGCGCCACAGCCGATGAGCAGCACCCGCGCGCCGGCGGCCAGCCACGGCTCGGCCCGGCGAACGGCCCGGTACGGCGTGACCGCGGCGTCCGCGAGCGGCGCGGCCTTCACAGGGTCGAGGCGCCGGAGCGGGACGAGGTGTCGCGGATGCGGCACGAGCATCGCCTCCGCGTAGCCCCCGTCGACCTGGAAGCCCGGCGCCCGCGAATCGGCGCACCGCTGCTCCGCATCAGACCTGCATTCGCGGCACTCGCCGCACCCCCAACCGCCGTAGACCAGGGCCGCGTCTCCGAGAGCCAGGTGCATGCGCCGCAGGTGCGGCTCCGCATCCGCGCCGGCCGCGTCGATCCAGCCCGCGACCTCGTGCCCGAGCGTCACCGGAAGCGACACGCGCGACTGGGTGCCCTCGGCAATGAGGAGGTCGGTGTGGCAGACCCCCGCCCCCGCCACCCGGATCCGTACCTCGGTCCCCTCGGGCTCCGGCGCGGGCACCTCCTCGACCCGCAACGGCTCGCCGGGGCCGTGGAGGCGGACGGCGAGCATCGAGTGGTGTGCGCCGCTCAGGAGGCGGCGGCGTCCCCGGCCGTCGCCGGCATCGGCTCCGAGAGGACGCCCATCACCTGCTCCACGAGATACTGCGGCTCGACGCGGTCGATCACGGCGCGGACGATCCCGTCGCGGTCCACGGCGATCGCGACCGGGCGCGCGACGTTGACGTTCTCGCCCTTCGAGACGGTCGGGATGGCGAGCATGTGTACCGCGCTCCGCCGCTCGTCGCTGAGGAGCAGGAGGGGCAGCTTGTGCTGCTCGGCAAAGTCGATCTGCTGCTGCTCGGAGTCGCAGCTGATCGCGGCGACCGCGATGCCCGCCTGGTGGAGCCGCTCGTGCGCGGCGGCCAACGCCTGGATCGCCGCCAGGCCGGGCGCGGCTGCGGCGCCCTTGAGCGTGGGGGCCCCGAAGAAGAGCAGGACCGCAGGCTGCTTCGTGACGAAGCTGCGGAGGTTCAGCAGGTATCCGTCCGTGGCTCGGAGCCCGACCGACGGCAGCTCGTCGCCGGCCGACAGTGTGATGCTCACGAGCCGATTGTAGCCGCGCCCAACCGGATCATTCCCGGCGACCGATGGACCAGGCCGTCTCGCTGGAGCCGCCCCACCAGGCGCCCCCAACGGGCATCGTCGAGTGCTGCGCCGATGCGCGCGGAGTCGGCCGCGAGCGCTCCTCGCAACGGCCCCTCGCCGAGCTCGCGCCCCGGCGTGCTCGCGAGGATTCGGACCACCGCGCCGCGGTAGGCGCGGTCCGATCCGCGCAGGCGTGCCTGTCGCCGGACCGGCACGCGGGCCGCTGCATCGCGCGATGGGCAGGACGCCGCCAGCGGGCACTCGCCGCAGCGCGGGCGGCGCGACCGGCAGACGGCCGCGCCGAGCTCCATCGTCGCGTGCGTCCACGCGGAGGCCCGCGGGCCGCGGCCGGGGGCTGCCAGGGCATCAGCGAGCCGCTGCAGGCGCCGCGCGTCGTCGGAACCCGCGAAGCGTCTGGTCAGCCACCTCCGAACGTTCGTGTCGACCACCCCGACCGGCTGCTCGAAGGCCAGGGACGCCACCGCGCGCGCCGTGTACGGCCCGACGCCGGGGAGGCGCTGGAGGCCCGCGACGTCGCGTGGCCAGGCGTGGGCGGCCACGTGCGCCGCGGCGCGCTGGAGGCCGAGCGCGCGACGGTTGTACCCGAGCCCGCTCCATTCCGAGAGCACGTCCGCGGCCGTCGCCGCGGCGAGGTCGGACGCCGTCGGGAAGCGGCTCATGAAGCGGGTGAAGCGCGGGGCGACGCGCGACGCCTGCGTCTGCTGGAGCATGACCTCGCTGACCAGCACGGCGTACGGATCGCGGGTGCGGCGCCACGGGAAGTCGCGCCTCTCGGCGGCGTACCAGCCCAGGACGGCTCGGCGCAGCCGGGTCACCGTCGGGCCGTCGGGCAGCTCGTCGAGTGCGGTCACGAGCCGGAGGGTAGCAGCGGGCCGCCGGACGCATCGGCTTCGGGCGGTGGGTTACCGTTGCGAGGCCATGAGCTACCGCCTCCTGTGCCTCGACGCCGGGTTCACGCTCCTCTCGCCGCGCCGCACGCTCGCGGACGCGTTATCCGGCGTCCTGGTGCAGGACGGCGTCGTCATCGGCGAGGAGCAGCTGCGCGCCGCCTGGGAGGAGACCGATCGCTGGTTCTGGGACGAGTACCAGCGACCTGAGAACGACACGTGGAGCGACGACTCGCGCATCGAGGAGTACTGGCGAAGCTACCACCGGCTGATGCTCGAGCGCCTTGGCCTCGAGGCGCACCGCGAGATGCTGGACCGGGTCCTCGCCAGCCAGTTCGCGACCGCCGCCTGGGAGGCCTATCCCGACGTCGAGCCGATGCTGCGCGAAGTGCGCGCCATCGGGGGCGTGTCGATCGGCATCGTCAGCGACTGGGGATCGAACCTGCGCGGGATCCTCGCGGAGCTGGACCTGGACCGGTACCTCGACTTCGTGCTGCCCTCGGGCGCGGTCGGCGTCGCCAAGCCCAACCCCGCCTTCTACCGGATGGCGCTCGAGCACGCAGGCGTCGAGCCATCCGAGGCGCTGATGGTCGGCGACTCGTACCGCGCCGACGTGCGCGGCGCGTGGGCCGCCGGCATGGACGCGCTCTGGCTGCGCCGCGACGAGGGGACCAGCATCACGCCGGCCCATGAGCCCATCCCCGCCGACGTCCGCCTCATTCGGTCCCTGGACGAGGTGCCGGCGATCGTCCGGTCGGGCGGGCCGCTGCCGAGGGGCGCGGGGATCGTCGTCGAAGCCGCTCCGTCGGCCTGAGGGAGGCCCGTCGTGCCGAGGCCACCCTCCGGCGTGGTGGTCGACAAGTTCGGTGGCTCGGTCCTGCGCCGGCCCGAGGACATCGCGGCCGCCGCCGACGTGGTGGCCCGCCAGCGAGCCGCCGGCCTCCGGCCGGTCGTGGTCGTCAGCGCCTTCGAGGGCGTCACCGACGCGATCCTGACCTCCGCGGCCGCGCTGCTGGGCCCAGGGGCCGATCGCCTGCGACACCCGGCGCAGGCCGCCGAGTCCGCAGTGGCGCGCGAGACTGACCGGGCCCTGGCCACCGGCGAGGCGCTGTCGGCGGCCCTGTTCGCGCTCGGCCTCCAGGCTCGCGGCATACCCTCGCGCTCGTTCTCGGGGCCGGAGGCCGGGATCCGTACCGCCGCCGCGCACCTCGGGGCGGAGCTGCGACGCGTGCTCTCCCGGCCGCTCCGGGCTGCGCTGGCCGACGGGCTGGTCCCGGTCGTCGCCGGCTTCCAGGGAGTGGGGACGCACGGCGAGCTCACGACGCTCGGGCGCGGCGGGACCGATCTCACGGCCGTGGCACTGGCGGTCGCGCTGCGCGCCGACCGCTGCGAGCTGTTCAAGGATGTGGGCGGCATCAGCGAGGCCGATCCGCACATCGTGCCGGCGGCGAGGCTGCTCCCGACGGTGGACGCGATTCAGCTCGAGCTGATGGCCGAGCTCGGCTCGGAGGTCGTCCACCCGGTCGCCGTCCGTCGCGCGCGACGCGGGCGGCTGGAGCTCGTGGTGCGGGCGCTGGACGACGAGGCGCCTCGAACGCTCGTGCGGCCCGCGGCCCGCGAGGGCGCCGGAGTCCTGATGCTGGCCGTGGAGCGGAAGGAGCGGATCGCGCGAATCAGCCTGGTCGGGCCGGCCGCCCTGATGCCGGAGTTGCTCCCCATCCCGGCACACGGCGAGGGCGCCTTCGACGAGGGCGGGATGCGCGTCGTCTGGGCGGAGGTGGCCCTGGCCGCGGCCGACTCTGCTGCGCAGGCCGTGCACGGAGCCTTCATCGCGCGCTGAGCTCGCTCCTCCCGGTCAGCCGGGGACTGCCTCGTGGTCGGCCGGGGTCGTACGCGATCCGAGCTGCAGGAGCACCGCCGCCACCAGGATCAGGAGGCCTCCGACCAACTGGACCAGGGTGGGGAGCTCGGCCAGCAGCCACGCCGCCAGCCCGACGGCGACGACCGGCTCCAGCGTGGCGAGGATCGCCGCCCGCGACGGGCCGAGCAGGCGGATCCCGGTGATGTAGGCCACTGTCGGCACCCCTGCGCCGATGACCCCGGCCACCAGCACCGGCCATAGGGCCGCGGCGGATGCCACCGGTGCGGCCAGCTGGCCGAGGTTGCCGATGGCCGCGCTGAGCAGCAGATACAGGATGCAGGCGCCGGCCATCGTCACCGCCGCGGCCTGCGGCCCCGGGACGTGCGCGAAGCCATGCCGCGCGGCCAGGACGTAGAAGACCTGCGCGAGGCCACCGACGAACGCCAGCACGACACCGAGCAGGTCAACTTCACCGATGCCGCCGGCGCCGGCGAGGACCAGGACGAGTCCGGCGAGGGAGACTCCCAGCGCCAGCCAGCGGAGCCGGTCGAGCCGCTCCCCGAACCATATGACCGAGGCGACGGCCACGATCGCCGGATAGAGGTAGAAGACGAGCAGCGCCAGGGCGATGCTGATGCGGGTGAAGGCGACGAACACGCTCAGGTTGAGCGCGGCGTTCGCGAACGCGGCGGCAAGCACGAACCGGCGATCTCGCCGGGGGATGGCGCCGATGCCCACCGGGCGGGCGATGCCGCTCGCCCACAGGGCACCGACGAAGCCGACCATCACCGCCGCGCCCAGCCCCGCGCGCCAGGTCACGAGCGCCAGCGACGTCACGCCGGCCTCCTCGGCGAAGCGGCTCAGTGGCCCGAGCGTGGCGAAGCACACGGCCGCCAGCACGATGAGTCCCGCGCCCAGCCCGGAGCGCGACTCTCCGGTGGAGCTCCCCGCCGTCACCGAGCGGCGGCCGGCCGCGCGCCGGCTGCGCCCTCGCTCTCCGCTTCGTCCCTCGCCAGCTCGGCACCCAGCCGCGCCCGCTCGCGCGCGAGCTCCTCGGTCCTGTCGCGCAGCCCGTTGTGGCGGTCGACAAGCTCGCGCACGAGGCTGCCATCCGCGTAGAGGGCGGGATCCGCGAGTCGCTCGATGAGCGCGTCGAGCTCGCGCTCGGCCTCGGCCGCGTCGGCCTCCGCCCTTGCGAGCGCATCCCGCAGGCCGCGGGTTCGGCGGTGCCGCGCATTGCGGGCCTCGGCCTCCCGCCGCCGACGCTCGGCCTCGTCCCGGGCCGACTGTCGCTGACGAGTCGGGGCGCTGATCACGCCACGCGGCGTTGCCCGCGCGCCCTCCACCGCGCCACGCGTCTCGATGTCCACGCCGCGCTTGGCGGCGTAGTACTCGAAGTCGCCGGGATATACCGTGGCCGCGCCGCCGTTGACCTCGATGATCGTGTTGGCCACGCTGCGGATCAGGTATCGGTCGTGGGTGATGAGCACGATCGTGCCGGCGAAGGCGTTCAGCGCGTCCTCGAGCACGTCGCGCGACTGGATGTCGAGGTGGTTCGTCGGCTCGTCGAGGCACAGCAGGTTGGCGGGGTCGGCAAGCAGCTTCGCGAGGGCGAGGCGCGTCTGCTCGCCGCCGGAGAGCAGACGCACCCTCTTCTCGACCGCCGGCCCCGAGAACAGGAATGTGCCGAGCAGCTTGCGCATTTCGCTCGTCGACATCGCCGGTGCCGCGTCGTTGAGCTCGTTGAACACCGTGTTCGCCGGGGTGAGCGCCTCGATCTGGTGCTGCGCGAAGTACGCGACGCGAACATTCGAGCCGAGCTCGCGGCTCCCCGCGTCGAAGTCCAGGACGCCCGCGAGGATCTTGAGCAGCGTCGACTTGCCGGCACCGTTCGGGCCGATCAGCGCGACCTTCTGGCCGCGCTCCAGCTGGAGGTCGAGCCCGTCGTAGACCGTGTTGTCGGCGTAGCGCTTGACGATGCCCGTCAGGGTGATCACGGTGCGCCCGGAACGCGCCGGCGCCGGGAACCGGAACTTCACCCTCTTCGCCCGGGCGACCGGCGCCTCGACGCGCTCGAGCCGCTCGAGCGACTTGACGCGGGACTGGACCTGGCGTGCCTTGGTCGCCTTGTAGCGGAAGCGGTCGATGAACGCCCGGGTGTGGGCGATCTGCCGCTGCTGGTTGCGGGCCATGGCCTCGAGCTGCGCCATGCGCTCGGTCCGCTGCTCCACGAAGTCGGCGTAGTCGCCGACGTACTCGACGGCGCGCCCGCCGTGAAGCTCGACGACCCGGTTGGCCACCTCGTTGATGAAGTCCCGGTCGTGGCTGACGAGGACGATGGCGCCCGCGTACTCGGCCAGGAAGCCCTGAAGCCACTCCACCGATGCGAGGTCGAGGTGGTTGGTGGGCTCGTCGAGGAGCAGCACGTCGGGGTTCTGGAGCAGGAGCCGCGCGAGGGCGACGCGCATCATCCAGCCACCGGAGAAGGTACCGATGTCCCTCTCCACGTCCGCATCGCCGAACCCGAGTCCGGCCAGGATGCGGCGAGCCTCCGCCTCCATGCCATAGCCGCCGAGGGCCTCGAACCGATGCTGGAGCCGGCCGTACTCGTCCATCAGCTCCGCGAGCTCGGCTTCGTCCTCCGGGTCCGCAAGCTCCAGCTCGACGTGCCGCATGCGGCGCTCGATGCCGCTCACCTCGCCGGCCGCCGCCATCACCTCCGCGACGACGCTGCGTCCCTTGGTCTCGGCGACCTCCTGGCGCAGGTAGCCGATCGCGAGGTCGCGCGCGCGCGTCACCGTCCCCGTGTCCGGCTCCTGGTCGCCGGTGATGATCTCGAGCAGCGTGGTCTTGCCCGCGCCGTTTGGCCCGACGACGGCCACGCGGCGGCCGGCGCCGATCTGGAGGCCGACGTCGCTGAAGAGATGCTGCGCGGCGTGGCTCTTCGACACGCCCGCCAGGGTCACGAGGCTCACGCGTCGGCCGCCTCCAGCCGGGCTCCGGTGGTGTCGAAGCGCAGCCGTGTCGCCATCCCCGGCAGGCCCGATGCGTTCCACCCCTTCTCGACGGCGTGCGCCGCGGCCGGCGAGTCGCAGATGGCGAGGATCGTGGGTCCGGAGCCGGAGAGGCACGCGCCGGCTGCTCCGCGGTCGCGTGCCAGGTCGATCAGCTCGCGTGCGCCGGGCAGGCTGGGGATGCGATACGGCTCGTGCAGCTCGTCCGCCATCGCTGCGCCGAGGAGGCCGGCGTCGGAGGTCATGATCGCCGTCGCCAGGAGCGCGCTGCGACCCGCCTGCCGGGCCGCGGCGGCGTGGGCGACCGTCGCCGGGAGGGCGGCCCGCATGTCGTTGGTGCGCGCCTCCGCCTGTGGGATGAATGCGACCGGGATCCATGCCTCCGGCACGCGGAAGCGGCGGAGGGTGATCGCCTCCCGGTCGTCGACGGCGACCGTGAACCCTCCGTACAGCGCGGCCGCCACGTTGTCCGGGTGGCCCTCGAGTCTCGCGGCCAGCTCCAGGAGCTCGTCGGCGCCGACCTGCCGCCGGCCGACCGCCGCGCCGAGCACGACTCCCGCGACGATCGCCGCCGCGCTGCTCCCGAGGCCGCGTGCCGAGGGGATCATGCTCGACACCTCGAGCCGCCACGCGCCGGAGCCCGGGGCCATCGACGCACGGAGCCCCTCGCGAAAGCCTCGGATCAGGAGGTTGGCGCCCCCCGACTCCCCGTCGCCGGGGGCCCCCTCGCCCCGGGCGTTGAGCACGATGCCGGCCTCATCCGCCTCATGCAGCTCCGCTCGAAGCTTCAGCGACAGCGCCACGGCGAAGCAGTCGAAGCCGCTGCCGAGATTCGCGCTCGAGGCCGGGACGTCCACGCTGGCGATGGGCGGCATGCGCGCCGAGTATAGGAGTGGCGCTACGTCATCTTGCCGGGCCCACGTGGGCCAACGTCCCACGTCCGGATGAGACGTCTCGCGCTGTCGGCCTCAGGCGGCGCCGCGCACCTCGCCGACGGTGCGGATCAGGTCGTCGAGGCCGAACGGCTTGGAGAGCGAGGCGCTGGCCGCGATCTCGGCGGCCCAGCGCGCGGCGTCGCGAGCCGCGGTCATGACGACGATCGGAATCTCCAGGTGCCTGGCATTCAGCTCCGCCGCGAAGCCCCAACCGTCGAGCACCGGCATCCGCATGTCGAGCAGGATCACATCGGGCGCGTGGCGCTCGATGGCGCGGAGCGCATCGGCTCCGTTGGCGGCCTCGTCGACCGAGTAGCCCTCGATCTCGAGCATCTCGGCGACGGTGGCGCGTATGTCCGGCTCGTCGTCGACGACGAGCACCCGGATCTCAACCATCGGGACTGGCCCCTGCGGCGGGCGACAAGGGTATGTCGCCGGCTGGGCTATCGTCCACAGGTTGGGGCAGTACCTCGGTCGGGAGTGAGACGTTGAAGGTACTGCCACCCCCAGGCGTCTCGTCCGCCCATATCCGCCCGCCGTGGCCCTCGATGATTCGCCGGCAGATGTAGAGGCCGAGTCCGAGGCCGGTGTCGCTGCGCGCCTGGGCGTTCGATGCGCGCACGAAGCGCTCGAACACCAACGCGCGCTCGGTTGAGGGGATGCCCATGCCGTGGTCTATGACCGCGATGCGCGCCTCCCCGTTCTCCTCCCACGCCCGTACCTCGGTGGGAGCCGCGCTGGACGCATACTTGATGGCGTTCTCGAGGAGGTTGTCGAGGATCTGCTCGAGTCGGACGGGGTCCATGCGGACGAGGATGGGCTCGTCGGGGAGGGCGGGCTTGAACTGAGCGCCGTCGTACCCGTATCGGTCCATGGATGCCCGCACGAGCTCCCTGATGTCCGCCGGCTCCCGGTCCACGCTGGGTCCGACGTCCTCCAGGCGTTGTGCTTCCAGGAGGTCGCTCACGAGGTCTCTGAGCCGCCGGGCCTCCCGTGCGATCCGGACGATGCCCGCCGGATCTATGGCTGAGCTCGGATCGCGCTGCAATCGCCGCTCGAGGAGCTCGGCCTGCCCGAGGAGCACCGTCAACGGCGTGCGAAGGTCATGAGCCGCGGCCGAGAGGAACTCCTCCTTGAGGAGCGTGGTCTCCTCTCGAGCGCGCAGCTCGCTGGCCTCGCGGGCCATCCGCCGCGCCTCGAGGATGACCGCGGTCTGGTCGGCGAGGAGCTGGACGAGCCACAGGTCGTCCTCCACGAAGATCGGCGCACGGTCGCCGTAGGCGATCAATACGCCGAGCCTCCTGTCCTCGGCGGTCACCGGCACGGCGATGACGGCCCGCGCGTTCCAGCTGATGTACGCGGCAGCGTTCTCGGGGTCGGAGGCCGCGGCATCGGTCACGATCAGCCGCTTCTGCGTGGAGAAGGCACGTCCGCCGATGAACGCGTAGGCCGGGTAGGAGCCGAACGTGCCGTCGACGCCGATGTAGCGCATCGTGACGCCCTCGGCATCGGCCAGCCCAAGAGACGCCCCGGTCGCCCCAAGGGTGTCCGCCGCGGCACGCTGGAGCTCGAGCACGAGCTCGCGATCGTCGACGACGCCGCTCAGGTGGACCGAGTGCTCGAGGAACGAGCGCAGGTTGGGCTCGCGCCATGCCCGGCGGAGCCACGCCGGCGGCGCGAATCCGATGAAGAAGGCGACCACTGCGGCGAGCGCGAGCACCTGGGCCAGCGGTCCCACGATCGCGACGATCGCCGGAAGAAATTCTGCCGCGAACACCACGACGATGGTGGCGATGAAGAGGTACGCCCCGACTGCCACGGCCGCCATGCGCCACCGTGTCAGCCCGCGGCTTCGGCCGCTGGCGCGCGCGAACGCGACCGCTGCGTACCCGCCGACGACCAGGAACCAGGCGATGGTGACGAGCTCGACGAGCTGCGGGAACCGCTCGAACAGCAGCAGACTGAGGGCGGCGATCGCCACGAAGGTCACCGTGCCGCCGAGCTGCACCCACCTCGGAGAGCCCCTGAAGTCGTCGACCAGCCTGAGCATCGCCCATGGGCAGGCATTCAGCAGGGCGATGAGCACGCCGGGCAGCCACGGCGGGTCGAAGGCCGCAACGTCCGAGATGAGGGCGCCGAGCACCGCCAAGCCGATGCCCCCGAACAGGATGGCTGTGTTCACGTTCGACCGAGTCGGTTGGCGAATCGCACGCCAGCCGACGGCGATGAAGAGGACGACGAAGAGGATCCTGTTGATCCACGACAGGAGCTCGAGAGCGGTCATCGCCGGCCGAGGCCTCGCCCAGCCCGATTCATGCGCGGGATGCTGCCACAAACACCGCTGGACCGGCTCACGTGTTCGTGTTGGCTGCGAGCTCCCGGTGGCGATGGCAGCCGACCAGGTGGTCGTTCACCAACCCTGCCGACTGCATGAAGGCATAGGCGATGGTCGGGCCGACGAATCGGAAGCCGAGCGCGCTAAGTACCTTCGAGAGCGCGCGCGACTCCTCGCTCGCGGCCGGCACCTCGTCCTGTGAAACCCACCGGTTGTGGATCGTCTGGCCCTCGACGAAGGACCAGATCAGGGCCGGGGGGTCGGGAATCAAGAGCCAGGCTCGCGCGTTGCCGATGGAGGCCCCGATCTTCGCTCGGTTTCGCACGATCCGCGCGTCGGCCATCAATCGCGCGCGATCGGCGTCGTCGAATTCTGCGACCCGCTCGGCGTCGAAGCCGGCGAACGCCTCCCGGTAGGCCTCGCGCTTGCGGAGGATGGTGATCCACGCCAGCCCGGCCTGGGCGCCCTCCAGGCACAGCAGCTCGAAGAGCCGATCCGGATCGCGGAGCGGTACGCCCCATTCGGTGTCGTGGTACGTCCGCATGAGTGGATCGGATGCGGCCCACGGACACCGCGGGCGGTCCGCAGGATTCACCCGTCGAGCATATCGCTCCCGCGCACCCCGATCGCCCGGGCGGTGGCCCGGGCGATCAGGGGTTGGCGGTTGCTCAGAGAGCGGTGTTGAAGCGCGGGTGGCGCTGGACCAGCGTCCAGGTGGGGGTGCGCTCTCGCCGGGCAGGCCGGAAGACGGCTTCCGGGTAGAGGAACCGGGTCCGGCACTCCGCCACGGTTCGGCGCCGGTCCTCCTCGAGCTCGTGGGACAGCATCAGGGCCTCGATCGGATTCATCCTCGGTCCTCTCTTCTTCAGGATTTCAGGGGGTGGTTCTGCAGCCGTGTGACTCAGCGCGCGGCGAACAGGCGCTGAAACCGAACCAGACGTGGGAGCCGAAAGATCGGGGCCCACGCATGGGGGCGCTCCTTGCCGGCGGGCCGGCCGACGGTCTCTGGCTCTGCGAACCTGTGCTGCCGCTCGCCGACGCTCCGGAGCCGTTCCTCGTGCACCGCGTTGGACAGCATCCTGGCCGTGATGTGGTTCATCCCCGGATCTCCTTTCTCGGCTGTCAGTAGGGGTAGTTCGGCAGTCGTGGAGTCGCGTCGATTCGTGAGTGCCGGGTCGCATGGGCCAGCTCGCGGCGGATGAGACGGATCACGCGGCCGATGCGTCGCAATCCTTCCCGCCTGCGACTGGGACCCTGATCCCGGCGTGGAGGCCGCGTGAAGAACGCCACCTCGCCGGCGCTGAGGGCCAGTGTTCCGAGAGCTGACATATGCGTGCCTCCTGAGCGGTGCGATCTGTGCGCTCAGGATCACGCTCGCCGTTCGCTCCGGCCACGGTCACCGGTCGCGGCCGGGAGGCCGCTCTTCGGCCCAGTCCCACTACGTCAATCCGCCCGCGGAGAGCGCTGGCCGCGCCGCCTACCATGGCCGCATGGAGGCGTCCGCACCCGCGTCCCGGCACATGAGCTTCCTGTTCGCCGACGTCGAGGGCAGCACCCGTATCGCGGAGCGCCATGGGGACGCGGCGGGCGCGGCGCTGGCCCGCTACCACGAGCTGGTCGCGGAGTGTGCCGAGCGGCACGGGGGCCGCATCTTCGAGCGTATCGGGGATGGCGCCTACGTCAGCTTCGACGATGCCGTGTCGGCGGTCACGGCCGCAGGTGAGATCCAGGGAGCCATCACCGACGAGGATTGGGGCCCGATAGGGCGGCTCCGCGCACGCCTCGCGGTGACGAGCGGCGAGGTGCAGCTGCAGGGCGACCGCTATTTCGGCCGGCCACTCTATCGCGCCTCCCGAATCCTGGGGCTGGCCGCGGGCGGCGAGACGTTCGTGGCCGGGCCGACGGTCGACGAGCTCGGTGGCTGGCTCCCTCCGGGCACGGTCCTCCGCGATCTCGGGGTCCAGCGGCTCCGTGACCTGCCGGAGCCGGAGCGGGTCCATGCCCTCGTGCATACTTCGCGCGCTCGCGTCGAGGATCCACGGCGCGACAATGACGTGAGGAGCCAGGGGAGCCCGACCGTGAACGAGCAAGATGGACCGATTCGCGTGCTGCTGGTCGACGACCACGCCGTCGTGCGACGCGGGCTTCGCGGCTTCCTGGAGCTGATCAAGGACTTCGAGGTCGTCGGCGAGGCGGAGAACGGACGCGAGGGGGTCGCCGCGGCCGAGCGCCTGGCGCCCGACGTGATCCTGATGGATCTCCTCATGCCCGAGATGAGCGGCCTGGAGGCGATCGCGGCGATCAAGGAGGCACATCCAGAGATCGAGATCGTGGCTGTCACCAGCTTCATCGAGGAGGAGAAGGTCACCTCCGCGCTGGAGGCCGGCGCATCGGGCTACCTGCTCAAGGACGCTGAGGCGGAGGAGGTCGCGCAGGCCATCCGCGCGGCCTACGGCGGCGAGGTGCACCTCGATCCAGCCGTCTCGCGACTCCTGGCGCTGCGGCTGCGCCAGCGGAAGGAACCGGAGCCGGTCGAGCCCCTGACCGCCCGCGAGAAGGAGGTCCTCGCTCAGCTCGCCAAGGGCGCGGCCAACAAGGAGATCGCCTACTCGCTCGGGATCACGGAGCGCACGGCGCGCACCCACGTGTCCAACATCCTCGGGAAGCTCGGGCTCGCGTCGCGGACGCAGGCTGCGCTATGGGCGGTGGAGCACAAGCTGGCCTGAGGGGCGTTGCCGCACCCCAATTTGCAGCTTTCAACCACAAGAGACCGGCGCCGCGCGACCGGCGGGTTACCGGGCCCCTTTGCCGCCGGTTACCGGGGAGCGGAACTAACGGCCAAGTTGGAGCTTTCTGAGGGCTTCAGCCTGGCCGAAAGTTGCCCCGGAGCGGTCGTTTCGGCCAAGGAGAGGCTCGGAATCGGGCGATGTTGGCCGTTAGTTCCGGTGGGACGCAACTTCAGAAGTTACGTCGGGCTGCGGAGGTCAGCCCTCGACGATGAGAGTCCCGACCATCTCCGGGTGCAGATCGCAGCGGAAGACGTATTCCCCGGGCTCCAGCGCCGGGACCTCGTACACGATGGTCCCGTCGGTGACGTATTCGCCGATGTAGAGATCGTCCGACGCGGATGAGTCGGTGTAGATCGCGACGTTGTGTGGCACCGGGTCCTCGTTGACGAGGGCCAGGGTGAAGGCTTCGCCGGCGGGGGCGGTCAGCGTCGTCTGCTCGAACGCGATGTCGACGCTGGTGACGGAAACGTCGGCATCGGCCGGGTCGACCGTGCTCTGGCCGGATGGGGTGCCGCCACAGGCGGCGAGCAGCGCGACCGTGGTCAGGGCTGCGAGAGAGAGGCGCATGCGCTTCAAGTCAGGGGTCTCCTTGGGTCAGCGGCCGGGACCCAGGAATCGGGCCCCGGCCGTCGCGTGTAGGTTGGGGGTCAGGCGACGGTCGGGCGGAAGCGATCCGGCAGGACGGGCCCGACCGACTCGAGCGCGGCCCGGACGAGGCCGATGGGGCTGCCGTAGACGCGGATCACGTCGATCACCAGCAGCGCCACGAGCGCGACCTCGATGCCCTTGGCGATGAAGCCGAGGCTGAAATACGGGCCCATCACCAGGTAGGCGGCGATGGTCATGGCGGTGTAGCCGATGAGCGCGACGCGCGGAAACCAGCTGAAAAGCTGCACGAGGGCGATCGGTGCGACTGCGCCGATGACGATCAGCCCCGCCAGGCCGACGTAGCCGAGGCCGTTCAGGGTGAAGAGCAGGCCACCCAGGTTGAGGTGGATGTACGCGGTCGCCAGGGCGAGCCCGACGATCGCGGCAGTGAGCAGGGCGCCGGCGCTGCGGCTCCGCAGGAACTGGGACATCTCGGGGACCTCCGTGTTCGTTTCACGATTGCCGATCCGCGGCATGGACTGGATTGATCTCACTTTCGGTCCGCCCTGAACGTCCCGAATCGAGCACTCGGGCGAGACGTCGCAGGGACACTCGCAGTACGGCGGGTCGGTCAGATGACGTAGTCAAGGCTCCCCCTGGAGGCCGGTGAGCAGCCGGAAACCGATGGCGTATCCTCCGCGCCCATGACGCGCGCTCCCATGCGACCTGAGCCGTCGACCCTGCCCGGGGCAGATTCGACCGGGGCACGGGAGCTCCTCGCGCGCGCCGTCGAGGAGGCTGCCCGGCTGCTGGAGGCCGATGGAGCGATCGTCTACCTCGTCGACCGGGACGAGAAGCGGCTGCGATTCGCGGTCGGCGCCGGCATTCGCGACCCCGAGGCACAGCAGCTGATACGCGACCTGGCGCTGCCCGTCGGCGTGGGACTCTTCGGCCACTCGGTCGCCGTCGGCGAGGTGGTCGTGACCGGCGACTACCCGAAGGACGAGCGGTTCTCGCACTCGCCGATCGCGGACCGGATCGTCACCCTCACCGGCATCCGGACCATGGCGGCCGCGCCGCTCATGGCGGACGGCGAGGTGCTAGGCGCGCTGGGGGCGTACAGCACCCGGGAGGATGACTTCAGTGAGGCCGACGTCACGCTGCTGCGCGCGCTCGCCGACCACGCCGCCGGCGCGATCGCCAACCAGCGGCTCATCGGGCGCCTGGCGGAGTCGGAGGCCGAGCTCGCACGCCGCGTCGAAGCGCAGCGGACCCTGGGCGAGATGGCGACGCAGCTCACGTCGCTGCGCGAGCCGTCGGCCGTGCTCGAGCACGCGCTCCGCGCCGCTGTGCGCCTGCTCGACGGTGATGGCGGGCAGATCGGCACGGTCGCGCCAGACGCCGAGGGACAGCTTCGCTGGCTCGATGGCCATTCCCAGGTTCACGAGAGCCTGGTTCCCTTCACGAAGGAGGACCAGACGCCGGTGGAGCATGGCGTGTCCGGGCGTGCGCTCCGCGAGGGACGACCATCGTGGACCGATGACTACATCCCCGACACTGACTTCCCTCACGACGAGGCCTCCGACCGGGTGGCGAGGGAGCTCGGCATCCGCGCCGTCATTGCGGCGCCGCTCGTGGTGGAGAGCGGGCCCATGGGCGCCATCGGCGTGTACGCGGAGAGGGCGGACGCGTTCGACGCGGACGATGCGGAGCTGCTGGGGCTTCTGGCCGACCAGGTCGCGATCGTCCTCACCAACGCCCGGCTGAACGCCGAGGCTGCGCTGGCGGCGGAGGAGCTCGAGCGCCGCGTCGAGGCGCAGCGCAGCGTGGGGGAGATCGCCGCGCGCATCACCGCCATCCGCGACCCCGACGACGTTCTCCAACGGACATTGGACGAGGCAGTACGGCTACTCCACGCCGATGGGGGGCGGATCGAGCTCGTCGCGGAGTCCGGCGGCCTGCACTGGGCATTCGGACACTCCGCCATCGACCTGCCGATCGAGCGCGACGAGGAGGTGGACCCGGTCGTCCTGAACGAGGGCGTCTCGGGGCGTGCCGTACTCGAGCGGCGCGTGGTGCGCAGCGGTGACTACCTCGCCGACGAGACCTTCCGCCACGCCGCGGCGCCCGACCTCTACATCCGCCAGCACGGGATCCGATCGGTGATGAGCGCCCCGCTCATCGGCGAGGACGGCGCCATCGGCTCGATCACCGTTCATTCCCAGGCTCGCGACGCCTTCACGGAGGCCGACGCGGAGCTGCTCGAGGTCCTGGCAAGCCAGGCTGCGATCGCTGTGACAAACGCGCGCCTGTACGAGGCGGTGCGGCAGCGGGCGGACGCGCAGCGCAGCCTCGCCGTGATCGCGTCGGAGATCGCCTCGCTGCGCGACCCGGTCACCGTCCTTCAGCGTGCGGTCGCCGATGCCGCGCGGCTCCTGCGGGCCGACCGCGCGCAGGTCAACCTGGCGCGCGAAGGTGCCGACGTGCTCGACCCGCCGATCGCATCGGCTCCCAGCCCGCCGTCGCCGGAGGACGTCGTCGTGCCGATCGGATCGGGGATCGCGGGCCTCGCCGCCGCCGAGTGCCGCGTGTACTGGACCGGCGACTACCTCGCGGACTCCTCGTTCCCGCATGACGAGGGCGATGAGCGCATCCGGGAGCAGGGGATCCGCTCGATGATGGCGGCGCCGCTGCGCGAGGCGGACCGCCTGACGGGCACGATCACCGTGCAGTCGGTCCAGCCCAACGCATTCGACGCCGACGACGCCGAGCTGCTCTCACTGCTCGCCGACCAGGCGGCCATCGCGCTCACCAACGCGCGCCTCTACGCGCAGCTCGGCGAGTCGGAGCGTCGTTATCGGCACCTCGTGGACTACTCGCCCGACATCGTGTGGAGCGTCGATGCCGAGGGCCGCTTCACGTTCCTGTCCGATTCGCTCGAGTCGCGAACCGGCTGGAAGGCGGACGAGCTGATGGGCAAGCCGTTCACCGTCCTCGCCGACCGCGGCTCGATCGAGGGCGCCGAGGCCGCGTGGGCGGCGCTGATCGCCAATCCGCAGGAGGAGCAGACCGTGCGGCTCGACCTGCCGCTCGCCAACGGCGAGGTGTCGCAGGCCGAGGTCGCGATGGCGGCGACGGTGGTCGACGGCAAGTTCGCCGGAGCGCACGGCTCGGTGCGCGACATCAGCGAGCGCGAGCGGCTGGAGGGCGACCTCCGTCTTCAGGCGGCCGAGCTCGCGGCGAGCCAGGAGCGCGCACACCTGGCCCGCGAGCTTCACGACTCGGTCACGCAGGCCCTCTTCAGCATGGGCCTCACGCTCCGAAGCCTCGAGCTTCTCCTGGAGACCGATGCCGCCGCCGCCGCGGGCAAGGTCGCCGAGCTGCGAGAGCTGCAGAAGGACGCCCTCGCGGAGATGCGCACCCTCATCTTCGAGCTTCGTCCGGCGAGCCTGGAGACCGATGGGTTGGTGCGCGCCCTGCGCACGCATGCGACGGCGGTGCAGCGACGGACCGGCCTGGCGCTCGTCGTCGACGCCGAGGCGATCCCCCGGCTGCCGCTGGCCACCGAGGAGGCCCTGTATCGGATCGGCCAGGAGGCTATCCACAACATCGTCAAGCACGCGAACGCCTCTCGCGCCTCGGTACGCGTCGCCCAGGACGGCGATCTCGTCCGGCTCACGGTCACCGACGACGGAGCGGGGTTCTCGCCGGGCGACGTTCCGCGTGGTCACCTGGGCCTGCTGGGCATGCGGCAGCGCCTCGACCTGACCGGAGGCGAGCTGCGCGTCGAGAGCGCGCCGGGGCGCGGGACGACCATCGAGGCCTCGGTCCCGAACTCGGGCGACTCGGCCGATTGACGTACGTCCGGCTGTCCAACCGGCCGTCGCGGGCGACTGCGCCCCGCCCTACGCTCATGCAGTGGCCCACACTCCCCCGACCGCCCCGACCACGACGCCGAGGGTGGTGATCGTCGACGAGGACCGACGCGTGCAGCAGAGCCTCGCCGACCTCCTCCGCCTCACCGGCCGCGTGAACGTCATCGGGCGCGCCGGAAACGCGCGCAGCGCACTCGAGATCGTGGAGCGGGAGGACCCGGACGTGCTCATCGTCGACCCGCGCCTGCCCGACCTCGAGGCCGGCGCGGCGCTGGTCGAGAGTCTCCAGCGTGCCCGCCCGTCGCTGCGGATCATCCTCGCGGGCTGGAGCGTCACTCCTGAGCAGCCCGAGCTGCTCAGCAGCGCCTGCTCCTACGTCAGCAAGAACGGGACTCCCGAGGACTTTATCGCCGCCGTGGTCGACGCCTGCGGCGCGCGGACCACCTGACGCCGAGGGCTCCGGACCGTCACAGCCCCATCTCGCGCCGGATGCTGTCCAGGTCCGCGGCGATCGGCGTCAGCGAGCCCTCCTCCGCCTGCACCGAGTCCGGGTCCTTGAGCCCGTGTCCGGTGAGCACGCAGGCCACCGTCTCGCGGGGACCGATGCGGCCCTCAGCCGCAAGGCGTCGCACGCCGGCCACCCCGGCCGCCGATGCAGGCTCGCAGAAGATCCCCTCGCTCCTCGCGATCTGGCGCTGCGCGTCCATGATCTCGTCGTCGGAGATGGCCTCGATCAGGCCGCCGGACTCGTCGCGCGCGGCCGTCGCTCCGGCCCACGAGGCGGGATTGCCGATGCGGATCGCGGTCGCCACCGTCTCCGGCGCCTCGACCGGCTCGCCGCGCACGATCGGCGCGGCACCCTCCGCCTGGAACCCGAGCATGCGCGGGAGCGCGTTCGCCGGGCTTCTTCCCGCCTCCGCGTAGCGGCGAAAGCCGGCCCAGTACGCGGTGATGTTCCCGGCGTTTCCGACCGGCAGCGCGACCGCGTCAGGCACGCGGCCCAGCTCGTCCACGACCTCGAATGCCGCGGTCTGCTGCCCCTGCAGCCGGTCGGGGTTGATCGAGTTCACGACGACCGCCGCGCCGTCCTCCCCGAGGCGGCGAACCGCGTCGAGCGCCGCGTCGAAGTTGCCGTCGACCATGATCAGCCGCGCCCCGGCGGCCAGCGCCTGGGCGAGCTTGCCGCGGGCGACCTTCCCGGCCGGCAGGATGACGTGGCACGGCAGGCCGGCCGCCGCGGCGTATGCGGCCGCGGACGCTGACGTGTTGCCGGTGGACGCGCAGACGACAGCGCGCGCGCCGGAGGAGACAGCGCGATTCACGGCCAGCACCATCCCGCGGTCCTTGAAAGACCCCGTCGGGTTCATGCCCTCGAACTTCAGGAACAGGTTCGCCAGGCCCACCTCGGCGCCCAGGCGCCGCGCGTGGATGAGCGGTGTCCCTCCCTCGCCGAGCGTAATCGGAAACTCCTCACGCTCGCGGGCCAGCAGATCACGGTAGCGTTCGAGGAGCGGCTGGCTCACACCGCCAACCTTATCGCAGCTACCGCCCGGTGAGCGCCTCGCGCACGATGCGCGCCTGCTCCGCCAGGTGTGTCGCCGGGTAGCCCTCGGCCGGACGAGAGCGCTCCGGGCGCGAGATGTCGCCGATCGGGATCTTGTAGGGCACGAGACGGCGAATCTGGGGCAGCACGAACTTGCGCGCACCCATGTTGCGTGGCTCCTCCTGGACCCACGCGCATTCCTCGATCGCCGAGTAGCGGTCGACGACCTTCTGCAGGTCAGCCGAGGGGAACGGGTAGAGGCGCTCGACGCGCACGATGGCCACGTCATCGGCGGCCTCGAACTCCTCGGAGCCGATGAGGTCGTAGTAGACCTTCCCGCTGCACAGCAGCAGGCGGCGGATGGTGGCGGCGGCATTCGGGTCGTCCGCGAAGCGTGGATCGTCGATCACAGAGCGGAACGCCCCGGATGACATCTCGGATGGCCGCGAGGCCGCCGCGGGAAGCCGGAGCAGGGACTTCGGGGTCATGATCACCAGCGGGCGGGCGTCCTCGTGCCGTGCCTGCCGGCGGAGCAGGTGGAAGTACTGCGCCGGCGTCGTCGGATTGACGACGCGAATGTTCCCCTCCGCGCCGAGGGACAGGAAGCGCTCGAGGCGCGCCGACGAGTGCTCAGGCCCCGATCCCTCGTAGCCGTGTGGCAGCAGGAGGGTCAGTCGCGACGTCTGCCGCCACTTGGCGAGCCCGGACGTCAGGAACTGGTCGACGATGATCTCGGCGCCGTTGACGAAGTCGCCGTACTGCGCCTCCCAGATCACGAGCGCCTTCGGTGCGGCCACGGCATAGCCGTACTCGAAGCCCATGCAGGCGTACTCACTCAGCGGCGAGTTGTGGAGCTCGAAGCTGGCCGTGGAGCCCGGCAGGTGCTGGAGCGGGACGTGGGGCTCGCCGGTCTCGGCGTCGAACAGCCCGGCGTGCCGCTGGCTGAAGGTGCCGCGCACTGTGTCCTGCCCCGTCAGGCGGATCGGCGTGCCCTCGGCGAGCAGCGCGGCGAACGCGAGGAGCTCCGCATGCCCCCATTCCACCTGCTGCCCGTCGCTCGCCAGGGCGGCCGCCCGACGCTCGAGCTGCTTGGCCAGCTTGGAGTTGAGGGTGAATCCCTTCGGCACGGCGGACAGGCCCGCGTTGAGCTCGCGCAGGCGCTCCAGCGGAACCGCCGTCTCGGGCTCCGCGACCTCTTCGGGCGGGATCGCCTCCGAGCCGCGGTCGAGCTCTTCCTCCCGCTGCGCGGAGCCACCTCGAAGCGCGGCCTGCCGCCGGGCCAGATCGGCGTGAGCCTCCTTGATCTTGGCCTCCGCCTCCTCGGCGCGGATGACGCCGGCCTCGACCAGGTGCGCCTGGTACAGCTCGCGGACGCTGGGGTGCGTCGCGATCGCGGCGTACATGGTGGGCTGGGTATAGGCGGGCTCGTCGCCCTCGTTGTGGCCGAAGCGGCGGTAGCCGACGAGGTCCATCACCACGTCGTGGCCGAACCGCTCCCGGTACATCATCGCCAGGCGGGCGGCCGAAAGGCATGCCTCCGGGTCGTCCGCGTTGACGTGGATGATCGGCACGTCGAAGCCCTTGGCCAGGTCCGAGGAGTAATCGGTCGAGCGGCCCTCGCGCGGGCCGGTGGTGAAGCCGACCTGGTTATTGGCGATGACGTGGATGGTGCCGCCCGTGGTGTAGCCCTCGAGGCGCGCCAGGTTGAAGGTCTCGGCCACGACGCCCTGCGCGGCGAACGCGGCGTCGCCGTGGATTAGGACCGGGAGCGTGGACCCGTGATTCTGCGTGGCGATCGGCTTCGAGCGATCGGTCTGCTCGGCCCGCGTGCGGCCCTCGATGACCGGAGTCACCGCCTCGAGGTGGCTGGGGTTCGGCGACAGGAGGACGCGGACCTCCTCGTCCTCCGCCGTGAGATAGGCGCCCTCCGCGCCGAGGTGGTACTTCACGTCGTCAAGGCCGCCCTCCGGCGCGCGGGCATCGGTTCCGGCCCGTCCGGCCTCGAACTCCGCGAGGATGGCCTCGTAGCTCACGCCGACGACGTGAGTCAGGACGTTGAGGCGCCCGCGATGCGACATGCCGATGATGACCTTGCGAGCCCCCTGGTCGGCGGCCTCCTGCATGACCACGTCGAGCATCGGGACCATGGCATCCACGCCCTCGATGCTGAAGCGCTTCTGACCGATGTAGGCACGGTGCAGGAAGCGCTCGAGGGTCTCGACGGCGATCAGTCGCTCCAGCAGGGCAACCTGGTCCTCGCGCTCCATCGGGAGCCTGTGCTCGCCCGACTCGATGACCTGCCGCAGCCAGACGCGCTCGTCGTGCGAGCCGATGTGCTCGACCTCGTAGGCGATGGTGCCTGCGTACGTCTCGCGCAGGTGGGGCAGGGCCTCGGCCAGCGTCTCGCCCGGAACGTAGATGCGCAGGAGCTCGGCCGGGATGGCCGCCATCAGCTCGTCGGTCAGCCCGAGCGGCCCGGGATCGAGCGCCGGCTCGCCCACGGGCTCGCCTCCCAGCGGATCCAGCCGTGCGGCCATGTGCCCGAAGTGGCGGTACGCCTCGACCAGAGCTATCGCCGCCACAACGGCCTTTGCAGGCTCGTTCGTGTCCGCTCCGGTCGCCGCCGCCGGCCCTGGAGCCTCCGTCGCCTCCGGAGGAGCGGGCTGCATCGGCTCAGCTGCCTCCGCGGAAGGAGATGGCGGCATCGGCTCAGCTGCTTTCGGCGATTCAGCGCCGGTCATCGGCAGTTGGGCGCCGAGCGCTGCGAAGAGGTCCTCGTAGAATCCGTCCTCCCCGGCCAGCATGCGTTCGATGCGCTGCAGGAACAGGCCGGACTCCGCTCCCTGGATGACACGATGGTCGTAGGTCGAGGTGATCGTCA
>DASWGW010000035.1:0-16100 GCA_036393435.1 Candidatus Limnocylindria bacterium | reverse complement strand
TATGGCCAGACCGATGCTGACGCCGATGTCCTGCTCGTCAGCTACGCGAACGGCCTGCGCCTGAGCCTCCAGGCCGCGAGGCGCCTCGAGGAGGAGCACCAGCTTCGGGCGCGCGTCCTCGACCTGCGCTGGCTCAACCCGCTCCCGCTCGAGGCCATCAGGCAGCACGCCACCGACGTCGGAACCATCGTCGTCGTCGACGAGTGCCGCGCCACCGGCGGTGGCGTCGCCGATGCGGTCGTCGCGGATCTCGGCGAGCGCCGCATCGGCCGCAAGGTCGCGTCGGTTCGTGCCGTCGACTCCTTCGTGCCACTGGGCCCTGCCACCGCCGCGGTGCTGGTCGGCGTGGACCAGATCGTCGCCGCATCCGTCGCCGCGGTCGGCAAGCGCCGGCACGAGCGCCGCCAGGAGTCCAGCGCGACGACGGTCGCCCCGGCTCCGAAATGACCCGGGCCGCCGTCGCCTTTCCCGGGCGGGGCTCGTATACGCCCGCCTCTCTCGGTTCGCTCCCGGCGACGCACGAGTGGGTGCGCCGGGCGGACGAGCTGCGGCGCGGGTTTGGCCTGCAGCCGCTGTCCGAGATCGACCGCGCGGAGGCGTTCGACCCGGCGGTTCATCTCCGTCCGGCCAATGCCTCGCCGCTGACATTCGTCTCCAGCCTGCTGGACGCCGAGCGAGTGGCTGGGGATCACGAGGTGGTCGTGGTGGTCGGGAGCTCGACGGGCTGGTACACGGCCCTGGCGGCGTCCGGCGCGCTCGACTTCGACGAGGCCTTCCGGCTCGTGCAGGAGATGGCGCTCGGCGCCGATGCCGACGTGCCGGGTGGCGTCGCCGAGCTCATCTACCCGCTGAGCGATGAGGCGTGGCGCCCCGACCCGGCCTCGTCGAGCGCGCTCACGGCGGCGTTCGCCGGGCTGAATGGCGACGCGCACCGCGCGCAGGAGCTCGGGCCGTTCGCCGTCGTCGCGGGCACTCGAGCGGGCATCGGCCAGCTGGCGGCCAGGCTGCCAGCCGTCACCATCGCGGATCGCGCCTACCCGGTCCGCCTCGCGATGGGCGACGCCTGGCACACGCCGCTCCGTGCGGCCGCAGCCGAGGCAGCGGCCGCGCGGTTGGCCGACCTCGCCTGGCAGCGCCCGAGCGTGACGCTCATCGACGGGCGTGGCGTGCGGTTCACGCCGTGGTCCACGGACCCCGCGGCGCTCGCGGAGTACACGCTTCATGAGCATCCCCGCAGCACGTACGACTTCGCGACCAGCTTCCGGGTCGCGCTCCGCGAGTACGCGCCGGACGTCGTGCTCCTCCCAGGACCCGGCGCGACCCTCGGCGCCGCGTGCGCGCAGATCATCGTCTCGGAGGGCTATGCCGGCCTCCGCAGCCGTGCCGAGTTCGAGGGGATGCAGTCCGGGCAGAGGCCGATTCTCCTCTCGGTCCGGCGGTGACCGCCGCCGCCGCCGCCGTGCGGCGCCTCGAGCTCCGCGGAGCGCTCGATCTCGCCACCACCCTCGGGCCGCTGCGCCACGGCGCCGGCGACCGCACGATCCGCCTCACGCGGGCGGAGGCCTGGCTCGCATTTCGGACGGCGACCGGCCCGGCCACGCTGCGGTTGCGGCTGGTCGGCTCCACCGCGCTCGAGGCCCACGCCTGGGGCGAGGGCGGCGCTGCGGCCCTCGAGGGCGTACCTGCGCTCGTCGGCGAGCTCGACGAGCCGGACGGGCTTGTGGCTCACCACCCCGTCGTCCGCGACCTCCAGCGGCGACACGCCGGCATGCGCATGCCCCGCAGCGGGCGGCTCTTCGACGCCCTGGTCCCATCGGTCATCGAGCAGAAGGTCGTGGGCTCCGAGGCCTACCGCTGCTATGGCGCGCTGCTGCGACGCGCCTCGGAGCCTGCGCCCGGTCCCGGTGGCCTGCTGCTGCCCCCGGCGCCCCACGCCCTGGCGGCGATGCCCTATTACGCCTTCCACCCGCTGGGCCTGGAACGGCGTCGCGCCGAGGTCATCCGCTACGCCGCGAGACGCGCGGCCTGGCTGGAGGCGTCCGACGGCCCCGCCGAGGCCGAGCGGAGGCTGCGCTCGCTTCCCGGCGTCGGCGCGTGGACCGCGGCCGAGGTCGTGCGGTCCGCCCTCGGCGATCCGGACGCGATCAGCGTGGGCGACTACCACCTGCCCGACACGGTGGCGTGGGCGCTGGCTGGCGAGGCGCGGGCGGACGACGCCCGCATGCTCGAGCTGCTCGAGCCCTACCGCGGACAGCGCGGACGGGTCCAGCGCCTCCTCGAGGTGGGCCGGGTGACGGCGCCGCGCTACGGCCCCCGCATGGCGCCGCGGAGCATCGCCGCGCTCTGAGCGGGCAATGAGGGCGGGGGCATCGGCTCAACCTCCGATGAACCGGAACAGCTCGTCGAGGTTTGGCAGCGCCTCCTCCGCCTGGAACAGGAACAGCAGGCCGATCCACAGGCTGAATCCACCGGCCAGGACGCCCACCGCCAGGTAGACCCGGGTTCGGGCCTGGCTCGCGAGGAAGCCGGTGGCCGTCACGATCACGATCGCGGTGTTCGAGATCACCAGACCGATGACGAACGCGAGCAGCATCGGCACGCCCAGCCCGGAGGCCGATGCGCCGCCGACGGCCGCGATGAGCAGCGCCTGCGACGCTGTCTCGGCGCCCACGCCGTGAATCATCCCCACGCCGAATGCGGTGCGCGGTCCGTACGAGCTCGCCTCGACCGGATCGACGTGGTCGTGCCCGTGGATGGCGGCCTGCAGCCGACGCCAGGCCAGCCGCACGCCGTCGAACACGAGCATCCATCGGCTCCGAATGCGGAACTCCGCGCCGTGGCGCACGTACTGGTACAGCGAGACGAAGACGTACAGCCCGAGCAGCACGAGGGTCGCGCCGACGATGCGGCCCATGATCGGGTCGATCCACTCGGGCAGCGCCGCACCGATGAGCAGGGCGGCCAGGCCGAGCAGCGTGACCACCAGGGCGTGTCCGAGCGCGTACAGGGTGCCGAGCACGACGGGCTGGCGTTCGACGCGGAGCAGCTCGAAGACGCCTCGCGGCCGGCGCTCGGGTGTCGTGGGGATGGCGCCGGGACTGCGACCGTCGGGCTGAGTGTGGGCGGCGACCTCGGGCACCCCGCCGTGTGGATGTTCGTGCCCGCCGAGCGCGTGGGCGCGCAGGTGCGCCTCCTCGGCCGCGGTCGCGGTAGAGGTGGTGCTGGTGATGTCGGTGATCGCCGCGATGTGGTCCCAGTCGATGCCGTGGCGGATGCCGAGCAGCAATCCGGTGAGCAGGACGCCGATCCCCGCGGGCTCGGCAGCGGCGACGATGACGTGCGGGTCGAACACGGGTGCTATTACCGCACGTTGCGCCAGCCGAAGGAGCGTCCTCGGCTCAGAGGGCGATGCAGACGTTCTTGACCTGGGAATACTCCAGGATTCCCTCGAGCCCCTTGCCGCGCCCGTGGCCGCTGCGGCCATAGCCGCCGAACGGCAGCTCGATGCCGCCGCCGGCACCGTACGTGTTGACGAACACCTGACCCGCGCGGATGCGGCGCGCGACGCGGTGCGCGCGGCCCAGGTCGTTGGTCCAGACCGCCGCGACGAGCCCGTACTCGGTGGCGTTGGCCAGCGCCACCGCCTCGTCCTCGTCGTCGAAGGCGGCCGCGACGAGCACCGGGCCGAAGACCTCCTCCTGGAAGATGCCCGCCGACGGGGCGACATCGTCGAAGAGGGTCGCCTCGATGAAGTAGCCGCGCGCAAGCCGCTCCTCGACGGGCGCACGTCCGCCGGTGACCAGCCGAGCGCCGTCCGCCTCCGCCTCCCCCGCCAGGCGCAGGACGCCCTGACGCTGCTCCTCGCTGATCAGCGGGCCGAGGTCCGGATCCTCGGAGCCGGGGCCGATGCGCAGCGAGCGCATCCGCTCGGCCACCCGCTCGACCAGCGCCTCGTGGATCGTGCGATGGACGAGCAGGCGCGCCCCGGCCGAGCAGGTCTGCCCGGCGTTCTGGACGATCGAGCGGATGAGGAAGGGCATCGCGCGGTCGAGATCGGCGTCTGAGAAGACGACGTTGGGGCTCTTGCCGCCGAGCTCCATCACGACCGGGCGAATGAGGCGCGCGCAGGCCTCGCCGATGACCGTCCCGACCGCCGCCGAGCCGGTGAAGCTGACGTGGTTGACCTTCGGATGGGTGACGAGGGGCATGCCGACCGCGTCGCCCGACCCGGTGAGCACGTTCAGCCAGCCGGCGGGCACGCCGGCTTCCAGGCAGATGCGGCCGATCTCGACGCACGTCAGCGGCGCCTCGCGGGCCGGCTTGAGGACGACGGCGTTGCCCGCGGCGAGCGACGCGGCCACGGAGCGCCCCGCGATCTGAAGCGGGTAATTCCACGGGATGATGACGGCGCAGACGCCCCACGGCTCGCGGATCGTGTAGTCCACGAAGCCGGGGCCGAGAGGGATCGAGCGGCCATCGAGCTTGTCGGCGGCGCCCGCGTAGAACTCGAAATAGCGGGCCGCGGCCGCCACGTCGGCGCGGGCCTGGCTGATCGGCTTGCCGGTGTCGCGCGACTCGAGATCGGCCAGGGCGTCCTCGCGCTCCCGGATGAGCACCGCCACCCGGTTGAGGACGCGAACGCGGGTCGCCGGCAGCCACCAGTCGCCGCCCCCGTCGAACGCGTCGCGCGCCGCACCGACCGCGGCCGCGACGTCGTCGGCGCCGCCGGCGGCGAGCTCAGCGATCACCTCGCCGGTGGCCGGGTCGCGGGTCTCGAAGAGCTCGCCGCTCGCCGACGGGCGCTCCTCGCCGCCGATCAGGAGTGGCAGTGTGGACATCGTCTCAGTCTCCCGGGGCTCGATACGCGCGGAAGCGCGCGGCGTAGTCTCGCACGCCGGCCGCCAGGTCGTGGGTGGCGCTCCAGCCCAGCTGCTCGCGTGCCGCCTCGACGCTGAGCCGGCCGCGCATGCGCATGTCGCTCTTCTCGTAGTCGCTGAGGCCGGGACCGATCTCGATCAGCGCCCCGCTGAGCTCCCGACCCACGAGGGCCGCGAGATCGGCGGCGGTGGTGAGCCGCCCGGTCGCCACGTTGAAGACGCGCTGGCGGAGGCGGTCCGCCGGCACGAAGAGCGCGGCCACGGTGGCGCGCGCCACGTCCACGACGTACGTGTAGTCGCGGGGCATGTCGCCGCCGGTCTCGAAGCGGACCGGGCGTCCGTCGACCGTCTCCTCGACCATCGGCCGGATGTACATCGGGTAGCGCATGCCGAACCCGTAGACGCCCGAGTAGCGCAGGCAGACGACGTCGACCAGGCCGGTGCTGGCATACGTCAGCCCGATGAGCTCGGCGGCCGCCTTGCTGGCTCCGTACGGGCCCAGCGGGTTGCCGTCGCTCGGCGTGCTGATCGGGTGCGCCTCGTCGATCGGCTCGTACTGGCGCGCCGCGTAGACGGCGATCGAGCTGGCCATGACGACCCGGGCCACGCCCGCCAGGCGGGCCGCCTCCAGCACGTTCAGCGTGCCGCCGACGTTGACCCGGTAGCACGGCGCCGGATGGGTCATGCTCGCCGGCGGGTCGAAGACGGCGGCGGCGTGCACGATGCGCGACGCTCCGTGCTCCTGCAGGGCTCCGAGGATCTCGCTGGTGTCGGCCACGTCGCCGCGCACGACTGGGGGCGGATCCGCCAGCCCGGCGAGGACCGCGGCGGCGCCCCAGGACGGGTCCGCCACGTCGAACAGCACCGGGCGATGCCCTGCGCCCGCCAGCTCGGCCGCGGTGTAGGCACCGATGAACCCGGCGCCGCCGGTGACGAGGACCGTTTCGCCCATCAGGCGTCGCCGCGCAGGAAGCGGCGGGCCGCCTCGGCGTAGACCTCGGCGTAGTCGCCGAGCTCGCCCACGGCCACGTGCTCGTTGGCCTGGTGCGCGATCCATTTGCCGCCCGGCCCGTACGTGACAACGGGGATGCCCGCGTCGCGCCACAGGATCGTGCCGTCGGTGGTGCCCGGCACGCCGCCGACCGGCGGTGGGCTGCCGTGGATGGCCTCGTGCGCGGCGGCGACGGCCCGAGCCACTGGGGCGTCCGGCGCCGTGCTGGTGGACGGCCGGTCGTCGATGACCTCGACGCGGAGATCGAGGCCGAGCCGCTCGCCGACCGCCACGGCCGCCTCCGAGAGCCGCGCGAGGAGCTCCGCATGGTCGATCGCGGGCGTGGTCCGGACGTCGAGGAAGACCGCTCCCCCGGCCGGGATGACGTTGACCTGGTCCGGATGCCCGACGCGCAGCACCGTCGGGGTGACGTACGGCCAGCCGAGGTGCTGATCCTCGCCGTGGCGCTCATGGAGCTGGCGTTCGACGTCGGCCATCTCGAGCACGAAGGCAGCCAGCGCTGGCACCGGGTTCAGCCCGTGCTGCGGCATCGCACCATGGGTCATGCGGCCGGTGGCGACGACCCGGGCGCGGATGGCGCCCTTCTGGGTCAGGCACAGCTCGCCGCCCTCGGGCTCGCAGATGATCGCGGCGTCGACCCCTCGAGCGTGGCCCGCGGCCACGAAGCCCTTGGCGCCGAGCATCATCCCCTCCTCGTCGGCCAGCACGGCAAGCACCAGGCGACCGGGCCACGGCCGCTCGCGCGCCAGGGCGTCGGCGGCGAAGAGCATGGCCGCCAGGCCGCCCTTCATGTCGGCCGCGCCCCGGCCCCAGAGACGGCCGTCGGCCACCTCGGCGCCGAACGGGTCGCGCTCCCATTCGGAGCGCTCGCCCTCGGTGACCACGTCGGTGTGGCCCTCGAAGAGGAGCGTCCGGCCCGGTCCGCCGCCGCCGTCGATGACACAGATGACATTCGGCCGTCCGGGCGCAACCTCCTCGACCAGCGGTGACCAGCCGCGTTCGCGCATCCAGCCCGCCACGAGCTCGGCCGCGGGCGCCTCCGAGAGGCCCTCCTCCGGCCGGTTGACGGTCGGCAGGCGCACCAGGGCGCGGGCGAGATCGAGCAGCGCATCGCGGTCGATGCCGACGCGAGCGGTCGGATCGGTCCGGGCGCTCACGGGATCGTCCAGCCGATGAGGTTCGGGATCTGCCAGGCGGCGATCAGCCACAGCGCGACGAAACCGAGCACCAGCCAGTCCGCGGAGCTCGACTGCATCCGGCGCAGCTTGGTGCGGTTCGCGCCGCCCTGGTAGCAGCGGGTGTCCATGGCCATCGTCAGCAGGTCGGCCCGGCGGAACCCGGACAGGAAGATCGGGATCAGCAGACGGCCGATGCGACGAGCGCGCATGATCGGCCCACCCCCCTCGAACGAGATGCCGCGCGCGGTCTGCGCGCGGGCCAGGCGCTCGAGCTCGCCGATGAAGATCGGCACGAACTTGATGGCGATGACGCTCACCAGGGTGAGCTCGTTGACCGGCACCCTGATGCGCTGAAGGGGCAGGAACATGAGCTCGAGCCCATCGGTCAGGTCGACCAGCGACGTGGCCAGCATGAGCATGGTGACGACGTAGTAGAGGACGATCACCCGCAGGCTGATCATGATCGCGAAGAAGATTCCCTCGACGCTGACCCCCACGATCCACCACTCCCAGAGCACGTTCTGCTCGGCGAACGCCCCGCGGTAGAAGAGGATCTGGAAGACGGCGATCACCGCCAGGAAGATGAGGAAGATCCGCGACCCCGAGAGGATGTAGCGAAAGTCGATCCCGGCGATGAGGTGGATCATCAGCAGCAGCGGCAGCGACAGCAGCAGGCCCGGCAGCTCGACCAGGAAGCTGAAGATCACGAACAGCCACATCGACACGATCTTGATCCGGGGGTCGAGGCGGTGGACGAGCGAGCGGGTGTCGATGTACTGCCCGAAGATGACGTTGCGCTGGAGCTCGAGCATCAGGCCGCCTCACCCTCCAGCCGCCGCAGCACCTCGCGCTCCAGGTCGTCCTCGCTCAGCAGCTCGGTCGGAAGGTCGGGAAAGAGCGACCGCAGCTCCCGCGCGCAGCGCACGGTGTCGGGCAGCGTGATGTCGAGCGCCAGCAGCCGGTCAGCGTCCTGGAGCACCTCCCGGATCGGGCCGTCGACCACCACCCGGCCCTCGTCGATCACCACCAGCCGCTCGCAGAGCAGCGCTGCGTCGCTGACCGATGCCGAGGCGACCACGATCGTCAGCTCACGGTCCTCGCGCAGGCGCTGGAGCACTCGCACGAGCTCGCCCCGCCCGCGCGGGTCGAGCCCTGCCATCGGCTCGTCCAGCACGAGCAGCGGGGTGTGCATGGCGAGCACGCCGGCGATCGCCACCCGCCGACGCTGTCCGCCGGAGAGGCCGTGGGTGTAGCGCAGCCGGTATTCGCGGTACGGGAGGCCGAGCGCATCGAGGCTCTCCTCCACCCGACGCCGGGTCTCCTCGGCCGGCAGCCCGGCCGCGGTCGGCCCGAACGCCACGTCCTTGCCGACGACGTCCTCGATGATCTGTGCGTCGGGCTGCTGGAAGAGGATGCCGACCCTGCGACGCAGGGCCGCGCGATCGTACTCGGGCGCGGCGATGTCCTCGCCCTCGTAGAAGACCATCCCGCGCTTGAGGCGCAGGAGGTGGGCGAAGGCGTCGACGAGCGTCGACTTGCCCGACATGGTGGGCCCGACCACCGCCACGTGCTCGCCGCGCGCGATGTCAAGGGTCACGCCGCGCAGCGCCACGCTGGCCCGCGGCGTGTCGTCCAGGTAGGTGTGGCGAAGGTCTCGGAGCTCGACCAGCGGGGCGGAGGGCCGCTCGCTCAGGTCGGTCACGACGCGGCCTCGGCGCGCCGCGCGGTGAGCGCCTCCAGGGCGCGGCGCAGGCCTGCGTCGTCCAGCACCTCCTCGACGAGGTCGTAGCCCCGCGCGCGGAGCCGGTGCGCCAGGCTGACCGGTGTGGGCACGTCGAGGCCGATCTCGCGCAGCCTGTCCACGTGCTGAAAGACCTCGGCTGGGGTGCCGTCGAGCACCACCTGGCCGTCGTCCATGACCAGCACCCGGTCGAAGCGCGCCGCCTCGTTCATGAAGTGGGTGATGTGCAGGACCCCCATTCCCTCGGAGCGGTTCAGCTCGCGCATGCGCTCGATGAGCCGCGAGGCGACCGGCACCGGCAGGAGCGAGGTCGGCTCGTCGAGGATGAGGAAGAGCGGACGCATCGCCAGCGCCCCGGCGATGGCGACCCGCTGCTTCTCGCCCGGCGAGATGTCCTCGATGAGCCGATCGGCGGACGCGTCGAGCGCGAGCGCGACCAGCGAGGCCTCGACGCGCTCGGCGACCTCGTCACGAGGCAGACCGAGGTTCTCCGGCCCGAACGCGACGTCGTCGCGCACGCGGTTGGCGACGAGCTGGTCGTCGGGATCCTGGAACACGATTGCGACGCGGCGCCTGATCTCCCAGCGCGATCGCGGCTCCACGCGGATGCCGTCGATGCGGATCTCGCCGCGGCTGGGATACAGCACGGCGGTCAGCAGCTTCGACAGGGTGCTCTTTCCCGAGCCGTTGTGGCCGATCACGGCCACGAACTCCCCCGGGTCGATGCGGAGCGAGAGATGGCGCAGCGCGGGAACGGCGTCGGCCTCGCCGGATCGGTAGCTGAACGAAAGGTCGTCGAGCTCGATCATGCCGCTCCTCGCGCGCGCCATCGGCGTCCGGCAGCGCCTAGTAGCGCTTCTCCTCGCCGGCCGCGATCTCGGGCGCCGTGGTCCGTCCGGACCGATACAGGTCGACCGCCTTGACCACGATCACCGTGATGACGGCGGCGATCACCAACTCGGCGATCACCTGCGGCAGGATGGTGATGATCAGCTCGGGCGGGAAGTAGCCGCGGATCCATCCCATGCCGAGCACGCCGACCGTGTTGGTCAGTGTGCCGAGCAGCCCGGCCACCACCGCCGCGGCGTACAGGTTCCAGCGAACGAGGCCGGCGAAGACCGCCCACGCAACCAGGCCGATGAAGAGGCGCGGGAAGATCGAGACCAGCGGGTCCTTGAACGCCGGCACCTCGGCCTGGATGAAGCTGAAGACGCCGAAGATGCCGCCGACCAGGAAGCCGACCACCGGCCCCTCGAGCACCCCGCCCAGGATGGCCGGGACGTGCAGGATGGTCGCGTTGCCCGATATGTTGGGGACGGGGATGAACCCCCAGCGCGTCACCGCGAGCAGGATCGCGATCGCGCCGAGGATGCCGGCGATCACGATCTTGCGGGTGTTCAGGCTCATTGCGGAGTCTTGCTCCGCGGCGTAGGTCGTCATCGAGTGTCTCCTCCTGTATGGGCCTGGCGAGGTCCGCCGGGCCGTTCACGCCTCCCTGCCCCCTCCGATCTCCACGCTGCGCTCGATCGCCTCGACGAGCACCGACACGGCGGCGGCGCCCAGCCCGACGAGGTCGAACGCGGCGAGCGGCGCGCCCCGCCCAGTGCTGAGGGCGAAGACGGTATCTCCGTCGAGCATGGTGTGCACCGGTCGGATGGCGATCGCCAATGCGTCGTGCCCCAGCTCCGCCAGCTTCCGGCAGCCCGCGCGGTCGAGCGCCGCATCGGTACCGATGACCGCCAGGGTCGTATTGGCCCCGAACCGTGCCACCTCGCGCGGCACGCTGGCCATCAAGATCGTCTCTGCGTCGATGAAGCCTCCCTTCCCGTCCCGGATCCCGGCCAGGATGCGACCGTCGCGGCCGACGACGTTGCCGACCGCGTTCGTGACCGCCAGGGCCCCCACCGTGGTGCCGTCGGGCATGCGCAGCGAGGCGCTGCCGATGCCGCTCTTCGTCGCCTGCCCCGGCCCGGCCAGCTTGCCGACCGTCGCGCCGGTACCGACTCCCACGCTTCCCTCGGCCGGCCCGTCGCCCGCCTCGGCGGCGGTGCAGGCGGCGTATCCGTCGTCCGCGGTCGGGTACGCGGTCGGATCGCCGAGGAAGTTGTCGAAGATGACCGCCGCCGGGACGATCGGCACTCGTCGCGCCCCGGTCTCGACCCCGATCCCGCGCTCGTCGAGCCAGCGCATGACGCCGTCCGCAGCCGCCAGGCCGAAGGCCGAGCCGCCGGCCAGACAGATGGCGTGGACGTGCTCGACCAGGGCGGTCGGTCGCAGCAGATCGGTCTCCCGCGTGCCCGGCGCCGACCCCCGCACGTCGACCCCGGCGACGGCGCCTTCGGTGGCGAGCACCACGCTGACGCCGGTGATGCGTGTCGCATCGGTGGCGTGGCCAAAGCGCAGTCCGGGAACGTCGCGCAGCGTCAAGCGCGCACGCGGCTCAGCGGCATCTGCGGATAGTAAGCCCGGATGCACCCCTTAGCGCATTTTGGACACGGATCCCCCCGCGCTCGTCACGGGCCGTGGCGGACGAGCAACGGCGGTCCGGCTTGCTTGCTTGACCCGCCACACATAATCAGCGTCACGGAGGCGGGCCACCTAGGTCACTGGATCAGCCAAGCTTGGGTCACGGGCCGCTCCTGGGCGGCCGATTCCTCCAGCCCGTGGCGGGACCCGTATGGTGTGTTCTGGTGTCCCCGGCACGTGCCGGGGCCGTCCTAACGACCATACCGAGCGGCTCGCCATGACCGTGGCGCCGTTGGCCGCCGCATTCGGGCTCGCCATCGGTCTATTCGCCGTCCTGTCCTACGTCGCAAGCGGCCGCTGAAGCTCGCGCTGGCTCGGACCTTCGGAGGGGCCAAACGGCCCGTCAGAATCGGGCACCTGGGCCCAAGCGGTGGTCACCGGAGAGCCGCGATGCTCACCGCATGAGCGTCGCGTCGCCGATTCCATTCCCGGGCCTGCCCGCCGTGATCGACGGCTCCGAGGCGATCGCGCACGTGGAGGTCCGCGTCAGCGAGGGCGCCTGCGCCTACCCGATCACGCCATCGACCACCATGGCGGCCATCTTCCAGGCCGCGGTCGCCGACGGCCGGCCGAACCTGTGGGGCACGCCACTCGCCTTCATCGAGCCGGAGTCGGAGCACTCGTCGGCCTCGGCGGCGGAGGGCTTCGCCCTCGCCGGCGGGCGGGTCACGAACTTCACCGCCGGCCAGGGCCTGATCCTGATGAAGGAGGTCCTCTACGTCATCGCCGGCAAGCGGCTGCCGGTCGTCTTCCATGTCGGGGCTCGGGCGCTCACGAGCCAGGGGCTGAGCATCCACGCCGGGCACGACGACGTAATGGGGGTGGCCGATACCGGGTGGGGCATCCTCTTCGCCCGCAACCCGCAGGAGGCGGCGGATCTGACCGCCATCGCCCGCCGCGCGGCCGAGGCCAGCGAGACCCCGTTCCTGGTGGCTCAGGACGGCTTCCTCACCACCCACACCCTCCAGAACGTCTTGCTGCCGGAGGACGAGCTGCTCCGCGACTTCGTCGGCGACCCCCGGAAGCGGCTGCGCAATTACTTCGAGCCGGCCGATGCCCTGATGACGGGCGTCGTTCAGAACCAGGACTCGTACATGAAGGGGCGCATCGGCCAGCGGGCCTTCTACGCCGCACTGACGGGCTCACTCCGGGACGCGGCCGACGATTGGGCGCGACTGACCGGCCGGCATTACGGCCTGATCGACGCCTACCGCACCGACGACGCGGAGCACGTCCTTGTCGCCATGGGCACCATCGCCGACACTGCGCTCGCGGTCGTCGACCACCTTCGGCGTCAGGGACGCCGCGTCGGGGCGGTGGCGGTGACCGCCTACCGTCCCTTCCCCGCCGACGAGCTGGCCGCGGCGGTCGGCGACGCGTCGGCAGTGGCGGTGGTCGAGCGCACCGACGAGCCGGCCGCGCAGGACAACCCCCTCACCCGCGAGCTGAAGGCGGCTCTGGCCGACCGGGCCGCCGAGGGCCTCCCTGTCCCGCGCGTCGTGTCCGCCTCGGCGGGCCTCGGCTCGCGCGACGTGGCCGCCGGCGACCTGCTGGCCGTCTTCGACTGGCTCGCGGATCCCGATGAGGTCCGTCGCCGTCGGTACGCGGTGCTCGGCATCCGCCACCCGCTGGCGCTCGACCGCCAGCCGGTGGACCTGCGCCCCGTGGGTGCCTACAGCCTGCGCGGCCACTCGATCGGGGGCTTCGGCTCGGTGACCACCAACAAGCTGGTGGCGGCCCTGGTCGGCGAGCTGTTCGGGCTCCACGTCCAGGCCTATCCGCGCTACGGTTCGGAGAAGAAGGGCCTGCCCACCACCTACTACCTGACGATCGCCAAGGAGCCGATCCGCGAGCACGCCGAGCTCGACCGCGTGGACCTCGTCGCCCTCTACGACGTGGCCGCCTCCCGCCATGGCGACCCGCTGCGCGGCCTGGCGGCCGGCGGCGCCCTCTTCGTCCAGACCCCGCTCACCGGCGCCGAGGCGATCTGGGCCTCACTGCCAGTCAAGGCCCGCGGCGAGATCCTGGCCCGGGACATCTCTCTCTGGGCGCTCGACACGGCCGGCCTCGCCCGTCGCCACGCGCCGCGCCCCGACCTCGAGGTCCGCATGCAGGGCGTCGCACTGGCCGGCGTCTTCCTACGCATCTCCCCCTTCGCCCGCGACGCCGGCCTCGACCGAGAGGCGCTCCTCGCCGAGGTGCGTGCGCGACTGAGCCGTTTCTTCGGCAAGGGCGGCGACACGGTGGTCGACGCCAACCTCTCGGTGGTCGCCGCCGCCTATGACGGAGTCATCAACGTGACCGAGGCGCTGCGCGCGACCCGCGAGCCGTCGCCGCCACCGCCCGCGCTCGCACTCCTGGAGGCACACTGATGGACCAAGCCCTCACCGCCCCTCCGGCAACCGTCAGCGAACTGATGACGCGCGAGCCGATCATCGTCCGCGCCGACGCTCCGCTGTCCGACGCGGCACGCCTGCTCGACGCGCACCGCGTCCACGGCCTGCCGGTGGTTGACGAGACCGGCGTGCTGGTCGGCGTCGTCAGCCAGACCGACCTGCTCCGGGCGCGGACCACCGAGCACCTGTGGGCCTCATGGCGCGGGCTGAAGGTCCGCCACCTGATGAGCTCGCCGGCACTCACCGTCTCGTCCGACGCGAGCCTGCCCGAGGCCGCCGTGCGGATGGAGGAGAACCAGGTCCACCGGCTGGTCGTCCTCGCCTCCGATGGCGTCTCGCCGATCGGGATCGTGTCGACCACTGACATCGTGCGCGCCATGCTCCAGGAGGCCGGCGATGAGCGAGCGTAACGGGGTGCCGGCCGCCGAGCCGCCGGTTCGGCTGGCACCGGCACCAGGCACGACCGCCGACGGCGATGACTCTCCGCTCATCAAGGCCCCCGGCGAGACCAAGGAGGCGCACGAGGCGCGCCTGGCGAGCAGTGTTCCGCCGGTCTTCGACGTCCGGGCCTACGTCGACGAATTCAACAGCGTCGTGGTGGGTGCGTACGCGAGCGGCCGGGGTGACGCCGAGCTGCCGGCCGACGCGGGCGTGGCCCGCAGCGTCATCCCGCCCGGGACGGCGGCGACGCGCGACTTCTCCGGCCTGGCGCCGCGCATCCCGGAGCTCATCAGCGCCGCCTGCGTGGGCTGCATGAGCTGCGTCAATACCTGCCCGGACACGGCCATCCTCGGCGTGGCGCAGCCGGAGTCGGTGCTCGGCCCGGCGATCGACGCCTTCGCCGCGAGCGAGGCCGATCCGACCCGCGCCGCCGCGACCGCGCGGGAGCACTTCGCGTGGACCACCAAGTACGCCGAGGTGCCGCAGCGCAAGGGACACGAGCCCGCGCTGTTCGGGATCTTCGTCGACCCGGTCCACTGCAAGGGTTGCGGCGAGTGCGTCGAGGTCTGCCATGCCCTGGGCTACGACGCACTCCAGATGGTCGACAAGGTGCCGCCCGAGCCCTCGGGCGAGTCGACGCTCGACCGCGCGTCGCGCGACTTCCGCCTCTTCCGCAGCCTGCCGGTCACGCCGGACGCGTACCGCAACGAGAAGGCGCTCGCCGACCTCATGCTCGGCGAGCACGCCCACGGCTACGTCGGCGGCGCCGGATCCTGCTCCGGCTGCGGCGAGGGGACCGCGCTACGGATGCTGCTCGCCGCCACGCGCCAGGTCCATGGCCCCGACTCGATGGGCATCGTGGCCGCCACCGGCTGCAACACCGTCTTCGGCAGCACGTACCCCTACAACCCGTTCCTGGTGCCGTGGACCAACTCGCTCTTCGAGAATGCCCCCGCCGACGCGCTCGGCATCCGGGCGCGCTGGGACCAGGCCGGACATCGCGATCGCAAGCTGTGGGTAGTCGGCGGGGACGGTGCGATGTACGACATCGGCTTCCAAGCCCTCAGCCGCATGGTCGCCTCCGGCGCCGACATCAACGTGCTGGTGCTCGACACCCAGGTCTACTCGAACACCGGCGGGCAAGCCTCGACCGCCTCATTCGGCGGGCAGGTGACGAAGCTGAGCGCCTACGGCAAGGTGCAGCACGGCCGGCCGGAGCGGCGCAAGGAGCTGGGCCGGATCCTCATGGCTCACGGCGAGGTGTACGTGGCCCAGAGCACGCCTGCGCACATCAACCACTTCTATCGGGCAGTGATGGAGGCCAACGACTATCCGGGGCCGGCGGTGATCGTGGCCTATGCGCCGTGCATGCCGGAGCACGGCATCGCGGACGATGCGTCGAACCGGCAGGCGAAGCTGGCGGTCGATTCGCGGGCCTTCCCGCTGTTCACCTACGACCCCCTTCGCGGGCCGGCGATGGCCGAGCGGCTCAGCCTGCAGGGCAACCCGGCGCCCAAGGAGGACTGGGCGAAGCTGCCGGACGGCATGGCCGTCGACTTCCTGACCTTCGCCCGCAGCGAGGGTCGCTTCGCCCCGCACTTCGCGGCGGATGGCACGCCCACGCCCGAGATCCAGGCAACGCAGGAGGACCGGCTCGCCAACTGGCGGCTCCTGCAGGAGTTGGCGAGCCTGCGGTAAGCCGACGACAACCGAACGAGCCCAGAGTGGTCTTTCGGTTCTCCGTATCGGCCTTCGCGTTGCTCCTTGCCAATCCCCCGGCGTTCGGTCGTTTCCTTCCGCTCGCCGTTCGATCGGTTCGGTTCGCGCTCCAGCCTTTCGGTCCTTCCCTCGGATCGCTCCGGGCTCAGCTCGCAGTATCGGCGCGCCATCTACGAGAGCGAAGTGCCGAACGGCCCCTCTGCGCAGGAC
>DASWGW010000034.1:0-2250 GCA_036393435.1 Candidatus Limnocylindria bacterium | reverse complement strand
GCTCACCGAGCGTCTGGCCATCGCGCTCGAACAGCCGATCCAGCAGGAGCCGCCGGCTCGGGTCGCCGAGCGCCCGAAAGACCGGTGCCATCGGATCCACGGGCCCGACTATATGTGACTATTCAGTCACCTGTCAAGCCCAGGGCGGTGCCTGTGCGCCACCGGCTGTGTGAAACCTCAGGTTTGTGAACGACCCGCATACGGACAATCGATGCCACCGCGACGTACAGGCCGACTTCGTCGCCTATCGTGCGCGCACCGGGGGAGCCAGCACGAGGAGGGGTGGTCCATGGTGAGCACAGAGGGCTTGGTGCTGTTCGGGCCGGGGTCCGAGTGGTTCTGGTCGATGCTCCAGTTCGTGGTCGTCGCGATCACGCTCGTCGGCATCTACGTCCAGCTCCAGCAGGCGCGTGCCGCGAACGCCTTCGCGCAGGCGAGCGCGATGGCGGAGCAGTGGCAGGGCGAACGGATGGTGCGTCGCAGGCTCGCCATCGCAATCGCGCTGCGGGACCAGGGACCGGACGCCGACCTCTCCGCGCATTCCTCGTTCATCGGAAACTTCTGGGAGGGCGTGGCCGCACTTGTCAGGGCGGGGCACGTCGAGATCGGGGTCGTGCGGGAGAACCTGGGAGGCTCGTGCCTGCTCTACTGGCTGCTCTTCGAACCCGAAGTGCGCGCCGTGCGGACCACGCTGGGGCCTGATCTCCTCGAGCACTTCGAGTGGCTCGCTGACGAGATCGTGCGCTACGACCGGGCTCGCGGCGTCCCGAACAAGCGGCCCACAAGGGAGAGTGCCGTCGCGACGACCGTCCAAGGTATCCCCGCGCTGCGTGTCTCCGTCGCGGACTTCGAGGCGATGCGCACCACGACGGTTGCCGCCGCGCGGCCGACGGACGTCGTCCCGTCCGCCACCGCTGCCGAACCGAGGGCGAGCGGTTGATGCGGCCCGTCGGCCCCTTACTCTGCCGTCGGATGCTCACGTCCTTCTCGCATCCGTCGCTGCAAGGGTTCCCACACCCGGTGGCGCAGTTGGGGCGGTGCCCCGGGACGCGGCCGCTCGCCATGCCGGAAAGGTGCCCCGATGCGCGCCTGTTCGCCATTCACGCCTGCATCGCCTTTGGCCGCGGTGCGCTTGGCCGATCCTCGAATTCGGCGCCCAGGGGTTGCGGCCGAGCGTGCACGCGTCCGGATCCACTCAGGACTGAATTCCGGCGTACGGCACGCACGGCCACGACGGCGCTTCGGCAGCGGGGCGAGCGTGCGCCAGCGCGGAGTCGCCCGGGTGCAAGGGCCTGCGCGGCGACCGACGCCTTACCGACCGAGCCGGCCCAGGAGGTTGCCGATCCAGCCGACGACGGGTCCGGAGCGGCGCGCATGGGCGGCCCGCTCTTCGGCGTACCGTTCGCGGGCGGCGCGAAGATCCTCGCCTTTGTGTGCCTTCGCCTCGGCCGCATCGAGCGCCTGGCCGACCCGCTTCAGGCGCATCTCCTCCTGAATCAGGCCGATCCAGGGAATGCCCGGCCCGAAAATCATCACCGACCTCCAAGTGCCGTGTGAGACAGCCTCCGTCTACCTGCTGACGCTGTCAAGGTCTTGGTGTTTCAAGCCCGACCAGCCGAGCAGAGAAGGAGCGGGCAGGGCCCTCTCGCCTACGCAGATGCCCGAAGGATGGCCTCCACCTCGACGTCGGTGAGCTCGATCGGGTTCGTCCGCATGCTCGTGCCGCGCGCATCAGCGACGAGCGGCGGGTAGTCCCGCTCCCCCACCCCGAGCGCGGTGAGGCCGCGGATCCCCAGCCGCGCCCCCCAGTCGGCGAGCGTGTCGAGGAGCGCCGTCCGCGCAGCCGCGTCGCCCAGGTCGGCCTGCCCGGACAGCACCCGACCCGCCTCGGCATATCGGCCAAGGCCGGGTCCGTCCGGGTCCCGCCCTTCGAGCGCGGCGAGGTTTACCCCTGTGGCCGCCACGAGCGTGGCCCCACACGCCGCCCCGTGCCCGATCGGATGGCGCGCTCCGAGCGGGGAGGCGAGCCCGTGCACGGCGCCGAGCCCGGTATGAGCGAGGCAGATCCCGGACAGCAGCGCCGCGTAGGCCATCCGCGACCGGGCCGCGGGTGCGTCGCCGCCGGCAGCGACCGCTTCGAACCACGGCACGAGTCCGTCGCGTGCCGCCGCCAGCCCGTCGAGCGCGAGCGCCCGCGCCAGGGCAAACGAGCGGGTCGAGACGAGGGATTCGAGGAGCTGGGTCAGCGCA
>DASWGW010000033.1:0-20031 GCA_036393435.1 Candidatus Limnocylindria bacterium | reverse complement strand
CGGGCGCGAAGGTGCCGTGGTAGTCGCCCCGGTCCACGAACGAGTGGATCACCTCGCCGTACGTGTGGATGGCGCTCCGACGCAGCGTGCCCTTCTCACCTGGAAGCTCGGTCGGCTCCATGGCGCTGCGAGCGCCGCGTGACGTCGTCTCGCGCCACGCCGACTCCACGTCGTCCACGGAGAAGGCGATGTCCTTGACGCCGTCGCCGTGCTTCGCCACGTGCGCGGCGATCTCGCCCTCCGGGGTCAGAGGTGCCGTGACGACGAATCGGATGTCGTTCTGGACGAGCACGAAGCTGGACCGATCCCGCACGCCGGTCTCGAGGCCCGCGTAGGCCACCGGCGTGAAGCCCCACAGCGCCCGGAAGTAGTGGGCGGCCTGCTTGGCGTTGCCTACCCAGAACTCGACGTGATCGATCCCCTTCAGTGGCAGGAAGTCCTTCGCCTCGGCGGCGGCGTTCGGGTTGACGATCGCGCCACCGCTGGGGCGCGAGAGCGTATCGGTCATTGCTGTCCGTCAGCTGCCCGAGGCATGGCCGGCGTCATCGTACGCACCGCTCCGCACGAAGTCCTTGGCCGCGGATTCTGGAAACTCCATCTCCGGATGGACCTCGCGGGCATGACGCATGGCTTCCTGCACCAGCTGTTCGTCACTTTCGGCATGAAGGTGAATGCAGTTTGGTGCCACACAGTCGACTCCTCGCATCGCCTTGCCGCTCCCTTCTCGCTGCAGATGCCCAGCCGAAGGGTACTCCCGCAGCCCAAATTCATGTATTGCCGGCGCAGGTTCGTATTGACCGATGCATCCGGCGGGAGGACGCTCACCAGTCGACGACCGTGCGCCGTCGACGATGCCGCATGAGGACAGGCCAGTGCCGAAACACGTCTCGGTCGGGCAACGGTCAGCCGTCCGCTGAAGGCAGGGCGGCCTCCAGCGCGACGCCCACCATGCGGTCCACCGCCGCGGCAAGCTCCTCCGGGGCGAGGTAGCTCTCCTCCGAGCTGACCTCCTCGCTCAGCACGTCGCTGACCGTCAGCGCACAGCCGGCCTGCACCCCCGACCGCGCGGCCAGGTAGAAGAGGGCAGAGGCCTCCATCTCGAAGGCGAGCACGCCCCGATCGCGCCAGCGCTGGGCGTAGTCCGCATCGGGGTTGTAGAAGACGTCGACCGATGCCACGAGCCCGGCGCGCACGCCGATGCCGGCGCGCCCCGCGGCGTCAACCAGGGCCCGGGTCAGGGCGAAGTCGGCCGCCGGCGCGTAGGCCTCCCCGTGCAGATAGGTCGCCGTCGCGCCGTCCGTCGGGCACGCCGCCGTGGCCACGACAAGGTCGCCTGTCTTGAGCCCGGGCGCAATTCCGCCGCACGTCCCGACGCGCACCAGCTGCTGCGCACCCAGGCGGAGCAGCTCCTCGACCACGATCGATAGGCTGGGCGTCCCCATGCCCGTGGTCTGGACGCTGACCGGGATCCCCTGAAACGTGCCTGTGAAGCCCAGGAGGCCTCGGTTGTCGTTGACCTGCCGCACGCTGTTCGCGTCGAGCCGCTCGGATATGCGGCGCGCGCGGTTCGGGTCGCCGGGGAGCAGGACGAACGGCGCGTAGTCGCCGGCCTCGGCGTGGAGATGGAGCTGCGGCATGCCGCTAGCCTATCCGAGCGTCGCCTCCAGCGACTGGCGCTCTCGGCTCGCCACCGATCGGCCGATGCGGGAAGCCGCCAGACGTGTCCATCGAGGATCGCGGCGCTCAGCGACTCGTGCGCGGCCTGGAGGCGCTCATCGCCTGCCATGACGTCCGCCACCGCCACCAGCCGCGGCCCACTCGCAGGGAGGCAGTTATCGGCGGCTTAGTTGCCGATTACCGCGCCCGCTCTGCCGACAAACCGGGCCGCGGTTGCGGCCCAGCGCTTGCTAACACGCCGCGCGTGAGCAGGAAAAGGGAGCGATCGGCCGACCCGAAATCCGCGAATGAGCAATTGCCCGACGGCCTGTCCGCGGCCCATCAGCGAGCTGCGACGGGATGGCACCGACACGCGAGCCCGATCGCGCTCGTGGTGCTCGCATTGCTGATGGTGGGCTCACTCGCCGGGCTGGCGGGCGTTGAGGCGACGCTCACCGAGAAGGCCGGCGCCGCGACGGTGACCTTGCACGCTCCGGCTCGCATCCGCAACGGCGAGTTCTTCGAGATGCGGCTCCAGGTCACCGCACACGAGCGGATCGACGAGCTCGTGGTCGGCGTCGACGCCGGCCTGTGGGAGGACTTCACGATCAACACGTTCCTCCCGGGTGCCACGGAGGAGGCGAGCGAGGGCGGCGAGCTGCGCTTCACCTTCGGACCGCTCGATGCAGGCGACAGCTTCCTCCTGAAGGTCGATGGCCAGATCAACCCCGACATGCTCTGGCGGAACGAGGGGACGGTCGCCGTCTATGACGGCGAACGGGCGATCGCAGAGCTACCGATCGTGATGGAGGTGTTGCCCTAGATGGACATCGTGGTTCGCGCCACCGTCATCTTCTTCGCCCTGTACGTGCTGGTCCGGATGCTTGGCAAGCGCGAGCTGGCCCAGCTCACGCCATTCGAGCTCCTGGTGCTGGTGGTGACCGGCGATCTCATCCAGCAGGGCGTCACCCACAACGACTTCAGCCTCACGGGCGCGATACTGGCGGTGGCCACCTTCGCCTTCTGGGCCAGCGTGCTGAGCTGGATCACGTACCTGTCGCGGCGAGCAGAGCGCTTCCTGGACGGTCAGCCGCGCGTCATCGTTCGGGCCGGGGAGATCATTCGTGAGAACCTTCGGCACGATCGGCTCACGGAGACCGAGATCCAGTCCGAGATGCGTCTGGCCGGAATCGCGCACCTGCGGGACGTGGCATGGGCCATCCTCGAGCCGAGGGGCAAGATGAGCTTCATCAAGGCGGAGGGTGACGCAGGACGTGACGACCGGCAGCCCAACACGGACGACCAGGCAGCCGTCTGAGCCTCGGTCAGAGCGGTGGACCGATGAGCTCGGGTTCGCCTCCGACCTCGCGCGTCGTGCCGGCGCGGTGCTCATGGACAGCTACGAGCGCATCGAGCGAATCGACTACAAGAGCAAGCGCGACGTGGTGACCAATGCCGATTACGCCTCGGAGCGCCTGGTCATCGACGCGGTCAAGGCTCGCTATCCGGGTGACGCGATCCTGGCCGAGGAGTCCGGCGAGCACGCCGGAGTCCTGCGTGACGACGGGTCGCGCAACGGGCGGACCTGGGTCATCGACCCGCTGGACGGGACCGTGAACTACGCCAACGGGCTCCCGTACTTCTGCGTCAGCATCGGTCTGGTCGTGGACGATCGGCCCTGCGTGGGCGTGGTCTTCGACCCCGCGCGCGAGGACTGCTACGCCGCGACCGAGGATGGAGCCGCGTCCCTCAACGGCGAGCGGGTGACGGCATCGGACAAGGAGACGCTGTCCGATTACGTCGTGAGCCTGGCGGTGATCGGCCGTGGCGGGCTGGCGCGCGAGCGGCGGATCGCGCCGCTCATCCGCATCCACCGCCGCATGGGGAGCGCGGCGCTGTCCCTGGCCTACGTGGCGAACGGGCGCTTCGACGCGTTCATCCAGAACGGCGGCCTGTCCCAGTGGGACGTGGCTGCGGCGGGGCTCATCGCCGAGCGCGCGGGCGCGGTGGTGACCGATATCGACGGTGGGCCGTGGTGGAAGGCGAGGGTGCGTGGGCCGCGCAACAGCATCCTCGCCGCACCCCGCGCCCAGCACGGGGCGCTCCTCGAGCTCCTGGGCTCGTTGAAGACGCGCGTCCAGGCCCGGCGCTGAGCTCACCTCGCCCCGGCGTTCCTAGGCGTCATCCAGGACGCGGGCCAGCATGCCGAGCGTGATGGCGGTCGCGCCCCACACGCGCACGCCCCCATAGCGGTACGCACCGGCGCGGAGCGTGATCCCCCGCGCCGAGAACTCCTCCACGCCGATGACCTCCTCGTCGTGCAGCGCCTCGAGCGGCAGCTCCACGATCGCCGCCACCTCCGAGTCCTGGGGCACGAGCGAGGGACGCGTCGCGACGGTGCCCACCACCGGCACCAGCTCGAAGTTGCTCACCGGGATCCAGACGGGGTCGAGCCTGCCGACGACGCGCACGATGGCTGGCTCGAGGGCGATCTCCTCCCACGCCTCGCGCAGCGCAGCCGCCTCGACGTCCGCGTCGGTCGCCTCCACGGCCCCGCCCGGCAGCGACACCTCGCCCGCGTGTGCGCGGAGCTCGTCGCGACGAATGGTGATCGGGATCACCAGCCGGCCGGTGGCATCCGGATAGATCGCGAGCAGGGTGGCCGCGGCACGCGCGGGCGGGAAGGACGCGCGGTCGTACCGGCTGCGGAACGCCTCGCCGTCGACGTTGCGGGGCAGGAACCGCTCGTCGAGCGGGATGGGCCGGGTCGAGTCGCCGACCGCACGGCTGACGGCGTCCTCCCAGCCAGCCTCGGCGCGTACTATTCGGCCCATGACGATGGCTAACCTCGATCGGGACGCTCGGATCCGCGACGCGCTGTACCGCGCGAAGCTTCTCGTCAACCGTACCCCGCATTTCACTCGCGCGACCCGACGCGAGGCGAACAGGGCGCTCGATGCGCTCGAGGCGCAGCTCGGGCTCAACCAGGTGAACGCCTACGAGGCCGCCCGCGCCCTGGAGCTCCTGAACCGCGCCCACCCGTCGATCGGCTTCGGGCTGCTGCGCGATCGGGACTTCGCCGACCGCTTCGGCGCCGCGCTGCGCCGCCTGGGGTTGCGCGGCATCGCCGACCGGCTCGACGAGGTGCCGAGCTCGGTCATGGCACTGCCCATCCCGGGCCCGTCCGCGGATCGCTCCCATCGCGACGAGCTTCCCGACGAGGAGCGCCGAGACGCCGAGGGCCGGCCGCTGCCTCCACGCCCCGGGTTCTACTGAGGGGGCCTCTGAGGGGGCCTCGCCGCCGTGGCCAGGGCGGACACCAGGTCGGCCTCCGTGACGGCCTCGACACCGACTCGCGCCGCCACGCGCGCGGCGAGCGGGGCCTCGAGGTTCGTGGAGCGCAGGAGATCGCGGCGAGCGGCGTCGAACGCCTGGCTGGGTGAGCCGTCCAGGATGATGCGCCCGGATCGCATGACCACCACCCTTCCGAACAGCTCGGCCACGAACTCCATGTCATGCGTCACCGCGATCACGGTGCGCCCGGCGGCTGACGCGCCCTCCATGACGGACCGAACGCGGGCGATGCCGGCGCGGTCCTGGCCAGTCGTCGGCTCGTCGAGGACCAGGACCGGGGTGCGCATGGCCAGCACCGACGCCAGCGCCAGCAGCTTGCGGCGCGATCCTCCGAGGTCGTAGGGATTCCGGGACTCCAGCCCGGTGAGCCCGGTGAGATCGAGGGCTTCCTTCACGGCCTCGCGCAGCTCGGTGGCGGATCGCCCCAGGTTGCGCGGCCCGAATCGGACCTCGTCGAGCACCGAGCCCGCGAAGATCTGGCGGTCCGGGTCCTGGAAGACCACGCCGACGCGTCGTGCGAGCTCGGCCACTCGCATGCCCCGGGCGTCGGAGCCGTCGACGAGGACGCGGCCCTCGGTCGGCCGCAGCAGCCCGTTCAGGTGACGCACGAGCGTCGACTTGCCGCTCCCGTTCTGGCCGACGACCGCGACGCGCTCCCCGGGGTCGAAGCGGAGGTCCACGCCGTCCAGGGCACGGACGCCCGAGCCCGGGTAGACGTGCACGAGTCCCTCGGTCCGCAGCTCAGGCATCGATGAGCGCCTCTGCGAGCAAGCCCGCACCGATGCCGGCGGCGGCGGCCGCCTGCCGCAGGCGCACCACGGCCGGTGGCGTGACGCCCAGCTCCGTGAGTCTCCTGTCGCCGAGCACCTCGTCGGACGGGCCGGCCATGACCAGGCGCCCGTGGTCGAGCACGGCGATCCGCGAGGCCAGCGCCGCGAGCACGTCGGTCTTCTGCTCGGCGACCAGGATGGCCGTGCCGCCCTCCGCCAGCCGCGCGAGCGCATCGGTCACCAGGCGGGTGCCCTCGGGGTCGAGCTGTGCGGTCGGCTCGTCGAGGACGAGGTGCGCCGGCCCCAGGGCGAGCAGGCCGGCGATCGCCAGGAGCTGCTGCTGCCCACCGGACAGGCGCCGCGGGTCGCGCTCGGCGAGATCGGTGATTCCGACGGTCGAGAGCGCATCCCACGTGCGCGCCGCGACCTCGTCGCGCGGCAGGGCGAAGTTCACCGGGCCGAAGGCGACCTCCTCGAAGACCGTCGCGGTGACCTGCGACAGCTGTGTCGCGGGCGACTGGAAGCCGATGCCGACGTGCTGGCTGAGCCGATGCATCGGCCAGCTGTCGACGTCCTCGCCGTCGATCGCGATCCGGCCGCGCAGCAGCCCTCCGATCGCCCGCGGCGCGAGGCCGCTGGCCACGAGGCAGAGCGTCGTCTTGCCGGACTCCGAGGCTCCAACCAGGCCGATCACCTCGCCGCCGCGCAGCTCGAGATCGACGTCCAGGAGCGCCGGCTCGCCGGAACCGGCATAGCGATAGCCGATCGCGGCCAGGGTGAGCGTCACGGGAACATCCCGGTGACGCGGAGCACGACGAGCCCGAAGAGGGCGATGACGAGCGCCCAGCGCAGGACGGCCTCCCATGCCCGATCCTCCGGAGCCCACAGCAGCGTCCTGCGGCCCGGTCGCGTGAACCCGCGCGCCTCGAGCGCGAGCGTCCGCTCCTCGACCTCGGCGATCGAGCCCAGGATCACCGGACCGACGATCGGAACGATGCCGCTCAGGCGCTTCCAGAGCCCACCCTCCGTGTCGAGCCCCCGAGCGCGCTGGGCATCCGTGATCTGCGACGCTCGCTCGACCATGGCGGGCACCGTCTGGACCGAGGCGTTCGCCACGAACGCGACGCGAGGGCTGATGCCGCGCCGCTCGAGGTCGACGACGAGATCGGCGGGACGCGTCGTCAGGTAGAAGAGCGTGACGGCCCCGCTGATGGCCATGATGCGCGCCAGGATCTCGATGGCGAACGCCAGTCCCTCGGCGGTCGCGACGATCGGTCCGACCCGGAGGAGCTCGGTCTGGCCGCCCGGAAAGAAGAAGACGTTGACGAGCAGGGCGCTGGCGGCGATCGGCAGCGCAAGCAGCGCCGACGTGCGCGCGAGATCGCGCAGGACGCCTGCCGCCAGCGCGGGGGCGATCACCGCGACCGCGAGGAGCACGGACGGACCGACAAGCCCGCCGAGCACCACCGCGGCGATGCCGCTCGTCGTCGCAATGGTCGCCTTGGTCAGCGGGTTGAGCCGGTGATACCCGCTCGGTCCCGGTCGCTGGAGGAAGTCTGGGACGTCGCGCCGCGTCGAGGGCTCGCTCAGGCGCCGGCTCCCCGCCAGCCGGCGTCGTCGCCCGCGGCCACGCCAGCCTCCCGCTCGACGAGCCGCTCGCCCTGCGGGAAGCGGGCCTTGACCCGCCTGGCCATGGCGTTCAGCACGAGGTACACCGCGAAGAACGTGACCAGCTTGTCGACCGGATCCGACAGGAGGCCCTGTTGGAACGTCGCAGCCTGGATGTCGGACCCGGCCTGGCGGAACGCGGCGACCAGGAAGTCGGTCCCGGCACCGGTGACCCCGCTGAACAGGTTGGCGCTGATCGGGGCGCTGATGAGCGCGGCCACCACTCCGGTGATCACGCCGGCGATCGTGACGTACGCGACGGTGAGATCGCGCCGCACGAACAGGAGGACGAGGAAGCCGACCGCGAACGCCACGAACAGCAGGGCGACGAGCCAGCCGAGGGCGACGAAGAGCGGGTCGGTGTTCTCCGGCTTGAAGAACTCGAACGACGCTTCGTAGAAGCGGGTGTACGCGTAGTACGCCAGGCCGCCGACCACGGCCAGCGCGACGATGCCGCCCACCACCAGCTGGGTGATCGGGCGGCCGATGCGCGGCCGCAGCCATCCGACCCGGCCGAAGACGCCGGCGAGGAGGCCGATCACCGCCGCCACGATGGCGAAGGGCGCCGCGACCGCTCCCTGGAACGGCGGTGGGATCACGTACTGCCACAGGATGTTGGTGACGAATCCGGTCAGGGCGCCGGGGATCGGCCCGGCGAGGGCTCCGACCAGGATGGTGCCGATGCTGTCGAGGTAGATCGGGATCTTCAGGGCATTCGCCACCGCCGCGCCGAGGATGATGTTGATGGCGATCGCCACCGGCATCAGGACCAGCGTGCGGAGGTCGAACTGGCGGGCGATGGACGCGAAGCCGCCGGTCTGGGCGTACTCGATGCCCGCGTACACCACGAACGCGACGAGCAGCCCGACGGCGGCGACGAGCGCCCAGGTATTCGCGGCGGCCTCGGACGAGAAGTCGCCGATGGCGACGATGCCGATGCCGGCGACGGCGAGGAAGGCGAGAAGCGCGGCGATCCAGCGAACGAGCATTGGGCGACTCTCCTCAGCTGTACGGGGCGGCGACGGCTCGGGTGAGCCGGGTGATGAGCTCGGCCTTCATGCCGTCGGCGTCTATGGCGACGGCCACGTCGAGCGGCGCGCGGGCCTCCGACTCCGAGCGGTACAGGCTGCCCGCGAGGTAGGGATCGGCGCTCGTGTCGCACGCCAGCCGCTCGGTCACGCTCTCGGTGACCAGGTCCGGCCGCAGCAGGGATGCGATGACCACGACCGGGTCGTGGAGGTAGGCGCCGTCGATGCCATCGGTCTTCTGGTGGAAGGCGACGTAGAAGCGCAGGGCGTCGCGCACGATGTTGGCGAGATGCGTGTCGGGCAGGTCGCGGAAGTCGTCCATGCGGAAGACGGCGTCCTGGGTGGCGTCGAGCGGGAACATCCGATGCACCGCGCCGGCGCGAAGGCAGATCTCGACGGCCTCCGGATCGACGCACGCGTTCCACTCGCCGGTCTCGGTCGTGTTCCCGCGCTCCTCGAGCGTGCCGCCCATCCAGATCACCTCGCGCGTCGAGCGGGCGAGGTCGACGCCGGCCTGCGTGGCCGAGGCGAGGTTGGTGAGGGGCCCCAGGGCCACGATCGTCATCTCGCCCGGGTGACGGTTGACGTGCGCGGCGATGTAGCGGCTGGCCGGGATGGCCGTGTACTCGGTGGTCCCGAGCTGCCGGTCCTCGCCGCGCAGCTCGACGTAGCCGGTGCCGGTCGGGCCGTGCGTGTCGGGCGCCGTGCGCAGGCGGCGCTGGAGGGGGCGTGCGGCGCCGATGCTCACCGGGACGTCGCCGCGACCGACGAGGCGCAGGATCTTGCCGGTGTTGCGCGCCACGTGATGGATCTCGACGTTGCCGGCCACGCACGTCACGCCCCGCAGGTTGAGCTCCGGGCTGGTCGCCGCGATGAGCAGCGCGATCATGTCGTCGATGCCGGTATCGACGTCCAGGATCACCGGCCGCGGTTGGGCGTCCGCGGAGGGCTCGAGGTCCATTGCGCTCATGGTACGGGCACTCGCCAGCCCCCGGCCTGGCCGACCTTGGTCCCGAGGGCTCGCCCGAGCGCCTGGCTGACGTGGGCGGCCGCGACGAGGAGCGCGTCCAGGTCGAGGCCGTGCGTCACGCCCTCGCGATCGAGCAGGTAGGCGAGATCCTCCGTGGCGAGGTTGCCCGCGGCGCCAGGCGCGTAGGGGCAGCCACCGGTGCCGCCGGTGGAGGCGTCGAAGCTGCGGATCCCGAGCTCGAGCGCGGCCACGACGTTGGCGAGTGCGGTCCCGCGCGTGTCGTGGAAGTGCATTGCCAGCCGATCGGCGCCGATGCCCTCGGCGAGCAGGGCCCCCACTGCGCGCCGAACGTCGGCGGGGCCGGCCACGCCGATCGTGTCGCCGATGCTGACCTCGTCCACGCCCAGCTCGACGAGCTGCCGCGCGACGGCGACGACCGCAGACTCGGCCACCTCGCCCTCGTAGGGGCAGCCGAAGGCGGTGCTCACGTAGCCGCGCGTCCACCAGCCGCGATCGCGAGCCTCGCCGACGATCGGCCGAAACGCGTCGATCGACTCGGCGATGGTCATCCCGATGTTGGCGCGCGTGAATGACTCGGTCGCCGCGGTGAAGACGCAGATGGCGTCGACGCCCGCGGTCACCGCACGCGCCAGGCCGCGCGCGTTCGGCACGAGCACCGGGTAGCGCACGCCGGGGCGCCGCTCGAGGCGCGCCAGGAGCTCGTCGGCGTCGGCGAGCTGTGGAACGGCTCGCGGCGAGACGAGGCTGGTGGCCTCGATGTCGCGCAGGCCGGCATCCGCCAGGAGCTGGATGAACCGAAGCTTGGCGTCGGTGGGCACGGGCGTCTTCTCGTTCTGCAGCCCGTCGCGCGGGCCGACCTCGTAGACGCGCACGTCGCGATCACTCACTTGACATCGCCCGCATGGTAGGGCTCGATCTCCGCGAGCAGATCGCCGCGCTGGACCTGCTGGCCTTCTGCGACCGTCAGGCGTGCGACCCTCCCCTCGATCGGCGCCACGACCGCGTGCTCCATCTTCATGGCCTCGATGATCACCACCGGCGCGTGGACGGCGACCGCGGCGCCCTCCGTCACACGGACCGAGATGACCCGCCCCGGCATCGGGGCCGTGAGCACGGCGCTGCCGCCGTCGGCCGTGCTCGAGGCGTGACGCGCGGCCTCCTCCACCGAGGGCGCGGGCGCGACCCGGAACTCGAGCGATTGGCCCTCGACATCGACGTATGCCACCCCCTCCGCGGCCACCGCGGCGACCGCGGTCGCATCGGTCCCCAGCGGGCGCAGCGCCAGGGTTCGATCCTCGCCGCCGTGACGCACGCGAAGCACCGGCGGCGCGTTCAGGCGCCAGCCACCGCTCCACGGCTCTGCGCCGACCGGCCGCAGCGCGCCTGCGGCGGCCAGCCAGTCCGCGTCGGTCGGTTCCGCCGCCGGCGGGAGGTCGAGGAGGCCGACGGTATCGGTGCGCATCTCGCCGTCGCGCATCGCCGGCTGATCGAGCAGCCAGCGCAGGAACCGCAGGTTGGTCCGGACGCCGAGAACGGTCGTGGCCCCGAGGGCCGCGCGGAGCCGCTCGAGTGCCTCGTTGCGCGTCCTGCCGTGGGCGATCAGCTTGGCGATCATCGGGTCGTATCGGTCGGTGATCGCGTCGCCCTGCCGGACTCCGGAGTCGATGCGGACCCCGTCCGGCCACTCGAGCCGCAGGAGGCGTCCGCTCGCCGGCAGGAACCCGGCTTCGGGATCCTCCGCGTACAGGCGCGCCTCGAGGGCGTGCCCCCGGATCGGCGGCGATTTGAGCAGGCCGAGCGCCGCGAGCGACTCGCCGGCGGCGATGCGCAGCTGGTCCGCGACGATGTCGCGTCCGGTGACCGCCTCGGTCACGGGGTGCTCGACCTGGAGGCGCGCGTTCATCTCGAGGAAGAAGAAGTCCCCCGAATCCGCGAGGAGCATCTCGACGGTACCGGCGCTCACGTAGCCGACCGTGCTGGCCACGCGGAGCGCCGCCTCGCCCATTCGCTCGCGGAGGTCGGGCGTCACGGCCGGCGCGGGCGCCTCCTCGACGATCTTCTGGCTCCGCCGCTGGGCGCTGCAGTCGCGCTCGCCGAGGTGGACCCCCGCCCCGTGGCCGTCGAACAGGACCTGGACCTCCACGTGCCGGGCACCCTCCACGTAGCGCTCGAGGATCAGGCGGTCGTCTCCGAAGGCCCGCTTCGCCTCGCGCCGCGCGGCCGCGAGCGCGTCTGACAGCGCGTTCGCGCGATTCACCGTCCGCATCCCCTTGCCGCCACCGCCCGCGCTGGGCTTGACGAGCAGCGGGTACCCGATGCGCTCCGCCGCCGCCAAGAGCGTCGCGTCGTCCTGGCCCGCCGCGTCGTAGCCCGGGAGCACCGGCACACCCGCCTCTGCCGCACGGCGTCGGGCGGCCGCCTTGTCGCCGAGGGCCGCCATCGCGTCCGGCGGAGGACCGACCCAGGTCAGGCCCGCGGCGTTCACGGCACGCGCGAAGTCGGCGTTCTCGGCGAGGAACCCATAGCCGGGGTGGACCGCATCGGCCCCGGCCAGCCGCGCCACGGCCAGCAGCTCGTCCGCGTCGAGATAGGAGCCGATCGCCTTGGAGTCGTCGATGCCGGCCGGCGTCCGGTCCCCGTCGGCGGTCACGCCGATGGCGCGGATCCCGAGCGCGCGGGCGGTCCGTGAGACGCGAGCCGCGATCTCGCCACGGTTGGCGACGAGCAGTGCGCGGATCGGGCGGCCCTGTACGACGGCGGCTGGGGTGGTGAGGGCTGCCAGCGACGAACGCGACACCCGCACGCGACCGCCGACTCGGGTTGCCCCGAGGGTGCCCGAGGCGACCCAGCGCTGGACGGTGCGGACCGTGACTCCCAGCCGTTCCGCGACCTCGCGCGGGGTCAGGTCGCCGTCAGCCACGTCGCGATTGTCGCACTGAGCCGCCTCCGGCGGGATTCGACCTCCAGTCCTCAGGTGTTGTGGGCTGCGCTCTGGGTCCCTACGTGGTTACGTGCTCCACGTTCCCACGCGGGACGCATGAACGGGACGCAGCCCGAACGAGGTGCTGCGGCTTCGAGCGTCAGTCCCCGCTCCATGACGGCGGTCGCTCCTGCGTGAAGGCGGTGAGGCCCTCCTGGCCCTCGGCCGACGTGCGCTGCTCCGCAATCCGGTTGATCGTGAGCGCCGCGGCCTCGGCGGGGGAGAGGCCACGCAGCTCGCGGATCAGGGCCTTCGCGGCCCGCGCGGCGTTCGGTCCGGCGGACCGAAGCTCGCGGGCGATGACCGAGATGCGGGCGTCGAGCGCAGGCTCGTCCTCCACCACCTCGTGCACGAGGCCGATCAGCCTGGCGTGCTCGGCGCTGAATCGCTCGCCGCTGAGGAACAGCCTCCGGGCGTGCGTCTCGCCGATCTTGCGCAGCACGAAGGTGCTGATGACGGCCGGCAGCAGCCCGAGCTTCGTCTCGGTGAAGCCGAACATGGCGCCGTCGGTGGCGACGACGATGTCGCTGACCGCGCACAGGCCCATGCCGCCACCGATCGCACCACCCTGGACGCGGGCGATGACCGGTGCGGGGCAGGCGTCGATGGCGCTGAACATCGAATGCATGGCGGCCGCGTCGCGACCGTTCTCCTCGAGGCTCAGGCCGATGGCGGCGCGCATCCACTCCACGTCGGCGCCGGCACTGAAGAACGTGCCCTCTCCGGCCAGGATCACGGCGCGCAGCGACTCCGGCGGCTGAGCGGCCAGGCCCCCGAATGCCTCGCGCAAGGCCTCGATGAGCGGCGCGTTGAACGCGTTCCGCACCTCCGGCCGCGCCAGGGTGACACGGGCCACATGTCCCTCGACCGTGACCCGCACCTGGCCGTCGATCACGGCTTCCCCCGCCGGTGGAACGGCTCGGCCACGGCGCGCACCTGCCCGAGGAGCGGCTCCTCGAGCCACACCACGTCGGTTCCCTCGGGCACGTCCACGGTGGCCGATGCGCCCGGCTCGCCGAGCAGGCCGAGCATCAGGCGCGGCTGGCCGTCGGGCCCGTCGGTCTCCACGACGTATGCCGCCTCGATCGCGGTTTCGGCCAGCGCAGCCGCCAGGCTCGCCTCGAGCTCGGCGACGTCACGGCTGGGCAGCCGAACGCGGATCGAGGTCCGCGCCGTCGGCTCGAAGAGCGGCTCGTCGGTCCCCGGCAGGCGACCGTCGGCGAGGTCGCTCAGCTCGTCGAGCTCGAATCGGTAGGGCACCGGGCCGGCCGGATCCATGATCGCCGGCAGGCCGGCAGCCGCGAGGTTGGCGATGGCGATTCGCGCCGGGAGGGGCAGATTGGCCGTGTGCGTGGGCGCCCAGGCGGCCAGGGCGGCGACCGAGCCGAAGAGCACGCTCACCGCGGTGCCGTCTCCCTCGCGCGCGAGCATCACGCTGATCTCCACCTGTTCGTCGTCGTTCACCGCCGATGCGAGCGCCTCTTTGGCCTCGTCGCCGTGCTGCGGCGGGACCGGCAGCAGCAGGGTACCGCTCATGAGCGTTCGGTAGAAGGCGTACAGGGTGCGGCGGTCGGGCGCTCCGCGCTCCTCAGCCTCGCGGGCCGCGAGCATCGCCTCGAACAGGTTGGCGGCGCTCGTCTCCAGCGCGCCCGAGGGCATGCTCCGGTCGTGGGAGCCCGCGGCGGGCCGATCCGTCTGCGTCATTGCTGCGTCGAGCCTACGCGTGATGACCGGAGAGCGTGGACTCAGCCGCCGACCCGGATCACCTGAAGGCCAGAGTGATCGAGCTCGGCCCGCGCCAGCCGGTCGTGGCGCCCGGTCGACCAGTCCCCGAACGGATCCGGGCTGAATCGGAGAAGCTCGTCGTACTCCAGCCGATGCAGCGCCCGGGAGGCGAGGATGCGCTCGATCTCGGCCGGGGGTACCGGTGTCTTCGATGCGAAGCGGCGCCTGCGGACCACACGCGCCGCCGCGTTCAGCCGGCTGAACCGTTCCACGCGCCACGGCAGGTAGCGGTTCAACCACGGGATCAGTCCGGCGGCCGCGACGAGCAACCCGATCAGGACGGCAATGGTGATGAGGGCGCGCTCCAGGTCCGTTCCGAACGCGACCAGCGGGTCGCCGGCCGCCGCGAAGGCATCGCGGATCCCGCCGGCCGCGCCCTCTCCCACGAGCGGGATCCCCTCGAACGCGCCGCCGATGGTGTCTCCCGCGTCGTGCAGCTCGATCCCGCCGCGCTGCACGAGCCGACCCGCCTCCGCGAGGTTGGCGAGGAAGCCGTAGACCCGGATGCCGATGGTGACCCACAGGACGATCCAGGCCAGGGTCAGGATGTCCGTCGCGATCTCGCGGGCCCGCGCCCCGCCGCGTTCGCTCCAAATTTCCATCGATCCAACCTCACATGCGGTACAGGGCGAAACCGGGCTCCGGGATCGGCGCGTTGAGCGCCGCGCTGAGGCCGAGCGCCAGCACCCGGCGCGTGTCGAGCGGATCGATCACGCCGTCGTCCCACAGCCGCGCGGTGGAGTAATAGGGAGATCCCTCGCGCTCGTACTTCTCGAGGATCGGGGCCTCGAAGGCATCGCGGTCCGCATCGGTCTCGAGGTCGCCCTTCACCGTGGACAGGACGCGCGCCGCCTGCTGGCCGCCCATGACGCTGATCCGCGCGTTCTGCCACATCCACAGCTGTCGCGGCGAGTACGCGCGGCCCGCCATTCCGTAGTTCCCCGCGCCGAAGCTGCCGCCGATGATGACCGTGAACTTCGGCACGGCCGTGGTCGCGACCGCGGTCACGAGCTTCGCGCCGTCCTTGGCGATGCCGCCGGCCTCGTACTCGCGGCCGACCATGAAGCCGGTGATGTTCTGGAGGAAGACGAGCGGGATGCGGCGCTGGCTGCACAGCTCGACGAAGTGCGCGCCCTTCAGGCTCGAGGAGCTGAACAGGATGCCGTTGTTGGCCACGATGCCGACCGGGTATCCCTCGATCCGCCCGAACCCGCAGACGAGCGTCTCGCCGTACCGCTCCTTGAACTCGTGGAGCTCGGAGCCGTCGACGAGTCGGGCGATGACCTCCCGGACGTCGTAGGACTGGCGCCCGTCGGCGGGGATGACGCCGTAGAGGCCGGCCGGGTCGACGGCGGGGTCGATGGGCTCGGAGGGATCCCACGGGGGATCCGGCCGACGCCGCCCCAGGTTTCGGACGATCGACCGCCCGATGGCCAGGGCGTGCTCGTCGTCCAGCGCGTAGTGATCTGCGACGCCCGACAGCACGGTGTGCACCTCGGCTCCGCCGAGGTCCTCCGCGCTCACCTCCTCGCCGGTGGCCGCCTTCACAAGCGGCGGCCCGCCCAGGAAGATGGTTCCGGTGCCGCGCACGATGACCGTCTCGTCGCTCATGGCCGGCACGTACGCGCCGCCCGCCGTGCAGCTGCCCATCACCAGCGCCACCTGCGGGACACCGCGCGCCGAGAGCTGCGCCTGGTTGTAGAAGATTCGGCCGAAGTGGTCGCGGTCCGGGAAGACCTCGTCCTGCATCGGCAGGAAGGCGCCTCCGGAGTCGACCAGATACACGCACGGGAGCCGGTTCTCGAGCGCGACCTCCTGCATGCGGAGGTGCTTCTTCACCGTCAGCGGGTAGTACGTGCCGCCCTTGACCGTGGCGTCGTTCGCGACGATGGCGCACTCCACGCCCTCAATGCGGCCGATGCCGGTCACGATCCCGGCGCCAGGAGCCTCGTCGTCGTACACCCCGTTCGCCGCGAGCATTCCCAGCTCGAGGAACGCGCTGCCCGGGTCGATGATCCGGTCGATGCGCTCGCGGACGGGCAGCTTGCCGCGCTCGCGGTGGCGAGCGATGGACCGGTCGTCGCCGGCCGCCCCGCGCGATGTGAGCGCGGAGGCACGCGCACGCAGGTTGTCCACGAGCGTGCGCATGGCCGCCGCGTTCGCCTGGAAGGCCGCGGAGGCAGGATCGAGGGACGAGCCGAGCACCGCCATCTGCGGCTGATTATGCGAGGACGGCCACGAGGGACGGCGCGGCTGCGCGCCGAGAGGTCAGGCGAGCGCGACGAGGGGAATGATCTGCGACACGTGCTGGCTGTTGACGATGACGACGCTCACCACGTGCTCGAAATGGGGCTCGGCGTTGTGAAGGATGTGCGCGTCGGTGAGGGGAACGAAGGGCTGGATCCGCAGCAGGTGCGGACCGATCTCGACCCCGGGCGTGAGGTGGATGTTGCCGGTGACGCTGAAGGGTCCGGCGATGACGGCCGCGCGATCGAGGCGCCGATGCAGCCGGAGCTGCCGGCTGGCGCGCCACTCCGGCGGCATGGCGAGGACGATGTGCTCGGTGTCGAGGCTGTGCCACTCGCCGCTCTCGGCGGCTTCGCTGGGATCGGTGCTCGGCGAGGGCATCGACTTCTCGTCGAGCGGGCCGGGGCTCGGGCGCCAGAGGCGGATCTCGGTGCGGGTGTTCAGGACGTCGGTGACGCGGAGCCCGTTCGGGGCGATCCAGCCGACGATGCGCGACTCGAGCGTGTACAGCTCGATCGGCACGAGCTCGGGAGCGACCGCCAGCGCGGCGCTGCCCTGCGTCGCAGGCGGAGTCGGTCCGCGGCGCCAGTTCCAGAACGTCAACGTCGTCTCCCTAACACGGATCGGTCGAGCTTCAAGCGGCGCTCGCGGTGGGGTACACCGTACCGGCGGCGGACCGGAGGACCAACGGCCCGAAAGTCCTAGCGGGTGCGCGCGTGCGCCGGTACCGCTCCGCACCGCACCTTTCCTCCGCCTCTCTCGGCACCAGCTCAAGTCAGGCTGGCGTTGTGCCCGGCGGATGGGTCTACGCGCGTCGTTTCCGCACGCCACACTGGACGAGTGGCTCTGCACGCGTCATTTTCTCAAGCCAGACTGGCGTTGTGACCGTCCAGCGTCCGACTCGAACCATAATTCGCGGGTTCGTCGGTCGTAAGACCAGTCTGGCTTGAATCGCCGGGCGGGGCCGGGAGAGCGGTGATCGAGTTCGACGAGTTCACGCGGGTCGACATGCGCGTGGGGCGCATCGTCGCAGCCGGCCCGTTTCCGGAGGCGCGCAAGCCGTCGTATCGGCTGCGCATCGACTTCGGCGCCGAGCTGGGCGAGCGGCTGAGCTCCGCACAGCTGACGGTGACCTACCCCGATCCAACCGCCCTGGTCGGGCGCCAGGTCGTGGCGCTCGTCAACGTCCCGCCGCGCCGCATCGCCGGCCTCGCGAGCGAGGTGCTCGTCCTCGGCGCGATGGCCGACGACGGGAACGTCTACCTGCTCGCGCCGCAGCCCGGCTGTCCGGAGGGCCTCCGCATCGGCTGAGCCGGAGCCGGCCGCCCCATTTGATGGCATGCCTTCGTGCGGGCGATACTCGCGGGACCGATGACCGCCGATGCCAGGCTCCTGGGCCCAGCTCCCGAGGGCATGCCCGACCCGCAGGTCGCTCCGCCGCAGCTCGCCCGGAGTGGCGACCCGTTCGCGTCGCTGCGCGTCGTGCACTTCGCTTCGAGGCTCCGTCGCAACGAGACGCTTCAGCTACGCGACGTCGTCACCGCGCTGAACGCCGAGTTCCTGGACTGGTATTTCAGCGAGAAGGTCGTGCTCGCCGAGCTCGTGCAGCTGCAGGCGAACTGGGGGATCAGCTTCCACGGCGACGATCGGATCGTGCTCGACCGCAACGAGCGCGGCCACACCCTGCTCATCACCGACTCGACGAAGATGAGCTCGTTCCTGGTGAACGAGGCGCGGCGCCTGGCCGACGCGTGCGACGAGGAACTGCGCCGCTTCACGCTCGGCGACGGCGTGTCGCCGGACAACTAGCAGCCGGTCAGACCCGGTCGGACGCTCCAGCCTGCCCCATCGGCGCCCCGACGGGCTCGTCGTGGCTCGGCCGCACCGCGTCCTCCCCGACGGGAATGGGCACGCGCCGAGCCCGCGGGCGGAACGGGCTCGTCTCCGGCACAACCGGCCCGTCGGTCTCCGCCAGCGAGCCGCCCCGGTAGGCATCCCAGACCGCCATCACCGTGTCGCGGTGGGGCTTGATGCGGCAGTGCTCGTCGCGGTTTCCCATCTCGTCGCAGTAGCCGAGCGGGACGCACTTCGGCACCAGGAAGCTGCCGAAGAAGGGCGAGACCCTGAAGACCTCGTGCCGGATCTGCTTGAAGAGCTGCCTGATCTCCCACTGCGCCATGGTGCAGAGACGCAGCCCGGACATGTGGATCAGCTGACGCAGGTTGACCGTCATGATCAGGTTCGTCTGCATCGCGTTCGGGAAGATGAACCGCGCGTCCTCGGCCGGGACCTCGGCCTGCAGCAGCTGGCCGTACAGGTCGAGGTTCTCGTCGATCGCGCGCTGGAAGCGTCCGGCGAGGTCATCGGGCAGGTCGCCGTTGGCGATCGAGTCCGGGACCGTGTAGTTGTCGCGCTTCTTGAAGCTGACGTAGCGCTGTGACTGCTGGTCGAAGGCCGTCCCCGCGCGGTGCCGGACGAGCTGGTGGCTCAGCGTCCGCGTCACGCCGCTGATCGCGAACGTGAAGTTCACGTGCTCGATCGTCGAGCCGTGCCCGGACTCCATCACCTTGCGGACCAGGCTCTGCTGCTTGTCGTCCGCCACCTGCCGGCTCACCGCCTTGTCCCAGATCTGGTCGGGCAGCAGCTCGCTGTAGCAGGTCCGGCACGCGGTGTAGATGATCGGGAGGTAGTACTCCTCGACGATCTCGCGGGTCGGGAAGATGAGGCGCGCGGACAGGGCGGTAGGAGTCGCTGGCATCGCCGCGATTCTGCCACCGGCGCATGTCGGCCGCACCGCCGTTTCGCACAACATGTGGTACTCCGGCCACGGAAATGTGCACATGTGGTGCACAAACCCGGGCCGAGCGGCCCGCGCTCAAGCCACACTGGTCTTACGACCGAGGAACGGCGAAGAGTGGGCTCGGATAGGCATCTAGGCGGTCGTCCTGCCAGCGTGACTTGCGAAACGCCGCGCCACAGGCTATTCGTGCGTCACAACGCCAGTCTGGCTTGAGTTGACGCCCCGGAGGCGGCCGGCGCGAAGCAGCTTCGGTCACGCGCGCGGTCGCTCCCTATACTCGCCAACCGTGAGCGAGCGACCGGTCACCGTCATGTCGCGCCGCGAATTCCTGCGAGCCACCGACGACCTTGTCGCGGCCGGCGACGCGCTCATCACCGCGCCCGACTGGGATCGATTCCGCGACTGGCTGCTCACCTCGGATGCGCTGCTCGAGCGCGTCTGGGGCCGGATGGACCGATACCACCTCGCCTGGCTCAACGTCGGTCGCGACAGCGCACCGCCCGGCTCGAGCCTGGACGACGACGGGGTGCGCCGGTTCATCGGAGAGGTAGTCAGCGGCAAGCTGGCGGTGCTGCGTACGATGAGGGGGGCGGTCGAGCGGCACGGGTGGATCCTGCTCGCCGCCGACGACGCGCACGAGGAGGGCGAATGAGCTATCGCATCGCGCCGGGTGGCCTGGCTGCCGTCCTCGCGCACCCGGACGACGAGAGCTTCGGGTGTGCGGGCGCGCTGGCGCTCGCGCACGACGCCGG